>JAICPY010000102.1 GCA_025929585.1 Steroidobacter sp.
GCCATGATGAGCACGGGCTCGAACCTCGTGCTCATGCTCGTCAAAGCGGCGACGACGTTCATACTCACTCCCATTACGCTGCGCGCGCTCGGGCGTTATGACTACGGCATTTGGGAGATGGTCACCGCCGTCGTCGGATACATGGGTGTGCTCGAACTTGGCTTGAAACCCGCAGTCTCGCGGTACACGGCACGCTTCAACGCTCAAGCAGACGATGCTCAGTTGCGCGCGATGTATTCGACCGCGTTGCTAATGCTGGGGATCGTTGGTGGATTCGCGCTGATCTTCTTTTCGGCTTGGGCGCTTTTTCGCCCTGACCTCGTTGCCCCTGATGGTGCTTCGACGGAACGCTACAGCATCTTCTTGGTGCTGATTGGACTTCAGCTGCTCATCACTTTTCCCGGACACGTTGCCGAGAGTGTGCTGGAAGGACTGCAGCAGTACTCGACAAAGAACAACATCACGATCGTCAATTCGCTAACCGGCTTGGCGGCGGTGTACTTTTTGATCGAGCATTTCGATGCATTGATATTTTTGGCCTTGATCAATGGAGTCGGGACCACGACCAAGTACATCGTATTCTTCAGGTTGGTTTACAAGCGAACGAACGGACGTCTCTTTCCGACGCTGCGGTATCGTTCGAAGGCATTCTTCAACGAGCTCGTGAGGTTCAGTAGTAAGTCCTTCGTCCAAGGCGCGTCCACGAGTCTGGAAGGCTACGCACCCGTATTGATCATTGGGTCAGTGCTCGGGCCAGCCCAAGTGGTGTTTTACTCCCTACCGCTCGCGCTGATCCGCCAGGTTAGAAATCTTACTTGGACGCTGACGCATGCGTTCATGCCTTTGTTTAGTGAGTTGCATGCGAAAGAGCAGAGCGAAGCGGCGAAACACATTTTCTTGCTTGCCTCCAGATTCGTCGTTGGCCTGGTCGTTCCGATTGCAGCGCTGATCATCTTACTCGGACCGGATTTCTTGGGCCGCTGGGCAGGGCAGGAATACGTGAGCGGGGCCGCGAGCGTCGTCGGTCTGCTCGCAGCAGCGAATTTGTTGGGATTCGCAAATCCATTCGCGAGCCGCTATCTCACGGCGATCGGGCAACACGGGATTCTTGCGAAGATCGGTCCGTTCTCCGCAGCTTCGAGTATCGCGCTTGGATTGCTGCTCGTGGGGCCGATGGGCCTTTACGGTCCGCCCACGGGCCAAGTGGCGGTCGCTTGTGTAGTAGTGCCGTTAACGCTCTACGTCACGTGCAAGCTGGTCGGAATCACGTTACTTCAATATACGTCAGCGGTCCTAGTGCGTTTCATCGCCCCTGCGGTGCTGCTGGTCGTCACAGTTCTGGCCCTCGAGGACATATTGCCGCCGACGACGTACCCCAGGCTCGCGATAGTCTCTGCGGCTGGCGCTTTGGTCTACTTCATCTCCGCGCCTTTCCTGGCCATGACCTCCGCTGAGCGGAAGGAGATCGTATCCTGGATACGACGCCGAGGTCGATCCGCGAAGCCAGCAGCAGATTCACCGGCAGCGTGACGACGCACCATGGCTGCTGTCAGTGTAGTAATGGCGAACTTCAATCGCGCAGCATTCATTGCGCTTGCGATCGAAAGTGTGCAACAGCAAACGTGGTCGGATTGGGAACTGCTCATCGTCGATGATGGTTCGACGGACGAGTCGTGCTCGATAGCACGACGCTTTGCATCGCAAGATAGTCGAATCCGTGTTTACACTCAGGAGAACTCGGGGCAAGCGCTCGCGCGCAATGCTGGGATTGAGCGAACCTCTGCGCCACTAGTGTGTTTCGTTGACTCTGATGATCTATGGACGTCTGCGAAATTGGAGCGTCAGGTCGCCGTTGTGGGCGGCGACTCTACGATCGACGTTCTTTATGGTGAAGAGGATCTCATCGACGAAAACGGTCAACCCATCGCCGAGAGAAAGATGCCTCGGCATGCAGGCTCGATTTGGCGGCAATTGCTCGTGGATAACTTCATCACGTTCAGTACGACGATGGTGCGGCGCGCAGCATTGGAGAGAGTCGGTGGATTCGATCCTGCCATCCGGCATGCCGATGATTACGATTTGTGGCTTAGGCTCAGCGTCTTCGCGAATTTCGAATATAGACCGGAACTGTGGGGGTACTACCGGGTTGGTGGCCAACAGATCTCACGCGATAAAGCCGGCCGCTTGGCATCAAACCAGCGCATTTTGAAGCGGTTTTTAGACGAAAATCCGGATCTGGCGACGCCCGACGTCATAAGATCCACGTGGTGCCGCTTTCACGCCCGGCAGGCTCGAAGCTTGGCCGCCAGCGGTCACAGACTGCGCGCCATGCAAGCTGCGGGGCGATCTCTGCGTTGGGATCTTCGGCAACCGCATGGCTGGCGGGCGTTGGCTAGGGCGACATTTACACCTTCATTGAAACACCACGGCGATTAGTGAGATGTGCGGAATCGCAGGCTTCTTGACATCGGGGCAATCCAGAATCGATTTCGCTCCGACTCTGGAACGGATGGCTGCTGCGATCGAACATCGCGGGCCTGACGATTCCGGCGTTTGGCACGATCAAGCGCACGGCATTGGACTTGCGCATCGACGTTTGTCGATTCTCGATTTGTCTCCGCTCGGCCATCAGCCGATGGTTTCAAAGAGTGGGCGCTTCGTGATGGTGTTCAATGGAGAGATCTACAACTTCTCCGTACTGAAAGCAGAGCTCCAGGCGCGTGGACATCAATTCAAGGGCGGCTCGGATACGGAGGTTCTACTCGCGGCATTCGAGGAGTGGGGGATCGAGCGCACTTTCCAGAATGCAATTGGAATGTTCGCCATCGCGATGTGGGATCGACGTGAGCATCAACTCATCCTGAGCCGCGACCGTTTCGGAGAAAAGCCCCTCTATTTCGGACAGTGCGGTTCTACGCTGCTTTTCGGTTCCGAGTTGAAGGCACTGAGAGCGCATCCTCACTGGATTGGTGCTATCGATCAATCCGCATTGGCGTCCTTGCTTCGCTACAACTACATCCCCGCACCTCATTCTATCTATCGGGAGATTCATAAAGTCCGGCCAGCTCATTGGGTGACGGTGAAACTCGATGGCGCGCGCTTCGAGATCAACGAGCGTTGCTATTGGGACAGCAAGCGCATTGCCGAGGACTCACTTTCGAATCCAGTTCGCTCAGCGGAAGAAGCACTCGCTGGGGCTGAGGCACGATTGGCCGCATCGGTCGAAAGACAAATGGTGGCCGATGTGCCACTCGGAGCTTTTCTTTCCGGCGGTGTCGATTCCTCGCTGGTGGTCGCTTTGATGCAGCGAGCCAGCAGACAGCCGGTCAAGACCTTCACAATTGGTTTTTGGGAACGACAGTTCAACGAAGCGGAACACGCAAAAAAAGTGGCGCGGCACCTCGGTACTGAACATACCGAGTTGATGGTCACGCCCGAAGATGCACTGCGCGTCATTCCGCAGTTGCCTACCATCTACGATGAGCCGTTTGCGGATTCATCGCAGATTCCGACTTATCTAGTCTCGCAGCTCGCGCGCAGTCGAGTCACCGTCTCTCTTTCTGGAGACGCAGGTGATGAGCTCTTCTCGGGCTACGATCGTTATCAGCAAGCTTGGCGGCGCTGGAGCGCCACTTCTCGCGTCCCGTTAGGCATTCGGCGCTTGGCGGCTGCTTCTGTGCGAGCATTGCCGAGCGCAGCGTATGACGTGATGTTCCGCGGGTTGGGGCTAATCAATCGGGACATGCGTGTCAAAAAGGATTTGCACGAGAGGATGCTCGCCCGCGCCAATAGTTGGACTGTTGCTTCTTATGATGAGACCTATCACCGCGCATTGATGTTCTGGCCCGATGCGGAGGTCGCGACAAGGGGCGGGCGAGCTCCGCACTCCCTGGCGCAGCGCGCCGATTCTTGGCCGGAAGGCGCAGGTCCAATACAGCGATCGATGTTCGTGGATCTCGGTTTGTATCTGCCCGATGACATCCTCGTCAAAGTCGATCGCGCGGCAATGGCGGTGAGTCTGGAGACTCGCGTACCCATGCTCGATCCTGATTTAGCGCAGTTCGCATGGCGTATTCCGATGGAGATTCATCGTCGAGATGGACGAGGCAAATGGATCCTGCGTGAGATGCTTGCGAAGCATGTACCGCGCGAGCTGTTCGAGCGCCCGAAGATGGGATTTGCAATTCCCCTCGGAAGTTGGCTGCGCGGTGAGCTCAAGGATTGGGCTGCGGCGCTGCTTGATCCAGCGCGACTGTACAGCGAAGGGCACTTCGATGCGGCCACGATTTCGCACCGTTGGCAACAACATCAGAGCGGAAGCTTCGATTGGTCGCTACGACTCTGGGGAGTGCTGATGTTTCAAGCATGGCTCGAAGCTAATGCAGCGATGCCCAATCGAGCCGATCCGATTCCTAAAGCGGCCAGCGCTAGCTAGCTCCGTCTTTGCATGAAGGGCGAATCGGGAGAGTCACAAGGGCTCGTTGTGATCACAGGTGCGGAAAGCGTCACCGCTTTGATCACTGCACGATCCATCAGACATTTGCGTTGCAGAATCGTCGGAGTGACTACCGATCTTTGGGCCGCTCCGACGCGTTCCAACGTTTGGTCTGAGCTGCATCTTACATCGCCGGATCTCCGTGCTTATTTGCATCATCTAGTTGATCTCGGAACGCGTCTGGCAGAGCGCAAGGCAGCGCAAAAGCCTGTTCTGATCGTGGCCCAGGATCCGCTCGTACAGTTGGTCGCGGAGCATTCGGGTGAGCTCTCCAAATACTTCGAGTTCGTCATGCCCGAGGCCGATGCTATACAGCGGCTCTTGGACAAAACAGCCTTTCATGCCTGGGCAACGGCTGAAGGTTTTCCGGTTCCCGCATCTACAATCGTGGAGAAGCATGCCGAGTTGGATGCAGCTCTCGAGCGTGGTCCCTATCCACTAATCGTGAAGCCACTGGTCCGAACAGCCGCTTGGGATGGTCCATTTCCCAGTTTGAAATTCTTCACGTTGAACGATATTCAAACACCTTTCGTTCATCGGGAGCGCTTGTTCGAATATTCGCCGCGGTACGTGGTGCAGCAGTGGATACCGGGTGGAGACGACGAAGTGTACTTTTGTCTGGCGTACTTCGATCGTGGCGGCACACCGAGAGCCTGGTACACCGGACGCAAACTCCTGCAATGGCCT
This sequence comes from Steroidobacter sp., assembly GCA_025929585.1. Classification (GTDB taxonomy): domain Bacteria; phylum Pseudomonadota; class Gammaproteobacteria; order Steroidobacterales; family Steroidobacteraceae; genus Steroidobacter. The sequence continues at coordinate 5,183 of JAICPY010000102.1, forward strand.
CTGCAAACTGGATCCACGGCCATCTGCGTCAACGCGCACGCACCCGAGTTCGAGCAAATGTCGCTCGAGCTCTTACAACGCGCGGGTCTCAAAGGCCTTGGATCGGTCGAGGCGAAGCGCAATCCGCTCGACGGCCGCTTCTACGTGACTGAACCGACGGTCGGCCGTAACGATTTCCAGTCCTACGTTGCTAGTGTCGGCGGTGTGAATCTCTCTGCGTACGCGGCGCTCGATGGATTCAACCTGCCGTTGCCTCCATCTGGCCGCGGCCGCCCCGCTTTATGGTTTGACGAACTAGGCGCTCTGCGAGGTCTACGCAAGAGCAGCGAAAGGAAGAACATTTGGCGCTCCATCAAGCACGCTCGATGTGGTCTCAATATCGGTGCGGCTCTGTTCAGTTGGAGAGATCCACTGCCCGCCGTCTATCGCTCTGCGATGGAGATCAAGCAAGGCCTGCGGCGTCTGCGCGGCGCTGATCGCGCGGCAGAAGAGTCAATTGGGACGCGCGCAACGCACGTGCCAAGCGAAACGCAGCTCGAGGTACGCCTCTGGACCGAGTCGGAGTTTTGCGAGAATGCGCAGCATTGGGAAGAGCTGATGTCTCGTTCCGAGTGCGATCGATTGTTCCTGAGCTGGGCTTGGCAATGGAACTGGTGGAATACCTTCGGGGTGGCCAACGGGTTGGAGTTGCGTCTATACGCGGCTTACCGCGGTGGCAGGCTGGTCGGCCTGGCGCCGCTGTTTCGTAATGTGTGGCGCCAACGAGGCGTGAATATTCGCAGGCTGCAATCAATCGGTAATATTTGGCGCGGACCGATGACCATGCGCACGGAGTATCTCGATCTAATCGTCGATCGGGCGCACAAGCAAGAAGTTACCAACGCGTTGATGACGAATATGATGGATGAGGAGGGCTGGGACGAGCTCATCCTGACGGATCTCGATCTGCGTTCGAGTGCCTACTCTTGTTTGAAGAGGATTACAGGCGGGATTGCGATTCGCGTTCCAGTTAGATATCAGAGTTATGAAATACGATGCGAGCAGAGCTTCTCGCAGTATCTAGCAAGCCTCTCGCAGAACGCCAGACGCAAGCTGTATGGGCAACGAACAAAGCTGCAGAACTATGGCGCGGTTCGCGTTGAGTATTTCGATGCGAAAGATTTTTCGCTGTTCTCGCAAACACTGAACGAGCTTCATAAGCATCGATGGGGCAGGCCGTTCTTCGTGGGACTCATGGGAGAGTTTCACCAATCCCTGCTCTCGATCTTCGAGCGTTTGGGTCGAGCGAGATTGTCAGTGATGTTCGTTGGTGAGCAAGCGGTTTCGGCTATGTACAGCCTGATCGTCGATGGCCGCGAATATCACCTGCAAGGCGGGTTCAACGCTCAGTTCGCACGCTCGGTGTCGCTGGGATCTTTGCATCTTGGATATAGCATCGAACGCGCGTTTGCCGATGGAGTGCAGGTGATCGATCTTCTCGTCGGCGGTGGGCGCTCAACGGACTTCAAGCGTCATTTCGCGATTCCCCTCGAGCGTAGTTGTCTCGTGCAGATCGTACGCTCGCGTCGCCTTCGATTGGCCTATGGATTGCTCGACGCGGTGCGAGGCTCAAGGCGCGAGAGCCTTGAGCGATAGAGCCTTGTAAAGAACGTTTGCGTCGATCTCAAAAAGAAGGGCCGAGAACCTTACGGCTCTCGGCCCTTTGTGACTACGTTCCAGCTACGCTGTTAAGGCGCGCAAGGATTACTGCCTAAGTAGTACTCCTGCAGATCCGTCAGGCCATCATCGTCGGCGTCGTCATCGCCGGGCAATGTGCCACCAGCCATGTCATGCGGGCTGCGTTCGTCTTCCCACGGATTCAAGCATCCACGAGGAACCTCGAAGCCATCCGGCATGCCATCGGCATCCGTGTCCCGCAGGCGAGGATTCGTCATGTGCTGCGTGACTTCCTCGGCATCGTCGAGACCGTCTCGATCGCGATCTTCACCAGATTTCACAACCCAGTAACGCCACGATCGATTGCCGCTACGATTGCCTTCTGCATCACGTGCTTTGCGGCCATTGAACTTGATGCGAAGAACTTCTTCCGAGCTCGTCTCGAATCCAGTGAAGACGTAGGGTCCTGCGCCCGTACCTTTGACTTCGGTTGCAGGCGAGCCATTGACGCTGAGCGCATCGGCCGTGAGGCCGAACACCGGAACGCTGAACGTCACCGTCACGGAAGGCAACTCGGTAACGAACGGGCGCGTACGGAAGGGCGCTTCGTACACGATGCGCGGTCCGCGCGCTGCTTTCCCGCGATGCGTGACCACGGAGTCCGGCTGCTCCTCAGTCAACAAGGTGACGTTTGGTCCAGCCGTAGCTGCCGCAGGCGGATGATGATTGTGCCCTTGTGCAGCATTCTCAGGAGCCGCTTCGGACACATCCTGGGTTTCCTCAGCGTGCATCGCACCGTGATGCTGATGCTTTCCATGATTGGCGGCGACGATCTCTCTCGTCGCTTGCTCTCCTGCAACGAGGCGCTGCTCGGTGGTAGGAATCGCCAGCATCGCGCTGCCGTTGCCACCGCCAGCAAGCCAGTCTTGGGAGATGAAGTCCATGTACTCGTGCCAGCGCCAGAAGATGGGATCCATTGGCGCGCCTGAGGTGGTTGCCATGTTTCCGCCAATGCGGTTGTGCACGTTGCTGTGCATCGGTGAGTTCACCGCGCAACCCAGAATGTTTCTGTTTGCAAAATCGAGTAGATCTTGTTGACCGCCGCCGGTATCACATGCGGTGCCGTTCGATGGCCGCGCTGCGCCGCCGCCCGCCAGAGTGAACCAGCTGGCTCGCGGTGTGAGCGTGTAGGTCGAGCGGCGATTCGTGTGATTGACGTCGGGGCCAGTCGGAAGCGGCGTACCTGGATCCCACGGCACGATCATTGGATATCCGAATTCCTGACGCCAGCTGTTGAATCGGTCCACAAACTCGCGATGGAAGTCGAATAGCGTCACACCGAAATTGGCGACACCGGGCATCCAGTCACGGTGCCAGGCGCTATGGTCGTTGCCAACTCGACCGCGACCACCAGCGTCCGGATGATTACCTGTGTAGAAGTCTTCAGCCTGACGATTGATGTTCGTCGAATTGCGTTCGACGCTCACGATAACTTGCGCAGAACATGAAGAGGTTCCTGCCTGCACGTTGACCGTAACCGTGCGATTCACCGGTCCACCATTCAGCGGGTGTCGCTGGCTTGGCTCTGGCTTCCAATAGAACGCGAGTGTCTGCGCCTGATAGTCTGCAGCAGCCATCGGCGTCACCGACCAAACGGATGAGGTGCGGTCCTCGTAGTCCTTGATGACTTCGCCGCTGACGGTCCATTGATAGGTGACAGGAGTCGTGCCGCCGGTGACATTCACCGAATACGCAGCGCGCTCGCCCACGTTCATGACGGGAGTGCCGCCAGTGATCGTGGCCGTGCAAGTACCACCTGCAGCTTGCGTGTTTGCAACCACCTGCGCGGACTGTGCAGATTCGTTCGGGGGTGATGCGTTATCGCGTGCTGAGACACGATACGTATATGCGGTGCTCGGCGTCCGTCCAGTGTCTGTAAATGTCGTGCCCGTTGGTGTGGCGACGGCTACACCGTTGCGGAAGACGCGATAGCCTGCGAGCCCCGAGCCACCCGTGTCCGTCGATGCCTGCCACGACAGAGATACCGTGGTAGAGGTTGTCCCAGTCACTTGCAGATTCTGCGGGACGCTCGGCGGTGTCGCATCTGGAGTAACGCCCGTTGTCGTACCGGTGATCGGACCTGCAGGTGCCGATTCGTTTGCAGGCGAAGCATTATCAAATGCCACGACTGTATAGCTGTGCGATGTGCTGGGTGCTCGACCGGTATCGGTGAAGTTCGTGTTCGGCGTCGAAGCGACCGGCACGATGCCGCCATCGCGGAATACTCGATATCCAGCGAGCCCTGCGCCGCCGGTGTCTGTCGAAGCCGTCCAGTCAAGCGAGATGGTCGATGACGTGGTGCCTGTCACTACGAAATTGCCGGGTACGCTAGGAGGCGTCACGTCAGCCGCTGGGCCCGTTGAGACGACTAGATTGACCGCTGAGCCTGAAGGCACGCTAGAGCCTGCCGCAGGGGTTTGGCTAATGACCGACCCGTTCGGAACCGAAGGGCTGCTCTGCGAGGTGACGGTGCCAACAGTCAGTCCTGCTCCGGTGATCGCGGATTGCGCAGCAGCTTGAGTCTGGCCCACGACGTTCGGTATCGAGACCGAGGAGCCACCCGTGCTGCCGGTCACGACGGCATTGTCGAATCCTGCCGTTGCAATAGAACCATCGGCGCGAGCCGTAACAGCAAGACCCACAAATACCGACGCAGGCATGGTGATGGTCACCTGCCCGACTTGAGTCCAGCTCGTGCCGTCTTGACCCGTGAATGCAGTGAACGTGTTGCCCACGCGTCGCAGTCTCATCCAACCTGGGCGCGTCACGCGCGTGCCGGATTCTGCGACTACGGTGTTTGCTCCCGCAGTTGCGCGCGAGCGAAGTCCTGGAAACCCTGCCGATCGAATATACGAGTACGCATGCGGGGAATTCGCCGCAAGCGATTGGCGAATCATCACGCCGGCTTTCGTTTGCGAGCTGCTGGCAGGAGTGAGATCAGGCAAACGCGCGCTGATGTCTACATCACCGTTCAACTGAACGTAGCCGAAATGCATTTCATCTTGCGTTCCGTCGATGTCCGCACCCGATGCCGCGATCGTGATCACACCGGATGCTTGCGTCATCGATCCCGCTGCGCCTACCGCGCCCACATCGGCGCTCGTACTCAATACGAGAGGTTGCGGAGTCGAGGGAGGCGTGCTTCCAGAGCCAGAGGAGACGACTAAGTTGACCGAGGTACCTGGTCCGACAGAGCTGCCGCCTACAGGTGCTTGACTAATCACCGAGCCCGCTGGAACGGTGCCACTTGTTTGCGTAGTGACGGTGCCCACGGAAAGGCCGGCATTCGAGAGTGCTTGCTGAGCGGCAGCTTGCGTCATGCCCACGACGTTCGGCGTGCTGACCGTTGCAGCGGGCGTCGTTACGGCCAATGGACCGGCTTGTGCCGATTCATTCGCTGGTGAAGCCGAGTCGATCGCGCTCACGCCGTATGAATAGCTAGTGTTCGCGCTGACCGTGCTATCGGCGTACTGCGTTGTGCTCGTCGTTCCGATCGGAGTCGAGCTGCCGTTTCTGAAGACGCGATAACCGGCTAGACCCGAGCCGCCTGTGTCTGTCGAAGCATCCCAAGCGAGTCCGACGTTCGTCGGCGAATTGCTCGTTGTGCGCAGATTCTGTGGCACTGATGGCGCCGTCGTGTCCGGGGAAGAGGGCGCGCCGGTCAGGGAAATATTGTCGAAACTTGCAGTAGCTAACGTTCCATCTACGCGGCTGGTCAATGCCAGGCCGACGAAAACGGTTGCCGGCATCGTGATCGTTCGCTGAGCGACTTGCGTCCAGTCCACGCCATCCGCGCCAGTGAACGCAGTGAAGGTGTTCCCGACGCGAGTCAATCGCATCCAGCCTGGACGAACAGCGCGAGGGCCGCCCGTGTTCGTCGAGTTTCCACCGGCAACCGCGCGGGAAAGCATCCCCGAGTAGCCACCTGAGCGAATGAACGAGAATGCGTGCGGAGAGTTCGCTGCCAGTGAGCCGCGAATCATCACGCCGGCTTTCGTCTGGCTCGAGTCGGTGCGGGTGAGCTCAGGCAGCCGCGCGATGATGTCCATGTCTCCAGACATCGAGACATAAGCGAAGTGCATTTCGTCTTGGGTGCCGCCGATGTCTGCACCGGACGCATTGATGGTGACAACACCGCTCGCGCTTGTCGTGCTTCCAGCAGCGCCCACGGCGCCGACATCAGTTCCAACCCATGCTTGAGACCATGCAGCGGTCGTGGCAAAGAGCGAAACTAGAGCAATCGAGGCAGATGCGATGATCGCCTTCAAACTATGCATTGAAACCCTCCCAGGTGCCTCATTTGGAATTCGATGTTGAGGCAGGTTGTGCCACATCGATGTACAGCACTTAACTGCATGAATCAAGCCAGCGTTCTCGAATTACTTAGTTAGTCACGCTTTGCGTGAACTAGATAATTCGCGTTGCAAAATGATCCGACACTTTTTCCCACGCGTCTCTTGGACTTCAGAACATGAGGCGAATGTCTACGCACATGCTTTCCGGTAGACAAAATTGGAAATCGAAAAACCATCTCGCGAAAGACGCGGACGTCGCATCGCTCAATTTGTCCATGCGACGGCTGGCCTGGTTGGCGAGATTGGAAGCGCCTGAACGACGAAAACCACTGTCGATGCTCTTTACATGCGTCCGACCAAAAGCTTTAGATGAAGGAATCGTTGTATCGTAAGTTCCTGAAAGGACAGCGTTTCTATAACATGGCCCTCAAGTTGCAACTATTGGCCCGTCGAGCGTAGAAAGGGCGGCCTACGCTGTAACCAGTCCCGTCCGGAGTGATGCAAATGTTTCTAAGAAATCTAAAGTCGAAGGTCGTCTTACTGAGTGCGTTGCTCGCGGGCTCAGTCGGTACGGCTCAGGCGATTCCACAAACGTGGGTAGATATCGATGGCGATGTCGGTGCCCTCATCGGCGGCCAGTACACGTACACGCATGATATTACCGATGGTTGGAATGGTTTCCGCCCCGGTATTGACACACTGTCGAGTGCAACGCTGTCGATTTGGTTGTTCGACGATCAAGGTATCCTTGGGAGCGACAGCAAGTGGCTCTTAGGCGATAAGCAAGAGTCGGTGAAGTTCAACCTAGACGATAGCGGTTGGACTGCGAGCGGCAACGTGGGGCTTCTGAGCGATTTCTGGTTCGATGTGACGAGCCTCTTGGATGACGGTCTGCTGACTGTCGTCGTGAAGGCAGTAAGCGGCGACTTCCGCTTCGGCGCTTCGATCCTAACCGCTCGCGGTGATACAGCCACGAACGTTCCGGAACCCGCAACGCTGACGTTGTTTGGCTTCGGTCTGCTCGCGGTTGGGTTTGCTGCACGCCGCAAGCGCGCTTAAGCAAACGCATCAGCACAGCACAACGGTGCTGTTGAAAAGAACCCCGCCTCGTGCGGGGTTCTTGCTTTGTGGCAGCCAATTTCGAAAGCGCGCGAGAAATTATGTCGCGGGGCTTTACGCATCTGAAATCGAGATCCACCACGTTGAGGCCTAAGTCGATGTGCCGATAGGTATTTCCATTCTTGGCTCGCGAAATGCATCCCATCTCGCATGCAAGGACGCCCGGTCCTTCAATAACTATTAGTCGACAGGTGCAAGATGAAACTCAAAATGCTGTTGGGTGTTGGTGGCTTGATGAGCATGCTGGCCACAGCTCCAGCGTGGTCTATTCCGATACAAGAGGTGGGCGCGATCGATCAGCTCATTGCTCAAGCAAACCTCGGAAACAGCGGTGACGCTGGTGAAGAGGCCTGGGTCGCAGGTCAACTCGGCCTTACCCTCGACGAGCTCGTCTTCGAGACGAAGAGCAACGTTGGCGGCGGGGATTGGGAGCTTGTGACTGGCACATTAGCTGGCGTTTTTGCTTTCGAGCTTGTGGGACCCACGGATTGGTTCCTGATCAAGACGGGCAACATCGGTAAGGATCAGCCGAATCGCCACTTCTTGTTTAGTAACCTGGCTGGCCTCGAGTACGCAGTCGTTAACTTGGCTGATCTAGGCATCACCAAGTTGTCGAATGTCAGCAAGATCAGTCATGTGGTGGAGTTCACCGGACCGACGGAAGTGCCTGAGCCTGCTTCGCTGGCGCTCTTTGGAGTTGGACTGTTGGGCCTTGGTCTGATGCGCCGCAAGCGCGCTTAAGGCTTCGCTGCTCACCAAAAACGAAGAAAACCCGCCGAGAGGCGGGTTTTCTTCGTCTGAAACACTAAAAATTATCGCTGCTTGAAGTCTTCCGGCGTCAATTGGTGCCGAGCCAAGAGCTTGTAGAAGTCGGTGCGGTTTCTCTTGGCGAGACGCGCGGCCTGACTCACGTTCCCACCGGTGATCTGCAAGATCTGGGATAGATAATTTCGCGTGAACTCATCACGCGCCTCATCGAACGAAGGCAAGCGGCTAGGACCGCCCCCAAGCGCCGATTGCACGAGCTCTGCGCTGATGATGGGGCTGGTCGCAAGCGCGACATTCTGTCGAACGACGTTTTCGAGTTGACGCACGTTGCCCGGCCATTCCGCGCTGACAAGCAGCTCGACTGCTTCGGGTGCATAGATGTGTCTTGGATGGCCGGTCTCTTGCGCGACTTTCTCGAGAAAATGAGAAATCAGCAGCGGCACATCCTCACGACGTTTCGCGAGCGACGGCATTTCGATATGCACGACGTTCAAGCGGTAGTACAGATCCTCACGGAAATGACCGCCCATGATCATCTGTTTCAGGTCGCGATGCGTCGCCGAGATGATGCGCACGTTCACTGTCGTTGCATCGGTGCTGCCCACTGGACGCACCTGATTTTCTTGCAGCACCCGCAGCAGCTTCACTTGTAGACGCATCGGCATGTCGCCGATTTCATCTAACAACAGAGTTCCGCCATCGGCTGCCTGGAATAACCCGCGATGTTCGCGAATCGCACCAGTGAACGCTCCTTTGACGTGACCGAACAGCTCGCTTTCCAACAGATTCTCGGCCATCGCGCTGCAGTTGATGGCAACGAACGGACGATTGCGACGCGGGCTTGCTTTGTGAATCGCGCGCGCGAGTAGCTCTTTGCCGGTTCCGCTTTCTCCCGTAATCATGACGCGCGCGTCCGTGCCAGCGACCATGTGCGCTTGGGCGAGCCGTTCTTCCATGACTGCGCTGCGGGTGATGATCTCGCTGCGCCAATCTTCAGTCGTATCGGCAAAGCCCGAAACCTTGAGAGCTTTCTGGACCTGATCGAGCAACTCTTGCTTGTCGACAGGTTTCGTGAGGAATGCAAAGGCGCCGCTTTGCGTGGCCTGCACCGCGTCGGGAATCGTCCCGTGGGCGGTGAGGATAATCACTCGCAAACCCGGTGCGCGGCTCTGAACCTCTTTGAGAAGCCCGATGCCGTCCATCTGGTCCATCTTCAAATCGGTGATGACCAAATCGGGACGCACGCGCGCGAGCGCAGCCAACGCGCCAGCCGCGCTTTCAACGGCTTCAACGTCGTAATTCTCCGCGCGCAGACGGATCGTCAGCAGCCGGAGCAGACCCGGGTCGTCATCAACGACCAGCAGTCGGGCCTTGCGTTTCACTAGGGAGGACGGCGGAGTCACGATTGCCAGGGGGCGTGGGACTGCGTTCAATGATGGACCTCTCGATTTCTTTGATCGCATCCAGCTTTTGCTGGGCCTCGGCGAGCGCGCGGCGTAATCGAGCATTTTCTTCGATTTGGGCCTGTACGCGCTTGTCCGAGTTTGCCTGCGACCGGCTGCGGTCGTCGAGTGTCTCCAGCAGCCGACGATTCTCTGACTCAAGCTTCAATCGAGCATCGGTTTCATGCAATAGGACCGCGGCAAGCGTGCGTTCCTCTTGGGTCATGCGTTCCGGGGTGGCCAATAATGTTTCCAGCAACCGCTTGCCTTCGCCAGGACTGGTGGCCGGATGTGTGGGAGTAACGAGCGCTACGGCGTATCTCAGTGTGCTCGCCGTGGTCGGCGCCCGCGTGAAATCTTGCTCCACTTCATAAAAGACATCCGCTTGTCGTGCAGGGTCACCGCTGGCAAGACCACTCATCGTGTCCAAATAAGCCCTGATGGAACTTTCCGTTGTTCGTACAACGGTCTGAACTACTGGCTCCGGATCGGATCGCAGTCGATCTACGAGACCGCAACCGGCGGTGAGCAATGCGCAGCAGGTCATGACCAACGTACGCCAGCTTGTTTGTGCAAGCATGCGATGCTCAGAGCTCGTGGCGATATCCGTTCTCATGGCTTAAGCGGGTTCCGCTTCCATGCTGGGGGCGAGCGGGAGCCGAATACGGAAATGCGCGCCTGGAAACATTTCGTCCACGATTTCGATAGAGCCCCCGTGCGCTTGCACGAATTCAGACACGACGGACAATCCGATACCCGTGCCTTTTAGATGTCCTGCGGTCGGCGCCCGGCCAGAATAGAAAGCTTCGA
>JAICPY010000269.1 GCA_025929585.1 Steroidobacter sp.
GGCTCTGGATTACGACGGGCAGATCGCACAGGCGCGTTCGCTGGTGAATCAAGATCCGGCGCGAGTGGCTCAAGTCGTGAAATCTTGGGTAGGGAATGATGAGTAGCAAGAGAGAAGCGCATAGGGGATGGCGGATAGCGGATAGGAAGAGCGATCTCGCGCGGCCGCGGCCCATAGCTTTCGGAACGTGTGTATGAGTGCTGCAAAGAAGCAAGACAATCGAAACGGCACTGAGCGTGCTGCGATTCTGTTGTTGTCACTGGGTGAGCAAGAAGCCGCCGAGGTGATGAAGCACATGGGTGCGAAAGACGTGCAGCGTATCGGTGCGGCGATGACGCAGCTGCAGAACATCTCGCGACAGGAGGTCACGCAGGTGTTGAATCACTTTACGACTACCGTCGAGGAGCAAACTTCGCTAGGCGTCGGCGTCGATGAATATTTGCGCAAGGTTCTCATCGGCGCACTCGGCGAGGACAAGGCGTCCGGCGTCATCGATCGAATTCTGTTCGGCCGATCGAGCAAGGGTTTGGAGGCGCTGAAATGGATGGACGCACGCGCGGTTGCCGAGCTGGTGCGTCAAGAGCATCCGCAGATCATCGCGATCGTGTTGGCCTACCTCGACCCTGATCAATCTGCCGAAATTCTCGCGCAGTTTCCCGAATGGTTGCGCACAGACGTCGTGATGCGCATTGCCACGCTGGATGGCATTCAGCCCACCGCATTGCATGAGCTAGATGAAGTAATTGAGAAGCAGTTCGCCGGCAAAACGGGCGCCTTGAAGACCTCCATCATCGGAGGCATCAAGACCGCTGCCAACATCATGAACTTCCTCGACTCGACTCAGGAAGCGGCGTTGGTCGAGCAGATCAGAAAGGTCGACGATAACCTCGGCACCAAGATTCAGGATCTGATGTTCGTCTTCGATGATCTCTCCGAGATCGACGATCGCGGCATGCAAGAGGTTCTGCGCGCGGTGCCGAGCGAACGCCTATTGCTCGCGATGAAGGGCGCGGATGACGGACTGAAAGAGAAGATCTTCAAGAACATGTCGCAGCGTGCTGCCGAGATGCTCAAGGATGATCTCGAAGCCAAGGGCCCGGTTCGTCTATCCGAAGTCGAATCCGCCCAGAAGGAAATCCTGGCCATCGTTCGCAAAATGGCCGAGAGCGGCACGATCCAGCTCGGCGGGAAGGGCGAGGAGTTCGTGTGAGGACGAAAGAAGGCGATAGGGGATGGGGGATAGTCGATAGTGCGGCTGCACCTTCTATGTATATGAATATGGCATCCGCTTTGGGCCTGAGCCCTTGCCGATATCGCCTATCGCCTATCGCCTATCGCCTTCGTCATACCCAATCATGACTACCCGATCTCACCAAAGCGCCGATGCATCGATTGCCCGTTGGGACCTACCCTCTGTCACGGGTAAGCCCGTTCAGGCTCGGCGGCCAGGTAAAACGGTCGGCGAGCTCGAGGAAGTCGAGCAGCGTGCTTACCAGGAAGCTTTCGCGAAAGGTCATGCGGCGGGACTCGCGGCAGCGAAGGCGGAGCATCAGCAGATCATTGCTCAGTCCAAGGCTCAAGTTGCGCGTTTGGAACAGGTTCTGAATTCGCTTGCGCAACCTTTGAACGAGGTCGATGCGCAAGTGGAATCCGAGCTCGTAAATCTCGCTCTGACCGTGGCGCGTCAACTCGTTCGGCGTGAGCTCAAGATCGATCCGAGTCAGGTGATTGCGATCATTCGGGAAACCGTGCAACTGCTGCCGTTGGCGGCGCGAGATGTGCGGGTTCATTTGCATCCAGAAGACGCGGCGATCGTACGCGAGCGTCTCGCAACGACGAGCGCGGAACGTGCATGGAACATCATCGAGGATCCGGTTCTCACGCGTGGAGGTTGTCGCGTCACGACCGATTCGGCGCAGATCGATGCGCGCTTGGAGACTCGCATCAACACTGTCGTGGCCACGATTCTCGGCGATGAGCGTGCCGCTGCTCGATCCGTATGACGACCGCGAATAACCAATCTGCGCGAGCGCAGCGCTGGGCGACACAGATCCAGCGATGCACTGGGCGCGCCGAACGCATTCCCCCACCGCCCGTGGAAGGGGTGCTGACTCGCATGGTTGGATTGACTCTGGAAGCCTCGGGGTGTCAAGCGGCTGTCGGCGATCGATGCGACGTCCTGGGTACGGATGGGGCGCGCATCGAAGCCGAGGTCGTTGGATTCTCGGGCGATCGTTTGTATCTCATGCCCACCGGCGATATCCATGGCTTGAAACCGAATGCACGCGTCATTCCGCGTCTAGGTGCGGAAATGGCCATGGTGGGTGATGAGCTATTGGGCCGCATCGTCGATGGTGCCGGTACACCGCTCGATGGAATGGGTGCCTTGAATTGCGAGCATCGCATTCGGCTCACGGGAACAGCGATCAATCCTCTGTCGCGACAGCCTATCGAGGAGCCGCTCGATGTAGGTGTACGCGCAATCAACTCGTTGTTGACCGTGGGCCGCGGACAGCGCATCGGCTTGTTTGCTGGCAGCGGCGTCGGTAAGAGCGTACTCCTGGGCATGATGGCGAGGTACACGAGCGCCGATGTGATTGTCGTCGGACTGATCGGCGAGCGCGGACGCGAAGTCAAAGAATTCGTTGAGCGCATTCTGGGAAAGGAAGGGCGCCGGCGTGCGGTCGTCGTGGCGACGCCTGCGGACAATCCACCGTTGATGAGGTTGCATGGTGCGTGGCGCGCGACGGCTATCGCCGAATACTTCCGCGATCAAGGCAAGAGCGTTCTGCTGATCATGGATTCTCTGACGCGCTTCGCTCAAGCACAGCGTGAGATTGGACTCGCGATCGGCGAGGCACCCGCAACCAAAGGTTACCCGCCTTCGGTGTTTGCGCGTCTTCCGCAACTGGTCGAACGTGCTGGTACCGGAGCGTCGGGCCGTGGATCCATCACTGCCTTCTATACCGTGCTGACCGAGGGTGACGATCAGCAGGACCCGATCGCGGACTCAGCGCGCGCGATTCTCGATGGCCACGTCGTCTTGTCGCGCCGGATCGCAGAAGCCGGCCACTATCCCGCGATCGACATCGAAGCA
>JAICPY010000192.1 GCA_025929585.1 Steroidobacter sp.
CTGGAAACGTTCCGGTGTTTTGTCGCTCGTCGCCCGATCCTCGCCGAGCGTACTTGGCGCTCTCGTCGATGGATTGAGATTCAATCTGTTGAACGCACAATTCGAGATTCGACAAGAGCACGAATACGTTCCGCATGTGACGTTAGCGCGCGATGCTAGAAAGCGTGTCCAGCAGGTGCTGGTCGAGCCGATCCGCTGGTGCGCCAGCGAATTTGCGCTGGTGCAGTCTGACACCACGCCTTCAGGCTCAAAATACACTACCTTGCATAACTGGCTATTGATACAGTAGTCTTAATCAATTGGAATGCGGCAGATATTCGCGTCTTAACGTCTGTTGGCTTGTAAAATAATCGCCACTCCACGCCGACCCGACTCGTCGCTGCCGGCATCGTCAACTCACACATCGGGGCTATCGTCAGATGGAAGAGAATCGCAAAAAAGCACTTGTCGCCGCGCTCGGGCAGATCGAGAAACAATTTGGCAAGGGCTCGGTCATGCGCCTGGGCGATGCCAGCGCAACCTATGACGTCGAAGCCATTTCCACTGGCTCGCTGGGGCTGGACATCGCACTTGGCGTAGGCGGGTTGCCGCGCGGACGAGTGATCGAGATTTACGGGCCAGAGTCATCCGGCAAGACCACATTGACGCTGCAGGTGATTGCGGAGGCGCAACGTCTTGGCGGAACGGCCGCGTTCGTCGACGCTGAGCACGCGCTGGATCCGGTGTACGCCGAGAAACTCGGCGTGAACGTCAAGGAGCTGCTCGTTTCGCAGCCCGATACCGGCGAGCAAGCATTGGAGATTACTGACATGCTCGTGCGCTCCAGCGCGGTGGACATCATCGTCATCGACTCGGTAGCGGCGCTCACACCGAAAGCGGAAATCGAGGGTGAAATGGGCGATGCCCACGTCGGTCTGCACGCGCGCCTGATGTCACAGGCGCTGCGTAAGTTGACAGGCAACATCAAGCGCTCGAATTCGATCGTCATCTTCATCAACCAGATCCGCATGAAGATCGGGGTGATGTTCGGGAATCCCGAAACCACCACCGGCGGCAATGCCCTGAAGTTCTACGCCTCGGTGCGCTTGGATATTCGGCGTATCGGTGCGCTCAAGAGCGGTGAAGAAGTCATCGGCAATCAGACGCGCGTCAAAGTCGTCAAGAACAAGGTCGCCCCTCCATTCCGCGAAGCCGAATTCGAGATCATGTACGGCGCCGGCATTTCGCGCGTCGGCGAGATCATCGACATTGGTGTGCTTCACGGCTTGGTCGAGAAGTCCGGCTCCTGGTACAGCTACAACGGCGAGCGCATCGGGCAGGGCAAAGAGAATGCCCGCACATTCCTGACGCAGCATCCTGAAATCGCACAGGACATCGAAGGCAAGCTGCGCGAGAAGCTGCTCCCAGGCAAGCGCGGTGAGGCCATCAAAGACAAAGACGAAGTTGCGGGATGAGGTGAGTGCGCAAGCCCTCCACGCAGTCTCAGTCATCGCAGGCCGCCGCCGACACGGATAAGAAAGTCGAAATTGCGGCGGTCCGATTACTCGCTCGGCGTGAACATGGCACGCGCGAGCTCAAGCGGAAGTTGTCCGCTAAAGGCCACGAGGAGGACGCGGTCGACCGCGTCCTAGAAAAGCTCGGCGCTAAAAAGCTCGTATCGGACGAGCGATTCGTGTCTACCTTCGTGCACCACCACGCCCGGCGAGGCCAGGGTCCGGTCAGAATCCGCGCAGAGCTTCGGCAGCACGGTATTGCCGACCCTCAGATCGAACAGGAAATCGCCAACTCCGCCGTAGATTGGGTTGGCGCGGCCTCGGCGGTCCGCCGGCGGAAATTCGGGGCGCAGTGCCCAGCAAGCCGGGCGGAACGTGCAAAGCAAGCGCGATTCCTTCAATATCGCGGGTTTACGGCTGATCAGATATGCGCCGCGCTTCAGACTCAAGAAGGCGATAACGAAGGGCAGTGTGGTGCTGACCCAAATTCCGAGGCGGTCGATCAAGATTGGCCTGATTGAGCTTCGGGCTCAGCTGCGTCAACCTTCAGAGCATCGCGCTGAAAGTGGCGCGCAAGTGCTTCTGACGAACCGCTAACCGCTAACCGCTAACCTCTGCTCTTATGACCCAGCGCATTTCCAGCGCCGACCTTCGCGCCCTGTTCCTGCAATTCTTTCGAGACCGAGGCCACCAGGTGGTGCCTTCGAGCTCACTCGTCCCAGGAAACGATCCGACTTTACTGTTCACGAACGCCGGTATGGTGCAGTTCAAGGACGTCTTCTTAGGAAAGGAGAAGCGCAACTACACCCGTGCAGCGAGCTCTCAGCGGTGTGTGCGCGCCGGTGGCAAGCACAACGATCTCGAGAACGTCGGTTACACCGCGCGGCATCACACGTTCTTCGAGATGCTGGGTAACTTCAGCTTCGGCGATTACTTCAAGAAGGACGCCATTCGCTTCGGCTGGGATTTCGTCACCGGTAAGGAGTGGCTAGGCATCGATCCCAACCGACTGATGGTCACTGTCTATCACTCGGACGATGAAGCGTTCGACATCTGGCACAAGGAAGTAGGTCTTTCCGCCGATCGCATCGTGCGGATCGGCGACAAGCCAGGTGGCGGGTCGGATAACTTTTGGCAGATGGGCGAGACCGGACCATGCGGCCCATGCACCGAAATTTTCTATGATCACGGCGCGCATATTCCAGGCGGTCCGCCAGGTTCCGCCGATGCCGACGGCGATCGCTGGATCGAAATTTGGAATCTGGTGTTCATGCAATTCGATCGTTCCGCGGAAGGGGTGCTCAACCCTCTGCCGAAACCGTCGGTCGACACTGGAATGGGTTTGGAGCGCACCGCTGCCGTAATGCAAGGTGTGCACTCGAATTATGAGATCGATCTTTTCGTCAATCTGATCAAGGCGGCCGCGAGGGCTACAGGATCGAGCGATTTGAGCTCCAGTTCGCTGCGCGTGATCGCAGATCATATTCGTGCCTGCTCCTTTCTCATTGCCGATGGTGTCTTGCCTTCCAATGAAGGACGCGGCTATGTGCTGCGTCGAATCATTCGTCGGGCGATTCGACACGGTTATAAGCTGGGTCAGACTCAACCGTTCTTCCACACGCTGGTGGTAGCGCTTGAACAGGAAATGGGCGGCGCTTATCCCGAGCTGAGAGCGCAGCGCACTCACGTAGAACGTGTGCTGAAGCAAGAAGAAGAGCGGTTCGCCGAGACCTTGTCGCAAGGCATGGCGCTGCTCGATCAAGCGATTGCCTCACTCAGCGGAACGGAGATTCCGGGCGAGACCGTGTTCCGCCTGTATGACACCTTTGGCTTCCCGGTGGATCTCACCGCTGATATTGCGCGCGAGCGCGGTTTGTCTATCGATCAACCGGGTTTCGAGGCGGCGATGGAGGCGCAACGAGAGCGCGCACGTGCTGCAAGCAAGTTCGGTGTGGATCTGCGCGCTGGCGTCACTGTCGAAGGCAAAACGGATTTCAGTGGTTACGATCGTCTGACTGATAGCGGCACGGTTGTGGCGCTATTCAAGGGCAAAGACAGAGTAGAGCTATTGCACGCAGGCGATGCGGGGCAGGTGATTCTCGATCACACGCCGTTCTATGCCGAAAGCGGCGGGCAGGTGGGGGATGCGGGATTGCTCGTGGGCACAACGAGCGCTACCCAGTTCGAAGTGCATGACACGCGAAAGCTCGGCAGTGCCCACACTCACGTAGGCAAGTTGGTGAGCGGCGAAGTAAAGGTGGGCGATGTGCTCGAGGCGCGCGTGGATGCAGCGCGCCGCCTCGCGACGATGGCAAATCATTCCGCTACTCATCTACTGCATGCCGCGTTGCGCCAAGTACTGGGTACTCATGTCACGCAGAAAGGCTCGTTGGTCGCGCCGGATCGGCTGCGTTTCGACTTCTCGCATTACGCGGCGGTCACTGCCGCCGAACTGCAAGAGATCGAGCGTCTGGTGAACGCCGTGATTCGCTCGAACGCCGCAGCTGAGACGAAGCTCATGAAGTACGACGACGCCGTGGCTTCGGGCGCGATGGCGTTGTTCGGTGAAAAGTACGATGACGAAGTGCGTGTATTGCGCTTCGGTGATTTCTCGACTGAGCTTTGTGGCGGTACGCACGTGAGCCGAGTGGGGGACATCGGGTTGTTCAAGATCGTCAGCGAGGGCGGCGTCGCTGCTGGCGTGCGCCGAATCGAAGCTGTCACCGGCGAAGGTGCTTACGAGTACGTCTCGCAATCCGAACGCGTGTTGCGCGATGTTGGCGGTTTGCTGAAAGCGGGCCGTGAAGAGATCGAAGACAAGGTCAAGCAAGTGCTCGATCGTCAGCGTCGGCTCGAGAAGGAAATCGCCGCTCTCAAATCCAAGCTTGCAAGCGGGCAGGGAAACGATCTCACTAGCACTGCCGTCGACGTTCACGGCGTCAAGGTGGTGGCCACGCGCATCGATGGCGCAGATGCGCCCGCGTTGCGCGATGCAGTCGATCAGCTGAAGAACAAACTCAAGACCGCAGCAATAGTGCTCGCGTCGGTGCCCGAGCCGGGCAAGGTCGTGCTCATCGCAGGAGTGACCTCTGACCGGACGTCTGTGCTCAAGGCGGGCGATTTGGTCAATCTTGTCGCCCAGCAGGTTGGTGGACGCGGCGGTGGGCGGGCCGACATGGCGCAGGCCGGTGGGAACGATCCTACAAACCTGGACGAGGCGCTCAAAAACGTCCCGGCTTGGGTGGAGTCCAAAATCGCCGCGGCCGAATCCGTGTGACTGTTTGCGGCGGGGACTTTCAGGAAAATCGCAGCAGCCGACCGGCTGCTGTCAGTTTGAATCGACCATGGGTCGACTAGCTCGCGATCTTCTCTCGATAATGCGAACATAACGTCGAAATTTCGACGTTTCCTGTGAGGGAGATTTCGTTTTATCAGGGAAATCCCGATCCCCATTGGGTGCGCCGGTGGCCTACCCTCGATCACGAGTGGATGATGCGGTGAGCTGTGGGAGGGCAGTGATTTCCACTGCCGGCGAGCTGCTTCAAGCCTCTCGGCTGTCAAAGCAAGGAGCGAACCATGTTGATTCTGACAAGGCGCGTCGGTGAAACCGTGATGATAGGTAACGACATCACAGTGACCGTGCTAGGCGTCAAGGGCAACCAAGTCCGAGTGGGTGTGAATGCACCAAAGGAAGTTGCCGTCCATCGCGAAGAGATCTACGAGCGCATCAAGCGCGAAGAGCAAGCTGCAGGCGGCGCGGTGAAGCGTCCGTTGACCGGCTCGGGCTCCTGATCTAATCCAGATCCGTCGATCACGCACCGCGGGGTGACGCAACGGCGCCACTCCCGCGGCTGCACAGTCCTGACTTTTCCCGCCCGCAAGTCTTTACGTACCCCACGTCGGCCAGTATTCTGCCCGCCTTTCGCGAGGGCTACGCCCGTTGACGTTGACGGTTGGCCATCGACGGCCAGAGTCGGCAGTGGGCCTAGTCTCGTGAGCGCGGACGAAGTTAGCTATCACCCAGCGGTTTTTTGAGTAGCGGAGAGATGGCCGAGTGGTCGACAAATTCGCCTGGAGCGAATTTGAACATCGATTCGCACGCTGAAGCGATGGCCCGGCAGGGCGGAGTACATGGATGTACGGAGTAACGCGCGCCCCGTCGGGCGCGACTTGAAGACGGCTCGGTTAAGATCGAGCGAGATTTTTTCGAGCGGAGAGATGGCCGAGTGGTCGAAGGCGCGCCCCTGCTAAGGGCGTATGGGTCAAAAGCCCATCGAGGGTTCGAATCCCTCTCTCTCCGCCACACTTCTACTGTAGTGCCCACTGTACGAAATACCCCGCAGCGCTGCCGTCCACGGCGCCAAATCAGGTATCCCGACGATCGCCGCTTTGTCGTACAGGGACCGATGAGCCTTCGTGCCCATAGCCCCGCGTCGGCAGTCCGTGGTGCTTTCAAAACTCGATGTGTGTTGTTAGGATGCGCGCCCCGTGTAAATCGCCTACACATAGCCCTGTCGACCGATAGAGCTCCGTGCGGTTTGCCCAGAATTGACGTTTTGTTGCGCCCGTAGCTCAGTTGGATAGAGCGCATGGCTACGAACCATGAGGTCGGGAGTTCGACAAAATCGTCGGGAACGATTTTGAACATCGGAAGATTGCGCGGTAGCGATCTTTCGATGGCCCAAATGGGCGGAGCACAGGGATGTGCGGAGTAATCTCTCCGGGAAGCGCCTCAGCGCAACGGAGAACGTAAACTACCGAGGTCACGTGATACGCGCCCGTAGCTCAGTTGGATAGAGCGCATGGCTACGAACCATGAGGTCGGGAGTTCGAATCTCTCCGGGCGCGCCATTTCATCGCGATTGACCAAGTACCTCGTCCTCGCGATCTGCGAACCTCCTGCCGCTTACGGCAGCCACTCAATTAGCGCAGCGAGAAGATAAACACACCGGTGCGTCGTCAGAACCCAGCGCCGGGTTCTTCGTCGTGCACTAGCGTCTCGCCATCACGTCGCTCGATCCACTTCAGCATTCCATCGTTCAGCCTCCTTCGTAGGCGCAGGAATGGTGCTCGTAAACGCGGTGGCA
>JAICPY010000172.1 GCA_025929585.1 Steroidobacter sp.
GAATCGGACGCATAAAAGACCTAAGTCGCTACTGGACGAGTAGGAACGATAGCAGAACAGGAGCGTAGTACGGCATACAGCTCCGCACTGAGGTAGGCATCACAGTCGCAACGACGGGCGGCTTGCGGCTTGCGGCGAAGAACACTACCCGACCTCAGCAAGGTTCGTTCTTGATCGTTCTGACTATCCCCTATCCCCTATCCCCTATCGCCTATCGCCTTCTCTCTTCAATGCTCCATCAGCAGCGAGCCGAATCCCTCGATCTTGTCCTCGATGCCTAGAGTTCGCAGCGCGTGCCAGTAAGTGCATGTGTTGACTGCAAGCACGGGTTTGCCTAACCAATGCTCTGCCTCACCGGCGACTTTGGCGAAGGCTAGATTGGTGCCGACTTGCATGATGAGCTCAACGCTCGGATCGTCTACTTCGCGCACAGCTCGACGCAAACGCTCAGGCGATTCGTGCGCCATCAGTAAGGGGCTATTGGATTTCAGTCCCAACAGGTTGATGACTTCGAAGCCGTTATCGGTGAATGTGCGCCGAACCTGCGCGTCACCGGAAGGCATGTAGGGAGTGATCAAAGCGATACGGCGAATCCCGCCATAGCGCTGAATCGCCGCGAGGCACGCCTGAGCACCCAGGATTACGCGCGTGCCAGCGCGAGCCTCGAGGTGGGATTGAACACCGGCGGCATCTAGCGATCCTTCCCAGAACGTTTCGGCCGACATCGCCATCACGACGCCGGCTGGCGAACATGCCATCGCTGAATCGAGCGCAGCTTCGATAGAGCCGCGCACGGTATTCATCATCGTCGCGAATTCCTGTTCGGTCCCGACCGGGGTATCCGGGATCATCACTCGCGACATTTGATTGGTGACGCCGCGAGGACGCATGGCGTCGTACTCTGGCTGCACGACGGTGTTCGTGGCTGGGGAAACGATTCCCAATTTCAAACGAAAACCAAGGGCGTCGGGCATAGGAGGAAGCGGATGGCGGATAGCGGATGGCGGGTAGTCTAGCAGGGACCTCTCTCCTCACGACGAAGCCATCTCCAGGCTCGTCAGCCCATCCGCGATCGGCCATCCCCTACCCGCTTCGTTCCCGTACAATACGCGGCCTTTGAGCAGTTTTTTCCGGAGTTTCCCTGCGTGAGCAAGATCCTGGTTGGTCTCAAACGTGTCGTGGACTACAACGTGCGAGTGCGCGTCAAGCCCGACGGGAGCGGCGTCGTAACCGAAGGGGTCAAAATGAGCATCAACCCCTTCGATGAAATTGCGCTCGAGGAGGCGCTGCGCATCAAAGAGAAAGGCGGGGCGAGCGAAGTCATCGTCGCCAGCATCGGTCCAGCGGAGACGCAGCAACAATTGCGCACCGGCCTGGCGATGGGCGCGGATCGAGCGATTCTCGTGCAGTCGGAGCAAGCGCTCGAACCGCTGAGTGCCGCGCGCGTTTTCTTGAAACTGATCGAGAAGGAGAGCCCGCAGATCGTGCTTCTCGGCAAGCAAGGCATCGACGATGACAACAATCAAACAGGCCAAATGCTTGCCGCGTTGTGGAATCGTCCACAGGCAACGTTCGCCTCGAAGATCGAGCTCGACGGCACCCTCGCGCGTGTCACGCGCGAGGTCGACGCGGGACTTGAAACGATCGAGGTCGATTTGCCTGCGGTCCTCACGACGGATTTGCGGCTCAATGAACCGCGCTACGTCAAGTTGCCCGAGATCATGAAGGCAAAGAAGAAGCCTCTCGAGACGCTCGCTCTGGGCGATCTAGGTGTCGATGTAGCTGCACAGTTCAAGACCCTAAACTATGCGCCACCACCCAGCCGTCAAAAAGGAATCATGGTGAAGGACGTGCCTGAGCTCCTGGCTACACTCAAGCAGAAAGGTCTCGTTCAATGACGCACATTCTCGTAATTGCCGAACACGCTGGCGGCAAACTGAACCCGGCAACGGCGAAGTGCGTAACTTGCGCCTCGCAAATATCAGATGCCACGGTCGATGTCGCGGTATTCGCTGCTCAAGCCGACGCGCTCGCAGCCGAGGCGGCGCAGATCGCTGGCGTGAATCGAGTGCTGAAGATCGAGGATGCGGCGAATGCCGAACCGCTCGCCGCCCTGCTCGCGCCGCAAGTGGTTTCGCTCGCGCAGAAGTATTCGCACGTGTTTGGTCCATCGACGACGTTCGGGAAGGACTTGATGCCACGGGTTGCAGCGCTTCTGGGTGTCGGACAGCTCAGTGACATCATGGCAGTGGAAGCAAGCCATCGCTTTCGCCGACCGATTTACGCGGGTAATGCCATCATCACGGTCGAAGCACCGGCTGATCGAAAAGTGGTCGCGACTGTGCGCACCGCTTCCTTCCAAGCTGCTGGCGGCGCAGGCAGTGCGCCTATCGAAGCTGTGGATGTCACCGCGGAGCTGCCGAGTCACACACGTTTCATCTCGCGCTCAGCCGCAGCCACTGGCCGCCCCGATCTACAGACGGCCGCGCGAGTCGTCTCAGGCGGCCGTGCGTTGGGTAGCGCAGAGAATTTCAAAGTGATCTACAGCCTGGCGGACAAGCTTGGTGCACCCGTCGGCGCTTCTCGTGCAGCCGTCGATGCGGGCTACGCCGCGAACGATTTGCAGGTGGGGCAAACAGGCAAGATCATTTCACCTGAGCTCTACATCGCAGTCGGCATCTCCGGTGCGATCCAGCATCTCACGGGGATCAAAGACGCCCGCACGATCGTGGCCATCAACAAGGATGCCGAAGCCCCCATCTTCGAAGTGGCGGATATTGGGTTGGTGGGGGATCTGTTTGCGATATTACCGGAGTTGGAGAAGGCGCTTGGTTGAGATAGCTAAGCAGTGACGGGTGACGAGTGACGGGCAAGAAGTGCGTCACAAACCTGGCTACTAATTAGCGGCTTCCGTGACATCAAGCAAACACATTTCGGCTGTCGCAGATCGTCGTCGTCTTGCCCGTCACCCGTCACTCGTCACCTTACAACTGCGCCAACACACTCTCGGCGCTCGACACCTTGAACTCACCTTTGGATTCGACGCTGACGCTCTTCACGACGCCGTCATCCACGATCAGCGCGAAGCGTTGACCGCGAGTTCCCATGCCGAAACCGGTCGCGTCCATTTCTAGGCCGAGCGCTTTGGTGTATTCGGCGTTGCCGTCCGCGATCATTTGTACTTTGCCGTCGCAGTTTTGGGATTTGCCCCACGCCTTCATCACGAAGGCGTCATTCACTGCGATGCAGGCAATGGTATCGACGCCCTTTGCACGCAAGTCCGCCGCTCGCTCCACGAAGCCAGGCAAATGCTTGGCATCGCACGTCGGCGTGAACGCACCTGGCACCGAGAACAGGACGACGTTCTTTCCTTTGAAAAATTCTTCCGCACTGACCTTCTGTGGTCCATCGTTCGTTGCAAGCGTGAGCGTGCCGGAAGGCATTTTGTCGCCGACCTTGATAGGCATGGTGGGATCCTCGAAATCTGGAAGGTGTCAGGGTGTAACGTGTAGAGGTGTAAAGTCAGAAACTCTTCTCCTACCTTACACCCCTACACTCTTACACGTTTGCACCGCAGAGTGCGCATAGCACGCTGCTACAGCAATCGCAGTGCTCCCCGCGCACCCAAGATGTGCGAGCGCATCAGTGCGGCACTCCAATCGCCGTCGCGAGCTTCCAATGCGCGCACGATCTCCAAATGATGAGAGGCGCTGCGAATCAGATCTTCATCCTGATAGGTCTGAAACGTCTTCATCATCAGCGGCGCTTCGATCAGCGAAGCCAGTGCGGTAACGAGTCGTGAGCTGCCGGCGAACTCGTGGATTCTGCGATGGAATTGGCTATTCAGATCGCCGATGCGTTCCAGATAACCTTCTGTCTTGCTCAACGTTTCGTGATATTGCTCTTCAGCGAGCCGGCGCAATTCTGCGATTCCCTCCGGCGTCATTCGCCGTGCTGCGCGCGCGGCGCCGTACGACTCGAGAAGCGCACGCAGCTCGAATACGTCTTCACGATCAGCGCTCGTCCATTCAGTGACGATCGCGCCTTGATGAGGAATGAATTCCAGCAGCCCTTCGGCATGTAATTTTCGCAAGGCTTCGCGAACCGGTGTGCGACTGACGCCCGCTGCCGCCGCAACCTCCTGCTCGGTGATTCGAGAGGAAGCTGGGTAGACACCACGGACGATGCGTTCGCGAACGGTTTGGTAAGCCTTGTCCACTGCTTTGGCCATGATTTTCCCTTCAACGAATTATGTGAGAGCCTGGTCAGGCCCGATGGGCCGGCAGTGTATACGTGACATACCTCACAAGGACAGGTAAGTACTTTTCGCAGTAGCCGGCGCGCTCAAAAGCGCATCTCGCGAAGATCCGTTGTGCGGAATTGCTCACAATACCGATGCATTTGGGTGCATCGCAGAAAGGACCTGCCCTACTGCAGTGCTTGCGGAAAGGGTCCGGCCTTCGACAGCATGCTCGGGATCACCCTGGCACGCTGCGCCTCTAACCAGCGGGCCGTGTCGATCAAACGGCGCAGATCGATGCCGGTCTCGAAACCTGAGCGCGACAACATGTAGAGCAGATCTTCGGTCGCAACGTTACCGGTAGCATTGGGGGCGAAGGGGCAGCCGCCGATCCCCCCGACGCTGGCATCTAGCGTGTTTACGCCCGCGTTAACCGCCGCATAAGCATTGGCAATCGCGGTGTTGCGGGTGTTATGGAAATGACACCTCAAGGGAATGTGCGGCACGGCTGCGCGCACTTCTCTCAGTACTGCGCTGACTTGATCCGGCACCGCTACTCCAATCGTATCGGCGATCGCAATCTCGATTGGATTGGATTGCGCGATGCGTTTGACTAAATCCACAACGCGCTGCACCGGTACTTCCCCTTCGAACGGACAACCGAAGACGACCGAGACAGTAATCTGCGCACGTATGCCTGATGCACGTGCGAGGGGTGCAATTTCTTCCCACGCGCGCAATGTGTCTTCTATCGAGGCGCCCTGATTGCGTTGTGCGAAGCTCTCCGTCGCGGCGGTGACCATGCCGACTTCGGTGCAGCCCGCGGCGAGTGCGCGGTCGAATCCTTTGCGATTGAGGATGAGCCCGACGTATTGCACGTCTGCCCGACTCGGCAGTCCCGTCATAACGGCTTCAGCATCGGCCATCTGCGGCACGCGCTTGGGATGAACAAAGCTGGCAACTTCAATGCGCCGCAGGCCAGCCTCGACGAGCCGCGAGATCAACTCTAGCTTGGTCTCAGTTGGAAGAACGTCCGGCTCACTCTGCAATCCGTCGCGAGGACCGACTTCGACGATTTGTATCGATCGAGACATTGGGTATACAGGTGTGGACGTGTAACGTGTAGAGGTCAGAATGGAGCCGAAATTGCACTCCGTCAATTCCGGCCTTTACACGTCTGCACGTCTGCACGACGAACACCCGCGGACTCAGTCCGCGTCGGTAATCGCCCCCAACGACGCACTACTCACAGCGCGCGCATATTTGGCGAGCACGCCACGGCGTGCGTAGGGCTCGGGCGCGCGCCAGCTTCGGCGGCGTTCGACCAAGACGTCGTTGCCTACGTTCAGCTGCATTTCGCGCGTCACGGCATCGATCGTGATCTCATCGCCGTCGTGTACAAGCGCGATGGGTCCGCCGACAGCGGCTTCCGGCGCGATGTGTCCTACGACGAAACCGCGGCTACCGCCGGAGAAACGTCCATCCGTAATCAGGGCCACCTTGTCGGCCAAACCCCGTCCAGCGATCGCGCTCGTGGGGCTCAGCATTTCGCGCATGCCAGGACCGCCTTTCGGGCCCTCGTAGCGAATGACGACCACGTCGCCTGCGCCCACCTTGCCGTCGAGAATCGCCTGAACCGAAGCTTCTTCGCCATCGAACACGCGAGCGCGACCGGTGAATGACAACCCTTCTTTGCCAGTGATCTTCGCGACTGCGCCTTCAGGGGCGATGTTGCCGTAGAGGACGACGAGATGGCTCTCGGCTTTTAGTGGATTGGCAAAAGCGGCAACGATGTCTTGGCCTTTCGGATAAGGCTTCACGCCGCGAAGATTTTGCTTCAGTGTTTTACCGGTGACGGTCAAACAATCACCGTGCAATAAGCCATGGTCGAGCAGCATTTTCATCAGCGGCTGAATTCCGCCGATGCGAATGAGCTCGGACATCATGTACTTTCCGCTCGGCCGCAAGTCCGCGAGCACCGGTACGCGTTGGCCGATGTGCGTGAAATCATCCAACTCGAGGGCAACACCCGCCGCGTTGGCCATCGCCAACAGATGCAGTACGGCATTCGTCGAGCCGCTCAATGCGATCACGACGGTGATCGCGTTCTCGAACGCTTCACGCGTCAATATCTGCGACGGCGTGATTCCCGCCTTCACGAGTTTCACGACGGCTTTGCCCGCATTCTGACAATCCTTCAGCTTCTGCCGTGAGACGGCCTCTTGCGCGGAGCTGTTTGGCAAGCTCATGCCCAACGCCTCGATGGCCGAGGCCATCGTGTTCGCCGTGTACATGCCTGCGCAGCTACCAGGGCCGGGAATCGAAGTGCGTTCGATTTCCTTGAGCTCTCGTTCGGAAATCTTGCCGCTCGCAAACGCACCACGCGCTTCGAACACGGAAATGATGTCCCGATGCTTGGGACCTGGACGGATCGTGCCACCGTAGACAAATACCGAAGGACGATCCAGCCGCGCGAGCGCGATCAAGCACCCCGGCATGTTCTTGTCACATCCACCGATGGCCACGACGCCATCGAATCCTTGTGCACCGGCAACCGTCTCGATGGAATCCGCAATCACTTCGCGCGATACGAGCGAATAGCGCATACCGGGAGCCCCATTGGAGATGCCATCCGATACGGTGATCGTGCCGAACGTGGTGCTCTTGCCACCCGAAGAATCCACCGCTTTCGCTGCTGCGCTCGCCAAGCGATCGATATGCATGTTGCAAGGAGTGAGATTGCTCCAGGTGGAAGCAATCCCGATCGCCGGTTTCTTGAAGTCGGCGTCCTTGTATCCCACGGCGCGCAGCATCGCGCGGCTGGGTGTTTGCTTCAGCCCGTCGACAACTTCACGGGAGTAACGACGAGGATCGACTTTCGCAGGCTTTTTCTTGGTCACAGCCATAGCATGTTAGTAGTAGTAAGAGGTGAAGATCGAGAACAGAAGGGTATCGGCTATAGGCTGCAGCCAGAGAACGCGTGTGCAGCGCACTCTGGCTATCCGCTACCCCCTATCCCCTATCCGCTTCTAATCAGCGCTTCGCAACCGCGTGCAAGTTGGAAATTCGCATTGCAAGCTCGAGCGCTTGCTCGTAATTCAAACGAGGATCGACTTGCGACTTATAGGCGCGAGCGAGATCCGCGTCGGTAAGACCGCGAGCGCCGCCTGTGCACTCGGTGACGTCCTCACCGGTGAGCTCGAAATGCACGCCGCCGAGCCACGAACCCATTTCTTTATGGATGCGGAATGCAGATTCGACTTCGGAAACGATGTTCTCGAAGCGGCGGGTTTTCAAACCCGAGGTCGCGCTTTCGGTATTGCCGTGCATCGGATCGCAGATCCACAGCACCGGGCTGCCGGTTGCACGAACCGCTTGAATCAGCGGCGGCAGTCGCTTGTCTACTTCCTTCGCCCCGAAGCGATGGATCAGCACGATGCGACCGGGCTCGTTGTTGGGATTCAGCGTCGACAACAAGCCTTGCAGCCATTCTGCGCTCATCGCTGGACCGACTTTGATGCCCATCGGATTGGCAATCCCGCGGAAGAGTTCTACGTGCGCTCCATCGAGCGCTGCCGTACGCATGCCGATCCACGGCATGTGCGTGCTCAAGTTGTACCAACGCTTCTGACGTTCGATATAGCGGGTTTGCGCCTGCTCATAGAGCAAGTGCAACCCTTCGTGGCTGGTGTAGAAATTCACACGACCGGCTTCATGCAACGCGCTGCGGCTTGCAGCTTCGAAGAAGTCGAGTGCATCGGAAATCGAATGGACGATCTTTTCGTACGCATCCTTCTGCGGTGAGTGCCGCACGAAGTCCAAATCCCAGTACTCCGGATGGTGCAGATCGGCAAAACCGCCATCGATCAGCGCACGAACAAAATTCAGAGTGAGTGCCGCGCGCTCATAACCTCGCAGCAGAAGTTGCGGATCCGGCGTACGCTCCTGGAGCGTGAAGCCCGGACGATTGACGTTGTCGCCCCGGTAGCATGGCAAGGTCACGCCATCGCGCGTTTCGGTATCGGCCGATCGAGGTTTTGCATACTGGCCAGCCATGC
>JAICPY010000162.1 GCA_025929585.1 Steroidobacter sp.
ACGAGCATAACTCGCCGTCGCAAGCAAAAGTAGGAGAGTGTGCGTCGCAGTCTTCAGTCCGTAGACAGCAGTCAGCAGTCCGCAGCCAGCCGAAGAAACTGCGGTCTTGCGCTGGCCATAGACTGCGGACTGCGGACTGCGGACTGAGGACTGAGGACTGCGGACTTATTCCTCACTTCCCTCCGCTCCTCCTCCCGTTGCACTCACAATGACTGCTGCTACCATCCGTTCGCGCTGGGTCTGTTGGGGAAATTGATGACAATAGCGAAGCGAATCGTGCCGAGGCTGCGTGAGTGGATGCTGCTTGCGATCGCAACCGTGCTGCAGGCGGCGTTCTCGCCGGCGGCGTTTTCCATGGAAGCCGGCGAGCCGGCGCAGCTGCAGATTTGGTTCGTCAGGCACGCGGAAAGCGAGCTCAATGTCGCAACGATGCCGCATCCGCTCGCGGATGCAGGCGTCTCATATCCGCTGACGAAGCGCGGTATGGAACAGGCTGCGGCGTTCGCAGATGCGCATGCGGATACGCCGATTCTTGCGATCTACTCGAGCACCCGTTTGCGGGCGATTCAGACCTCCGATGCCCTAGCTTTCAAACATCGTCTTGCGCTCACGCTTGCGCCGGAGGCGGTGGAAATCGATCTCGGCCTCGAGCCGGATGCACCCGACTTCAGCGCAATCTACGGAGAATTACGGAATAAGTGGCTCGTCGAAGGTGACCTGGAAGCCCGTCACGGGGAGGGGCAAAGTTTGGGCGACATCCAGCGACGGTTCCTGCCCTTCGTTCGGGATGTGATGAACCGTCATGCACACGATCGAGGCGTTGTCATAGTGATGTCCCACGGGGCAACGCTTGGCTTTTTGGTGCCGATGCTTGCTGCGAACGTCCCTGCGGATTTTGCGATCCGCCATCCATTGACCAACACTGGCGTCATCAAGACGGAGTTGAAGGATAATTCGCTCGTTTGCCTCGAGTGGCTGGGAATCAAGAGCGATCAGTTCGAGACTGCTCGACCGTAGAGAGTACGCCGGACCGATCCGGTATTTAAAAATCGAAAGAGGCTCGCATGCGAAAGCTTCTCTGGGGATGCGTCGCGCTGATCGGCGCGTTCGCCGTCGGCGGAATCGCCCTGCACCGAGGTGAAACGATCAACGCGATGTGGATCGTCGTCGCGGCGGTGTGCGTCTACTCGCTCGGCTATCGCTTTTACAGCGCTTGGGTAGCGGCTCGAGTCTTGAGCGTCGATCCGGCGAGAGCCACACCCGCGATCCGCCTCAACAACGGCCGAGATTTCGTTCCAACCCATCGCTGGATCGTCTTCGGTCATCATTTCGCGGCAATCGCCGGTCCCGGCCCATTGATCGGGCCAACGCTCGCCGCGCAGTTCGGTTTCCTACCGGGAACGCTGTGGATTCTGGTCGGCGCAGTCTTGGGCGGCTGCGTGCAGGACATGACCATTTTGTTTTTGTCCACACGCCGCAACGGACGAAGTCTTGGCCAGATGGCGCGCGATGAGCTAGGACCCGTAGGCGGCTACGCCGCGATCCTCGGCACGCTCGTAATCATGATCATCTTGATCGCAGTGCTGGGATTGGTGGTGGTCAACGCGATGAAGCACAGCCCTTGGGCGACTGCCACGGTCTTCGCGACGATTCCGATCGCGATTTTGATCGGATTCTATTTGCGCAACATCAGGCCCGGCCGAGTTCTAGAAGCATCCTTGATCGGCGTTGCATTGTTGATGCTCGCGGTCGTCGGCGGCGGCGCGGTCAATGAGCACGAGACTTTGCGCACCTGGTTCGACATGGACGGCAAACCTCTCGCGTGGTTCGTAATCGGATATGGATTCATTGCGGCCGTGCTGCCCGTATGGCTGTTGCTCGCACCGCGCGACTATCTATCCACGTTCCTGAAGCTCGGCACCGTGATGCTGCTGGCGCTAGCCGTCGTGCTGATGCGCCCTGAAATCAAGATGCCGGCGATCACGCAATTCATCGACGGTACCGGGCCTATCTTCGGCGGCGCGTTGTTTCCGTTCGTGTTCATTACCGTCGCGTGTGGCGCGATCTCGGGCTTTCACGCCTTGGTCTCGAGCGGCACGACACCGAAGCTGATCGGCAGCGAAGCCGATGTTCGATTGATCGGCTACGGCAGCATGATGCTCGAGTCCTGCGTCGCAATCATGGCCATGATCGCGGCAACGTTGCTCGATCCGGGCGTGTACTTCGCGATCAACAGTGGGCCGGGCATCGTCGGCGCCACAGCGGAAACGGCCGTCGCAACGATCTCGAGCTGGGGTTTTCCGGTCAGCGTAGAGCAGATGGAAACGTTGGCGCGCGATATGGGCGAAACCACCCTGTTCGCTCGCACCGGAGGTGCGCCATCACTGGCCGTCGGCATGGCCAGCATCTTCTCGAGTGCCTTCGGGCAAAGCATGCTCGCCGTCTGGTATCACTTCGCGATCATGTTCGAAGCGGTATTCATTCTGACGACGCTGGATGCGGGCACCCGCGTTGGACGCTTCATGTTGCAAGACGCGCTCGGCCACGTATGGAAACCGCTCGCGCAAACCTCATGGTATCCCTCGGTGCTGCTCGCAAGCGGGTTGGTCGTCGCCGGCTGGGGATACTTTCTGTACATCGGCGTTGTCGATCCCAACGGTGGCATCAATATTTTGTGGCCGCTGTTCGGTATCGCGAACCAATTGCTCGCCGGTATCGCGCTGTGCGTTGCCACCGGCATCCTGATCAAACAAGGCAAGCTGCGCTTTGCTTGGGTCACCGCTCTGCCGCTTGCGTGGATTGCCATCATCACCACGTCCGCTACTTGGGAGAAGGTGATTTCGACCGACCCGCGCGTCGGCTTTCTCGCCGCGGCAGATCGGCTAGCGTCGCGGTTGGCTGCAGGCGAGCTCGGCGCGGAGCAAGCTGCCGTAGCGCCTCAATTGATCTTCAATCAACGTCTCGACGCCGCATTGGCGCTGCTACTCACCGCAATTCTCTGGATTGTCATTGCGGACACCCTCCGAGTCGCGTGGCGCGTCAAGCGCGGATTGCCGGTGCTGCCAAGCTCCGAGGCGCCCGCGATGAGCGCGGCTGCGCAGATTCAATGACACGTCTACGCAAAGGCATCGGGCGAATACTAAGGTCGTCCTGGCAATTGCTCAGGGCGATTTCACGCGAGAGCGCGTACGAGCAATACCTTCAGCATCATGCCGCACAGCACGGCGAGAGCACGCCACTGTCGCGGCGTGAATTTTACCTACGCGAGCAACAACGGAAGTGGAGCGGCATCTCCCGCTGCTGCTGAACTTGGAAGGACATCGTCCTCCAGCGCCTTGCTGACAATCTTCCTTGCCCTGCGTTAGGTTAGGCTAAGCGCCTGAAAACTTGTGCAAAATGCGATTGACGCATTGCAAGATTTTCGCAAGTCAGCAGGGAAGATCGATGCTAGGCACCGGTATTGGTTCGTAGTGTCGGGACTCGCGTTGACGCTGATGGAAGTGTTCGACAGATAGCGGGATTCTCAAAGATGAGGTGTAGCGCGCGGGGCCTCTTTGACCACGGTCAGCGAATCACGACGATGGCTCACCGACTCGAGCGGGCACGCGGGCACTGTCGCCGTTTCGCGTCGAAGTGTCGGCGGGTTTGACACTCTCGGACTCGCTGTGTAATTACGACGACTCGTTTCATCATGGAGAATCGTCATGGCATTGTGGAAAGACCAGTACGGCCGCGATCAAAACACGCCGGACACAGCCACGGATAAACCGGCTCCTGCCGCTCCCGTGAACATCGAAGCGGCGCGATCGGCTGCGCCCTCCTCTGCTCGCCCGGCTGAAGCCAAAGAATCGATCTTGTCTGCCGGCCTGACGATCGAAGGCAAAATCGAAGGCACCGGACACGTTCGTATCGCCGGCAATTTCAAAGGTGATGTCAACGTTCAAGGGAACCTGACGATCGAGAACGGCGCGAAGGTAACAGGCGGAGTCCGCGCGAACACGGTAGTGATCGGCGGCGAGCTCGAAGGAAACATCGATGCAGCCGCGCGGGTAGAGTTGCTGCAAACGGGCGTGCTCAATGGCGATCTGAAGGCCGGCTCTCTGACAGTCGCAGCTGGATCGCGCATGCGTGGCAGAGCCGAGTTCGGCTGGGATGAGAAGGGCGGTAAGACGACGTGAACACCAGTCGCGGCGCGACCATCGGCCGCACTCGGACGTGTCCCCACTGCAAGACGACGATTCTCGAAAGCGCGAGCATCTGCCCCGCCTGTCAGCACCACTTACGTTTCGATCCGAAGGCGGTCGCAGAGAAGCGCGCCCAAGCCACCTTCTCCGCACTCACGGTTGAAGGAAACTTTCGGCATCCGGAACGCGGCAGCGGCTGGGAATACTCCGTCGTCGTCACGATCCGCAACGATCGCGGCGAAGAGGTGGCACGCAAAGTCGTCGGTGTAGGTGCGCTCCAACCCAACGAAGGCCGCAGCGTCACGGTCTCCGTGGACGTTTACGCGCCCAATAAATGAGCTTGCGGCAAGGCCGCTCAGTTGAGCGGCCTTTGACGGTTGACAGTTGACGGCCAGAAAGGACCCTCCGGTCATCAACAGTCAACCTGCCGTTGGCCAAGCGGCGATGTCCATTGCTGCATTCACATCAACAGTCTGATGAATCCGCTCGACTCCAGCGCTGCTTATACTTCGCGCCGACTCCATTCACTCAAAGGACACTTCGATGCAGATCTCGATGTATGAGTTATCGGTGCCTATGTTCGTGCACTCGCTGAAAAGCCTGCGAGCGATTCTGGAGAAGGCGACCGCGCATGCCGATCAACGGAAGTTCGATTCGGCGGTGCTGGCGAACAGCCGGCTGTTCCCCGACATGCTTCCCTTGATCAATCAAATTCAGATCGCAAGCGATGCGGCGAAAGGTGCGGCCGCTCGCCTCTCTGGATTGGAGCCGCCAAAGTTCGAAGACAACGAGAAGACTCTTCCGGAATTGTTGGCTCGGATCGACAAGACCATCGAATTTTTATTGAGCGTGAAACCCGAGCAGCTAGCCGGATCGGAAGAGCGCACCGTGACGATCAAAACGCGTCACAACACTCACTCCTTCCCCGGCCTGCTCTTCTTGCGCCACTGGGCGATTCCGAACTTCTACTTCCATGTGACCACCGCCTACAACCTGCTGCGCCACAATGGTGTGGAGCTTGGAAAGGCTGACTTCTTGGGACGAGTGCAGGGGTAGAGGAAAATTAGGCGAGTGCAGCGTGCACTTAGGCGCGATGGCACTTGAGTTTATACGTTGACGGCGGACAGTTGACGGCCAGTAAAGTCGGCCTTCTTGCTGCCAACCGTCAACGTTCAACCGCCGACCATGCCGCTTAACTAAGCGGCATTGCACTTAAGCGGCGGCCGCCGCACGCACTCTAACCGGTGCCTCCTTGATCGGAAGATTCGCTGCGGCCGCGAGCAACGCCAAGGCGATGTCGGCATACCAGATCCATGCGTAGCTGCCCTGCTGCGCAAAGGCGATACCGCCGAGCCAGGCGCCCAGAAAGCCACCCACCTGATGCGACACTAGTGTCAAACCGAACAGCGTAGCCAGATATCGAGTTCCAAATAGCTTGCCCACCAGTCCTGAAGTGGGCGGAACTGTCGCTAGCCACGTGAAACCGAGCGCGCCCGCAAATAAATAGACATTCAAGGCCGTCTTCGGCATCACTACATAGATCGCGACAATCAGCGCGCGGCTCGCATAGATCCACACCAGCAAGTGTTTCATCCGATATCGCTGACCGAGCCATCCCGCGGCAAGGCTACCGCCAACGTTGAACAGACCGATCAAGGCAAGGGAGTTCGCCGCCACCGCAGGTGTCAACCCGCAGAGTTGCAAATCGCTGGGCAAATGCGTGATCAGAAACGCAACGTGGAAGCCGCACGTAAAAAAGCCCGCGTGCAAACATAGATAACTACGATCCACCATTGCGACTTTGACTTGCTCGCCGAGCTTCAAGTGTGCGATCGGCGCGGCCGTTGGTACATGCGACACTTGCTTCGCTTTTTCTCGCAGCGGTAAGACCAGCGGAATCGTCAGCAACGCCGCGAATGCGGTGGCGAACATCGCGCTCATCCAACCTGCCGCACCGATGATGAGCTGCACAGCCGGCGCGAACACGAACTGGCCCAATGAGCCGCCCGCGTTGATGAAACCGGCAGCAAAGGAACGCCGCTCCGGGGGCAATCGCTGAGCCGCAATGGCGAGCAGAATCGAGAAACTACCCGCCGCAGCTCCTCCTGCACTCAAGACACCCAGGGTGAACAGCAATCCCCAACTGGAAGTGGCGAAAGGCGTGAGGATCGAGCCGAGCGCAAGTAGAAACGCGCCTGCAATGATCACTTTGATCGGTCCGTACTTATCAGCGATGACGCTGAAGATCGGCTGAGCGGCTCCATAGACGAATTGACCGATCGCCAGAGCGAAACTCAATGCGACGACGGTGACACCGGTGGATTCAGTGATAGGCAGCAGAAACAAGCCGGACGTCTGCCGAGCACCCATGGTGATCAGCAGAATCGCACTCGCCGCGAGCACCAGCAGCACGAGCTGCTTATTCGATCGTTCCTGAATCATGCTTGTGCGAGTATCGCGATGCAGCGCGAGGCGAAACAGGTACAGATGCGGCGTTTCACGGGCGGCTCAGGTGCATGTTCACGTTTCGTGCATCTTCACCGCGTGATCTGCGCGACGCGGGTCGAGCGGCGATGCAGCTTTTGTTTCAAGCCGCGAGGACTCAGGATTTTGACGTCTTCGGCAAGGTCGAACAGCAAGCGCAGCGCGATGTCCTCGCGATCGAAATCGAGCGTCACGTGTTTGCGCCCGCGGTACCGATCCCCGAGTGGCTCCAGTTTCGTCTTGAACCATTGGCCGAAACGATCGAGGAGCTTGCGGCGTCCGCGCGAGGTGATTTCGATCTCCACTGCGTAGTGACTGGGTGGATTCTTCTCGAAGTTATCGCACCAGGCGAACCAAAACTTCTGCAAATCGAAGTTGGGTTCGCGCTCGAACGTGTTCGGAGCTTCAGCCATCCCCAATATACGAGAGAGCCGGAATACACGCATTTCCTGCCTCACTCGTCCAATCAAGTACCAAGTGTCGATCTTCACGACCAAGGCATAGGGCTCGACTAGATAATCCTTCTGTTCGCCGTTGCTGCGTTCATAGGAGAGTTGAACGCATTCATTCTTCCAAATCGCAACTCGCAACAAGTCGAGAAACGGCGAGGTGTCGCGCGAGCGAAACCAAGGCTTGGTATCGAACAGCAAGCGGCCGCGAGCGTGCTGGGCTCGCAATTGGTGCATCGATGGGACGGCCGCGGCGAGTTTGTCGAGCGCGGTACGTGCTGGCGTATCCAATTCTCTGACGCCGACCAATGCGGGGCTCGCGATCAATGCGAGCGCCTCTGCCTCACCCGAAGACAACCCTGTTAGATCCGAGCTGTATCCCTCGATGAGGCGAATGCCACCGCCTCTTCCCGGCTCCGTGTAGACCGGGACACCCATGCCGGAGAGCGCATCGATGTCGCGGAAAATCGTGCGAACCGAGACGCCGAGTCGATTTGCAAGCTCGCCAGCGGTCATCCCGTGCCCACGCTGTAGAGTCATTAAAATGGAAAGTAGCCTTTCTGCACGCATGTCGAACATTCCAATCCATAACCATGACATCGCTTGGCAAGGATTGCAGCAATGATACCGCGCCATGGCAACGCGGGAGGCAACATGAACATCACTGGTCTGGGCCGAGCATCATTGAAGGTTCGCGACCTGGAGAAGAGCGCGCGCTTTTACTCCGACATTCTGCGCATGCCCGTCATTTCCGAGTCGCAGCAGGGTCAAGTCGAGCTGCGTGCCGGCAGATCGAATGGGTTCGTACTCGAGTCGAGCAATCCCCGCGACTCAAAGCCTGCTATCGACGTGCAACATGTTGCGTTCGTCATCGGCAACAATCCCAGAACGCTTCAAGCTGCAGCCTCGCACCTGAGCGCCAACGGCGTTGCATTCAGTGAGGTCGCTCACGAGGAGTACGAATCCTTGTACTTGCGAGATCCCGACGGCCACCTCATCGAGCTCTATTATTGGCCCGAGTGGTGAGTCTTCCGCACGACCCAACTCTCACCGTTGCGCGGAGCGATCCCGCTAGCTGGAAACGATAAGCCTTCCCAAGATCAAACCTCGCCAAGAGGAGCCTGGACCCAGCGGCAAACTGCGCCAGAGCCGAGAGGTTGCCTATACTTCGCCCACCGATCCGGGAATCACAGGGCGAGAGCTTCATGACTTCATTGCAAGATTACATTCGCGACATCCCGGACTTCCCGCAGCCAGGTGTCTTATTCCGCGACATCTCACCGCTCCTGCGCGATCGTTTCGATCTGGCGCTGTCCGCGATGAGTGCTCTACTGACGCGCGAAGAGTGGAATAGCATCGATGCCATCGCCGGTATCGAAGCACGCGGCTTCATCCTCGCCGCGGGGCTCGCGAGCCATCACGGCAAAGGATTCGTTCCGATCCGCAAAGAAGGCAAGCTTCCTCCTCCAGTGATTCGCGCGTCCTATCAACTCGAATACGGCAGCAGCTCTCTGGAGGTTCGCCGCGACCACGGTCGCTTACTGATCGTCGATGACGTCCTCGCAACCGGCGGCACGATGCGAGCTGCGGCGGATCTCTCCATACAAGCTGGCTATCAGGTAAGTGCCCTGATTGCATTGATCGACCTCCGCTTGGCTCCAGCATTCGAGTGGCAAGGCATGCGAGTGCGGTCGGTGGTGGAGTATTAGAGGAACGTGACGGGTGACGGGTGACGGGTGACGGGTGACGGGTGACGGGTGACGGGTGACGGGTGACGGGTGACGGCACGATGATGAGTTCAGCTTCAAACCTGTCAATACA
>JAICPY010000221.1 GCA_025929585.1 Steroidobacter sp.
CATTTCATGGAAGAAGCCGAGTACTGCGATCGCATCATGATTCAGGATGCGGGGGCGATGCTGGCAATGGGAACGCCCGCTGAAGTCAGGGCAAGCGCAGGACCGAATGTGGACACGATGGAAGAGGCCTTCATCGCCATCGTCGAGCAAGGCCGCTCAGCTCGGGCGGCCGCATGAGAGTCGCATGGCATGAGTTCGGCATGCGCGGGGCATGCGGGATGCGGATAAAAACGGCAGCGTGTCATGTCGCGTAGTGCATCGGGCAATCGTATTCGCGCGCTCGTCGTCAAAGAGACGCGACAGTTGCTGCGCGATAAGGGCAACATCTTGGTGGGCATGCTGCTGCCGGTGTTGTTGATTTTGATCTTTGGCTACGGCCTGTCTTTCGATGTGAAGAACATGCCGGTCGCGATTGTCATGGAAGACGTCTCGCCGACCGCGGCCGACGTGGTATCGGGCTTCTATCTCTCGCCATACTTCTCACCTGTGGCGGTGACCTCGATGCCGGAGGCGGAAGCATTGATGTTGGAGAGAAAGGTGGACGGCATCGTTCGCCTGCGTTCCGACTTTTCGCGTGAGCTGGCCGCAAATGCTGCGAGCGTTCAGCTCCTGGTCAATGGTGTGGACGCCAATCGTGCGCGCGTCATGCAGGCATACGCACAGAGCGCGATTTCGCAGTGGAATGCTCGCCGGGGAATTGGTCTCACTAATGCGAACGAGGTCGGCTCGGTGCGTGTCGAACAGCGTGCCTGGTTCAACGAAGCGAACACCAGCACTTGGTTCCTCGTGCCGGGCCTAATCGTCGTCATCATGACACTGATAGGTGCCTTCCTCACCGCGCTGGTGATGGCACGAGAATGGGAGCGCGGCACACTCGAAGCCTTGTTCGTCACGCCAGTCCGCGCGAGCGAAGTGCTGATCAGCAAAATCGTGCCGTACTTCGTGGTGGGGCTGATCGGATTAGTGCTGTGCCTGCTGGCCGCTCGATTTCTGTTCGCAGTGCCGATTCGGGGTTCGCTGCTGCTGATTCTATTCGGCTCGATGCTCTACTTGTTGGTTTCACTCGGCATCGGCTTGTCGATCTCTTCCACCGTCAAGAATCAGTTTTTGGCATCACAAATCGCGATCATCTCCAGTTTCATGCCTGCACTCATGTTGTCCGGGTTCATCTTCGACTTGCGCAGCGTGCCTTGGATCGTGCAGGCCATCAGCAGCATATTGCCCGCGACGTATTACGTGGAGTTGCTGCAAACGCTGTTCTTGGCAGGCAACGTATGGTGGATCGTGCTCAAGGATTTTGCAGTGCTGACTCTCGCTGCGTTCCTCTTGTTGGCGCTCGCACGATCCAAGACGCGCAAGGAGCTTGCATGATCACTTCGACCCGGTTGCGCTGTGCCTGGGGTGACGATCATGCGTGAGTCGTTGCTCAGGATCGTGATCCTTTGCCGCAAGGAGCTGCTGTCGATCTTGAAGGATCCCCGCAGCCGCATTGTCCTGTTTGCGCCCATCATTATGCAGACGCTGCTGTTCGGCTACGCCGCCACGTTCGATCTGAATCGCGTGCCGTTCGCAGTGCTCGACCAGGACAACAGTGGGGCTTCGCACGACCTCGTTCAGTACATGGTCGGGTCTGGTGTCTTTGAGCTCACCGAGCGCTTGGCGAATCCCGCTCAGATTGCACCGGTGATCAATCGAAAGCGGGCGCTGGTCGTTCTTCATATCGGCCAAGATCTCGAGCGTGAGCTCGCAGCAGGTCGCACCGCGAGTGTGCAGGTCATCATGGACGGCCGAAATTCGAACACGTCGGCCACCGCGGCAGGTTATATCAATGCTTCGATCGAACGATTCAACGACGAGTGGCGCGAGGAACACGGCGGTAGCTCTAGACCTTTGAGCATCCAGACGCGTGCTTGGTACAACGAGAATCTCGAGACGCGCTGGTACATGATCCCAAGCCTCGTGGCCGCGCTCAGCATGCTGCAGACATTGATGCTTACCGCGCTGTCGGTCGCTCGCGAACGAGAACAGGGCACGTTCGATCAATTGCTCGTCACGCCGCTCCGTCCGAGCGAGATCATGGTCGGCAAAGCGGTTCCACCGATCTTCATCGGCCTCGCTCAGTCGACGATCATTCTGGTCATTGCGCTGTTTTGGTTCGGCATTCCCTTCGCTGGTTCCTATATCACGCTCTATGCGTCGCTTCTGATCTTCACGATTGCATCTGTCGGCATTGGCCTTGCGATCTCGGCGTACGCATTGAACATGCAGCAGGCCATGCTGTTCTCGTTCGTGCTGTTGATGCCGATGATGCTGTTGTCAGGGTTGGCCTCGCCGGTCAGGAACATGCCTGAGGTCCTGCAAATAGTGACGCTTGCGAATCCATTGCGTCATGCGATCGAGGCCGTGCATCGCGTGTACCTGGAAGGCGCGGGGTTTGCGACGATCTTCAACAACATGTGGCCGCTCGCCATCATCGGCTCGATCACGCTGCCGACGGCAGCATGGTTGTTTAGACATCGGCTGGTATGACGCGCGGACACGAGGCTCAAGGACACTCTCATGCGTATTTCGCACCCTTCGACTTTGGCAGCGGTAGCGTGCCTTTGCGCATGCTCGGTCGGTCCGAGCTTCGTAGAGCCGCAGCCCGCTTTACCGGCTGAGTGGAGCCAGCAAAGCGCGATCGCGAGCGAACCAGTCGATGAGCAGTGGTGGAAGTCGTTCGATGATCCACTGTTGATCGAGCTGGTCAGTCAGGCGCGCGAGGCGAATCCGGATGTCCAGACGGCTGCGCTGCGAGTGGCGCAGAGTCGAGCGCAGCGTGCGATCGTGGCAGGCAGTAGCGTGCCGAACGTTGCGGCAAAGGCTTCGTATCAACGTCAACGACAAAGCGAGTTCGGTACAGCGACACGCATGATCGATGCTATCGCTCCGCCGAGCGGGCGCGATGCGATCGTCGATGTGTTGAGCGATCCTTATGACCTCTATCAAGTGGGATTCGACGCTTCTTGGGAAATCGATTTATGGGGCCGCTCGCGAAATGCGATCAAAGCGGCGGACGCATCCGTCGCCGCGAGCACTGAAGACCTTCATGCGGCACAGCTATCGGTCACAGCGGAGGTCGCCCGAACGTACTTCGATCTGCGTGGAGTGAACGATCAATTGCGCATCGCAAACGAAGATGTCGCCGCAGCGGAAGATGCTTTGGAATTGACCGAAGTTCGGGCAAATGGCGGTACGGTGACTCAGCTCGATGTTGTCAGCCATCGAGTGCGGCTTGCCGATGCGCGTGCACGGCGTCCCGTGTTGCAACAGCGTCAAACGCAGCTGAGGAACAATCTCGCGCTACTTTTGGGTGAGCCGCCGGATGCTTTGCCAGAAGCAGTGCTCGAATCGCGGTCGGCGGTCAAGCATCCACCGAAGGTGGCTGCGGGACTCCCTTCGGAGGTTGCCCGCAGACGGCCTGATATTCGCGCCGCGGAAGCACGGCTCGAGGCTGCCACGGCGGAGATTGGAGTTGCGGTTGCCGATTTGTATCCGCGGATCACGTTAACCGGTGGGTTGATGTCAGAATCCTTGCAAGCCTCGAATTTGACCGAGTGGGGAGCGCGCCAATGGTCTGTCGGACCGAGCCTTTATCTACCGATCTTCGAAGGTGGCCGACGCCGATCGATGGTTGAGCTCAGAGAGTTGCAGCAGCAGGAGGCGGCCATCCACTATCAGCGCACAGTGTTAAGAGCGTGGCACGAGATCGACAGCGCGCTGAGTGCCTATGAATCCGAGCGACAGCATCACGATGAGCTCCTCGCAGCGGTGGATGCGAGCCGCGATGCTTACGAGTTGGCGAAAATGCGCTACGAGCATGGCATGACGAGTTTTCTAATTGCGCTAGATGCGCAGCGAACGCTCCTTCAAACGCAAAGTGCGCTCACCGACAGCTCCACTGCACTGTCGACTCACCTCATTGCGTTATACAAGGCGCTCGGTGCGGGATACCGCTCGGTTGAGCGGTAGTTGACAGTTGACGGTTGTCGGTCGACAGCCGGAGCAGGCACCTTCTCTGACCGTCAACAGTCCACTGTCAACCGTCAACTAGCGTGCGTGTCCTCGATCAGTTCAGCTTGCCTGTCTTGACGAATAGGAGGGATCGCTCGAGCGCATCCAAGGCTCCCTGCATCAGAATCTCACCGTGGGGCAGATCGCCGCGCTTCTGGCCCTGGGGACCCAACACGAAGTCGTGGTAGCCATGTTCGTAGACCTCTAAACGAACTTGTTTGCCGTGCTTGGCAAGCTGATCGTGCAGTACGATATCGAGCGGCATCAAGCGATCCTCAGTGCCGACGAGAATTAGAATCGGAGCCTGAATCGGAGCGATGTTGGATCGAACCACCTCGGCATCCGGTTTCATGCTCGCATAGTCCGGACGTTTTCCGTCGGTCGGCACTGTAAATCCCAAGAACCAGATTGGTGCCGGCGCACCTGCGATGACGGCTTTCAACGTTGGCACCTTCGATGCCAGAAACATCACCAGATTGCCGCCTAGGCTGACGCCGTAGAGGGTGACCTGCTTAGGATCGACATAGGAAAGTGAGCTCACCTGCTCGATCACGGCAATGCCGTCGTCGATTGCCGTGACGAGCCCCTGCTGCGAAGGCGCATTCATCAAGTTGTATTCTCCGCCACGATAGTCGGCCACGGCGACGACGAAGCCTTCTTGCAGAAAGCGCTCCCACACCGGACCGCCGTGATCGCCGCGCGACCACCCGACAAGCTGTTCCATGCCGCGACCACCTGGCGCACCGTGAAACACGATGATCGCGGGAAATGGACCGTCGCCTTTCGGTTTGCGGATGGCTGCTGCGATATAGACACCATCCTTCGCCTTGATATAGGTCTGCTGAACAGGCGATACCTTTTCGCTTACGACATGAATGTATTCGTCATGCGGCACAGCATCAGCGCTTCCTTCGTAGCGCACGATCTCCGCGTGCGCACCAGCA
>JAICPY010000068.1 GCA_025929585.1 Steroidobacter sp.
AGAGCCGGCGCCTGAGGACCTGAAACGTCAGTTCAAGCTGTGTCGGCGTCTATGCGAAGCGCTCGGTGTCGCGACTTTCGCGAGCAACGAGTACGAAGCCGACGATCTCATCGGAACGCTGACGATCAAAATGCGCGCGCTCGGCAAGAAGGTAGTCATCGTGACACGCGATAAGGATTTATCGCAGCTCGTGCGCCCAGGAGATGAGTACTGGGATTATTTGAGCGATGAACGCTTCGCGTACGAGAAGATCGCAGAACGCTTTGGCGTCCTGCCTGAACGCATGCCATGTTTCCTGGCGTTGATGGGCGATGCCTGCGACAACATTCCAGGGGTGCCAGGTATCGGCCGCAAGACAGCATCGATGCTACTCGGTCATTTCGAGTCTCTCACGCACCTATACGAGGATTTGAACCTAGTATTCAGAATCAAGTTTCGCAATCCGGGATTCGTGGCGAGCCAGCTGCGTGACCACCGTGAGCGAGCCTTTCTTGCCCGCCAACTCACGACGATCGCGTGCGACGTTCCGTTGCATGCCGACCTTGATACGTTGGAGCGTCGCCGGCCCGATATGCCTACGCTGAATGAGCTATACGACGAGGTCGGGTTTGGTCGGTTGCTGAGAAATCAGGCTGAAAGAATTCAAGTCATGTGACGAAGTGACGCGGTGAAGGGCTAGATGGGACGCGACTTATGGCTTGAATCCCGACTAATTCAGGACTCGCGGTCGTTTGCATCGCTTTAGAATCGCAACATCATCAGGATCGATGGTGAAGACACAGGAGGTGTCATGCAGGTTCATTTTGCCCATCCCTATCCCACGATCATCACTCTAGTAGCGATTGCAGGCTTGTATGCCGTGAATGCCCACGGTGACGCACAGATCTTTCGGTGCGTAGTCGATGATGTCGTAACTTTCTCGGATCGGCCATGCGCAGCAGATGCGGTTCAGCATCTTCCGAATGATCAGTGGGTGAGCACGGTTAAGGTCGAGCAAACCCCGTCTGGAGTTAGGAGCGTGCCGCCTGTCTCTCGGCTGCGGAAATCGAGCGGCCGCTCGATCGCAGCAGATCAGGCAAAGCACAAAGAAAACTGCGCCCGCATCGAGCGATCTCTGCGCGATATGCGCTCGCAGATGCGTGCCGGTTACGATGCGAAACAAGGGGAGCGGCTCAGGGAACGTCAGCGCAGATTGAATGACGAGAGGCGAGAGAAAAGGTGCTGACACACGTGATGGTGTGATGAGTGATGAGTGATAACGACAGAAGGCAGATACCCCGTCAACTCCGACTTCTGTCTTCATCACCTTATCACCTCATCACTTCATCACTCGCTCTGTCCTCAGCACCGGATACAAATTGAGACGCTCGTCCCACGAAGGGTGGCGTCGGTAGAAGAACTCCAGTCGTGCGGCCGGGCTGCGTGCGAACTCCGGATCTTCGGCGAGCTTGCGCGAGAATTCAGCGCGTATTTTCGGATTCGTTTTGAGCATCTGTTCG
The DNA here is from genome assembly GCA_025929585.1 of Steroidobacter sp. GTDB lineage: Bacteria > Pseudomonadota > Gammaproteobacteria > Steroidobacterales > Steroidobacteraceae > Steroidobacter. The sequence continues at coordinate 1,500 of JAICPY010000068.1, forward strand.
CCAATGGCCTCTGCAACGTAGGCTTCCATGTACTCCTTCGGCTCGAATGCCGTGTTGAAGAAACCCCAATGCAAGAAAGAGTCTGGATCGGCAGGCTCGAGCAATGTGATTGCAAGTCGAGCGTTCGGTTGCGCGATCGGGACGAACAGCGATCCGGCAGGAATATCTCGGCGCTCGTTGCGCCATTGACCTTCGACATCGAGCATCGTGTGTCCCTCGAAGGTGGTCGCGGAAGGCGTGACCTTGTCTGCTCGAAACGCTTCTACGTCCTGCGCTGTCAACGGGCGCGCAAGCACTTCGAAGGAAATGTTGTGCAACGTCAATTTCTCGCGCATCCAACTGGCATGGGCCGCTGGAACGACATAGCCGCCTCGCGGCGCGATGATGCTCACGGCAGGTCGAACTTCATCTTTCAGTGGAATACTCCACACCTGCGGTCGAGTCGGGTCGTACTTCGTAACCAGGCCGCCTGAGATCGCCGAAGGCTCGCGAGTGTAGGCATAGCCCTTGAAGTCGATCGTCCGAATATGATCGGTGTTCTGATGAACCAGCACGACGGCTTCGCCAGCGAGTTTGCGGTTACGATCGTCCGCCGCATTCGCGAGCCGTCGCCAGTCGCGACCGTGTTGTGCAGCGAGCTCCAGCATCGCGATGATGGAATTGCGTGTGATCCGAACGCGAGTCGGATAGTCCTTCCACGAGTGCGTCTCCACGAGCACGCCAATGCGGTTGCGAGTCGCCCAGTACTCTTGAGAGAAGCGTGACGGGCCCACACCAACAGCGAAGCCGGACTGAGGGTCGTCGTCACGCACGAGCGCGGGATAAAAGTCCAACGGCAATGATCCTTGTGCCGTCATTCGCCGCAGCAACTCTTCTTCGAGTGCCACACCGGCTTCGCGCAAGCCTGGATCGCCAGCGAGCGTGGGTGAGACGAGATAGGCAACATCATGCTGAAAGTTCGCGCCGTCGGTAGCGTGAAGGTCCGCGTATAGAATCGGATCCCACTGATTCAGCAGACGCAGCACCGCTTGTGTCTCGGGCCCGTCTGCCTTGGTGTAGTCGCGATTCAAATTGAAATTCTGCGCCGTCGTGCGCCAGCCCATCTCCTGCGGACCGACTTGATTCGGTCGGTTCCAGCGGCCAAAACGCTCGTGTCCATCGACGTTAAGCACCGGCACAAAAACGAACGTGACGCGCTCTAGCACGGAAGCGGCCGCTTTGCCCTCCAGCATCTCGCGCAACGCTAGAAAGCCGGCATCTTTGCCATCGACTTCGCCCGCATGGATCGCGCCTTGCATCAGCACGACAGGGTGCTCTTCCCGCCGTGCCGATTGCGCATCGAGTACGTTCGCGGCCGAAGCGATCACAGCCAGCATAGGCCTGCCTTCAGGAGTTCGACCGAACTCCTCACATCGCACGCGGTCCGGCCAACGGGTTTGAAAGGCACCGCATAACTCCAAGACCTCGGCATACCGACCTGTACGCTGGAAACCGGAGCGCTCGGCGGTTGTGGTCAACACCTGGGAAGCATCGTTCGCTGCGTGCGCAGCCACGCAGCCGAGCATCCCGATCAGCACGATCCGTACTCTGAACATTCCAAAACTCCGTGACGTTGTTCGCGATATTGAGCGTACAGCCTACTGTATGCGCCTGTCAGAGCGTGTCAGGATTCGCGCTTCTCGGTAAGGTTTGAAAACTCTCGATCCTCGCGTGGCGCACTGGGTCCCTACGCTGCAGAATCCGTACAGATCGGCTCTACCGCCAAGTTTGTGAACACACCGAGTGTATTGCGACGCAGGCCCCGTCAAGATGTGCCGTCGATGACTTCCATTCCGCCAAGTGCCTAACAACGACTCTCACCCTCGTTCCCGAAGCCTTCGCCATAGCGTGCTGCTCGCGCTGGCGATCGGCTTCCTGTTGTTGAGCGCGGCACAATATTACGCGGCAGGGGAGTTCGTGGAACGCCAGCTCACCGAGATCGAGGCCAAGGACGCGTTTTTCCGATTGACGAGTCTGCATCACGCACTGGATGTCATGCAGGAGGATCTTACCTCCACGACCTCGGATTGGGCGCAATGGGATGACGTATATGCGTTCACCAATCATCGTGCGGACGATTTCTCGGACGTGAATTTGACGCCAGCCGCCATGGCGCGCTTGCGCTTGAGCTTCGTTGTGATCACCGACAATCAAGGTCGCGCGATTTTCGCGCGCGGCCTGGCTGCGGATGGAGGCTCGTATGTCGAAGCACCGGACGGCATCGTGCGATTGGCGGAAGGCGAGGGGCGCCTGGGCGGTATCAACAGCGATTCGAAATTGACAGGGCTCGTTGCAAGCGAGTCGGATGTTTATCTAGTGAGCTCGCAGCCTGTCGTCAACTCGCTGGGCGATCTGCCGCCGGCCGGTCGAATGATCATGGGACGATCGCTAGGCGAGATCATCGCTCCGGCGCTTGCGCGTATGACGGGCCAATCGCTTAGCGTGGAAACCGCGCGAGTGAACTTCGCTAACCCAAGGCATTCCGATGTCGAGCGCGTCGAGGCACGAGACATCTTGAATGTACGAGACGACGTGCTGGAAGCCATCACGCCCCTCGATGATCTTTGGGGTCACGAAATTGCGCAGCTCCATCTTGCGATGGAGCGGCCGATCCAGACGATGTTGACCGGCGCACGCCAATATCTACTCATTGCCACGCTCGTCATTGGATTCTTGTTCTGTCTCGCGGGTCTCGCAGTCATTCGATCTCGAGTGATCGTTCCATTGGAGCAATTGGCGGCGACGGTCACACAAATCGGCGAGCAAGGTCATCCGGCTGCGCGCGTGGAGCTCACGCGAGGTGCTCACGAGTTCCGGACCTTGAGCGCATCGATCAATGCAATGCTGCACCAACTCGAGCAACAACAGGCGATGCAGCGTGATCGCGATGCCGCCGTGGAAGGCAATCGATTGAAGTCGGAATTCCTCGCGACGATGAGCCATGAGATTCGCACGCCTATGAATGGTGTGCTCGGCATGTGCGAATTGTTGCAACGAACCGATCTGGATGCGCGGCAGCGCCATCTCGCCGACACGATCCTGCGTTCGGCACGTTCGTTACTGGATATTCTGAACGACATTCTGGACTTCTCGAAGATCGAAGCGGGCAGGCTCGAATTGGACGCTACCGCGTTTTCGCCTGCGGAGATCGTTCAAACGACTGCTGCGCCCTTCGTCGCTGCGGCGCAAGCGAAGGGACTGGAATCCGTGGTGCGCATCGAGTCCGGCGTGCCTTCACAATTGATCGGCGATCCGGTGCGATTACGACAAGTACTCAACAATCTCTTGAGCAACGCGGTGAAGTTCACGGCCAACGGCTCGATCGGCATCTCTTGTGCATTGGCAAAGGTGGAAGGCGATAAAGCGGAGCTGCGCTTCGCGGTGTCGGACACTGGAATCGGCGTCGCAGCAAGTTCGCGCGAACGTGTGTTCGAGCCGTTCGCGCAGGCCGAGTCGAGCACGACGCGGCGCTTCGGCGGCACGGGATTGGGACTAGCGATCGTGCGGCGTCTGGTCACTCTCATGGGAGGTCAAATCGAGCTGCGCAGCGAGCCTGGTGTGGGCACGACTTTCACATTCACAATCGTTTTCGACCGCGCACCCGATCAAGCCGCACAGCGATCGGCGCTGAGCGAGGGCGCGACCGGTCCGAGGATATCGTTGGCCTTGGCACCTGCGGTCCTGCTTGCCGAAGACAATGCCGTGAATCGCGAAGTTCTGACCGAGATGCTGCAACACATAGGGTGTCATGTCACAGCTGTCGAAAATGGAGCTCAGGTGCTTTCGGCTGTGGCCACTCGCAGCTTCGATGCCATTTTGATGGATTGCCAAATGCCTGTCATGGACGGTCACACGGCGGCCAAAGAGCTTCGGGCACTGGAGCGAGCCACCCATCAAGAACCGACGTTCATCATCGCGATAACAGCAGATGCAACCGCGGAGAACCGTCGCCGCTGTTTCGATGCGGGCATGGATACAGTCATTACGAAACCGGTGACCCAAGCGCGTCTGCGAGAGCTGATCCTCCAAGTGGTCAGACCCTCCGCCACACGTGCAGCGCCGATGTCGTAGGAAGCGGTCAGGGATGAGGCGATAACGACAGATAAGATCCGCCGCCTCATCAGCTCATCACTTTCGGTGAGATCCCAAGCTACAATCCAGCATCCGACAGCTGTTTGTACCGTCCATGGCTACTTTCACCGCACGACTGCTTCGAAAGATCAAAGAGCACAGCCCGTTGTGCGTAGGTATCGATCCTTCCGCCTCCTTGTTGAAGTCCTGTGGACTTCCGGACAGCGCAGAGGGGGCGCTGGAATTCGGTAAGCGGGTCCTGCGGGCTGCTCAATACCAGGTTTCCATCATCAAGCCCCAATCGGCATTCTTTGAGCGCTTCGGTAGCGCGGGGTTCAAAGCGATGGAGGAATTGACCGGAATCGCTCGGGCCAACGATGTACTCGTATTGCTCGATGGTAAGCGCGGGGACATCGATACGACCGGTGCCGCCTATGCTGAAGGATATTTCTCCTCGCAAGCCCAACTGCAAGTCGATGCCGTAACGACGCATGCCTATCTGGGACTGCATGCGCTGGCGCCATTCTTCGCGATCGCGAACCAAGCGAAGGCGGGTGTGTTCGTCGTAGTTAGATCCTCGAATCCAGAAGGCCGAGAGCTGCAAACCGCACGTTTGGCGAATGGCGAAACAGTCGCGCTTTCGATGGCGCGACAGATCACTGAGCTTAATCAAGTCTATTCCGCGGAAGCAATCGGGCCGATTGGCGCAGTGGTTGGCGCGACCTGCGATGATGCTCAGATCACCGCCGAAGCCCTGCCGCGATCCTTTATCTTAGCGCCAGGAGTCGGGGCGCAGGGCGCAACCCTGGCGGATGTGCTTGCGCGAATGCCTAACGCGCGGGGCCGAGTATTGCCGAACGTCTCGCGCGCTATCCTCGCAAACGGCGTAGCAGCCGAGCAGATTGCCACCACAATCCGAACTTTGCGCGAGCAGGCCTACACTCTGCTCTAGAGATCGCGATGCACTACCTACTCTTCTACGAATTCGTTCCCGACTATTTGCAGCGCCGCGGCCAGTATCGGGACGAGCATCTGCGTCTGGCCTGGGCAGCGCAAGAACGCGGCGAGCTCGTGCTGGCCGGTGCGTTCGCCGATCCTGCCGACGGGGCTGCTCTGTTGTTCGAATGCGCCTCCGCGGAGGTGCCGCTTCGCTTCGCCGAATCCGACCCTTACGTTTTGAATGGACTCGTCTCCCGACACTTCGTGCGCCTCTGGACGACAGTGATAGGCAAGGATGCTGCTACGCCGGTCTCACCGGGTAGTTGACGTGCCGGCGCACTCCGGAGTTTCCATTGCATCGGGCTTGAGCGACGCATTGGGTTTGCGATTCGAGGAACAATCGCGCAAAGCCGTGTCCGGCGGCTCGATCAACAAAGCCTTCGAATACACGAGCGCGCGGGAATCGGTGTTCGTGAAAGTTTCCGCGGCGAGCAACGCTGCTCAAATGTTTCAGGCCGAGGCCGCGGGGCTGAGAGAATTGGCGTCGGTGCAAGCCGTGCGTGTGCCGCAAGTCATCCTCCATGGCCGTTGCAAGGAAGGATATTTTCTCGCGCTCGAATGGATCTCTCTAAGCAAACCCGGCCGCTCGACTCAAGCCACACTCGGCGAGCAGTTAGCTTGGCAACATCGCACCATGCAACCGCAGCATGGCTGGGATCGGGACAATACGATCGGGCTTACCCCACAGATCAACGAGCGTTGCAAGGAATGGCCGTTATTCTTTCGCGAGCGTAGGCTTCGCGCTCAACTGGATGCTGCCTCGCGCGCCGGTACCGATAGTAAATTGTTGGAGCGGGGTTATTTGCTATGCGATCACGTGCACGCGTTCTTCAGCAATTATCAACCGGGCGCTTCGCTCCTGCACGGGGACCTGTGGGGCGGGAATTGGAGCAGCGATGAGGATGGTATGCCGGTCCTGTTCGATCCGGCGGTCTACTATGGCGATCGTGAAACCGATATCGCGATGACGCGACTATTCGGCGGTTTCAGCTCCGCTTTCTACACCGCTTACCAATCGACGTGGCCGCTCGATCCGGGTGCGGCAACTCGTGTCGATCTGTACAACCTCTATCACGTTCTGAATCACCACAATCTGTTCGGCGGCGCCTACCTTTCACAAGCAGCGCGCATGATCGATGGGCTGCTCGCGCAGGTGGGACACTGAAGGCGGAGGGGGTAATGATTAGGGGGTAGGGGATAGTCAGAAAAGAAGGTGCACCTGCGCACTCTTTCTTGCTACCCCCCTAGTCATTACCCCCATTCTCACTCCCTCTCCCTGCTGCTTCGGATCGCTGAGGCTACTAATCTCTGATAGAGCCGCTCGCGGAGCGTCGCGGGTTTGTGAAGGCTCATGCGTGCCAGGTGAGGCTCGACGTCTTTGGCGATGGCGCCCTTCGTCAACGCATCTGCAACTACGCTCAATTTCCCGGAGAACGTCGACGTCGAAGCAGCCAAGAGTTTGAGCGCCTTTGCGAGCACCACTTCTTCGGTCGTGAAGTCGCTGCCGAAAGGCAGCTCGGGAAAAAACCCTTGAGATCGCCACACAGAAAATTTGTCGCGTAGTGCCAGCGGCGTATTGGTGCGTGCGACTTCCGGTATGCGGAAATCAGCGGCAAGCTTTCGGGCGCGTTTCGCTGCCGAGACGAACTCATCTTGAAAGCGTGCATCCATGATGCCGAGCAATGCCTCGACGATCTCGCGATCGGTACGGCCTCGGAGATCGGCAATACCGTATTCGGTTACGACGATGTCGCGCAGATGTCGTGGAATCGTCGTGTGACCGTAATTCCATACGATATTCGAAGAGGTTTTCCCGCGGGATGTTCGTGTTGCTCTTAGGCACAAGATCGAGCGAGCCTCGGGTAAGGCATGCGCCATCGCTACAAAATTGTACTGACCGCCCACACCGCTCACGACCGAGCCTTCGGCGAGTGCATCGGAAACTGCTGCTCCAAGACCCGTCATCATCATTACTGTGTTGATGAACCGAGCGTGACGGCGTTGTGAGACTTTGAGGTCCCACTCATGGCCGTATAGCTCGTTGATGAAGCTGATGCCGCGCATGGCGAACAGCTCGCGTTCTGACGACGGCAACTTGCGCAATGCTTCGTAGAAGGACGCGGGGCCAAAGAAGAATCCCGCATCCAATAACACGCCGCTGCGAAGTTGATTGCCAAGGCAGCGCTCCGAAATGGCCGCCCGCTGTTCGGCGGTCTCGAAGCTTGCCCTGACCTGAACGCCGTCCGGGCAAATCAACATGCCGCGTTCGAACTCGACGTCTTCGCGGAACAATCCGACGTCGCGCAATTCGTTGAAATCGACGAATGACATTCTGCGCATGCCGGCGGAGCTCAGCGCATCCAAGGTACGCAGATCCACCAGATCGTTGATGTGGCCTTGATCGATTAGCCTCTGCAGCCGCGCGCTCGGGTAGACGCGCCGCTTCAGAATGCCGCTGCGATACAGATCCAAGAAACCGTCCGCGAGCATTTCACTACATCCATACAAACCTGTCTCGAAGGGCGCGGTGCCTCCTTCGCTTTCAATCAAGCGGCGATTTCTGGCCAGTATTCCCGAGCTTTCCAGAATCTCGCGATACGCGGCAGGCTTGCGATGGCGCAGTTGCAGGGCATAGACAATCGCATCCGCGAGCTCACCAATGCCGAGCTGCAGCGTGCCGCCGTCACGCACCAGCGTACTGACATTCAATGCGATTGCATGCTCGACCGGCGGTATCGGCAGATTCGGCGGACTGAACAGGCTGGTGTTCGTTTCGCTGATCAGAAAGTCGAACGTGTCTGCCGCGATAAGCGCATCGCCATACATGAAAGGCATCGACTGATGAACCTGCCCGATGAGCGCGAACGGCTTGCCTGCTGCTCTCATCGCCGCGATCTGCGGCAACAAATCCGCAGTGAGATCTGGATTGGAACCCAGGCTCAGCAAACCCGGTTTCGCTTCGTTGGGTGGCGCGGCAGCCACGTACTGTGCGAGCACGTTCAACCCTCGGCGCAAAGCCTCCCGCGCCACATGCGTGTAATTCGCACTCAAATAGTTCTGCTGTAAATGATCCTCACGGAGCCAGCCACCCGGTTCCAGATAAAACTCCACCACCTCGATATTGCTCGGCAATTTGCCGCTTTCGATTAGGCGGACGTAGTCGAGCTCGATGTAATCATGGAAGATTCGTTGCGAAAGCGGCTCGAGGAAGCGCCGTTGCAGCTCGCCCTGCCACCGCGGAGCCCGAAAGGAGAGTGCCGTGACGATCGTGAGTTTGATCGCTGGGTCTTGAACCGCGCGGCGCACGAAGACGTTGACCAGCGCATTGGGTTTGCCGACGGCGACAGGCAAACCCAAGACCACGTGCTTACCGACGCGTGCTAGCGTCGCTTCGACACAATCTTCGAGGTTGGAGAATCGAGCAGGTGCGGGCTGGGCCATGTAACGTCAATGTAACCCGATGACCTCTCATGAGGAAACCGGCCAAAGGCTTTTTGGTTCATTTCGATGGTGCTTTGATTTGTCGCTCCTCAACGGCCATCATCTGCGCTGGCCATCTGTGCAGGCCAGCCGCGAAAAAATTCCATGATCGAAAAGCCGGCATACATCATCGCGACCATCGCCATCTACATGGGCGTTTGTCTGCTGCTCGGCTTTATCGCTTGGCGCCGTACTGCGAGCTTGTCCGACTTCATCCTCGGGGGGCGTTCTCTCGGGAGCTGGGTCACCGCGCTCAGCGCCCAAGCAACCGACATGAGCGGCTGGCTGCTGATGGGCTTGCCGGGTCTTGCGTACGCCTCCGGATTCGACGCGATATGGATGGCGAGCGGATTGATTGTCGGAACCTGGGCAAATTGGCGCTTCATTGCTGCGCCTTTGAGAATCCGGACCGAACAACTGCGTAACTCGCTCACGCTCCCGGACTACTTCGAGTATCGATTCGAGGATGCCAGCCGCTTATTGCGCACGATCTCGGCGCTGTTGATCCTGGTGTTCTTCGTGTTCTACACGAGCTCCGGATTCGTAGCTGCGGGCAAGCTGTTCCAAGCATTGTTCGGACTGCCCTACGTATCGGCGATGTTCTGGGGCTCGGTCGTAATGCTTGTCTATACGTTCTTCGGCGGCTTCCTGGCGGTGAGTTGGTCCGATGTGCTGCAAGGAAGTTTGATGTTCGTTGCGCTCGTGCTCGTAGCGGTGCTTGGTTTGTCGATGGCAGGCGGATTTTCCGCGGCGATGGACACCATCGCCGCCAGAGATCCGGCCTTGCTCGATCCTTTCATCGGAACCGGGGGCGAAGCGCTGGGGCTCATCGGCATCGCCTCTCTCGTCGGTTGGGGATTGGGCTACCCCGGTCAGCCGCATGTGCTCGCACGATTCATGGCAATCAAGTCGGCCGATCACATGAAAACGGCGCGGCGCGTCGCGATGACGTGGGTCATCATCGTGTTGTCCGCAGCCATCCTCGTCGGCTTGACGGGGGTGCTCGCCTTGCCGCAACTCGTGGGCGCAGATCCAGAGAAAGTCTTCATTCTGATGTCGACCGAATACTTGCATCCCGTGCTCGCCGGCATTTGCCTATCCGGCATTCTCGCCGCAATCATGAGCACTGCCGCGGCGCAGATCTTGGTGTCCTCTTCCGCATTCGCTCAGGACATCTACAAAGGCCTGCTACGTCCTTCATCCCACGGCAAGGAGCTGCTTTGGGTGGGTAGAGGCGCGGTGCTAACCATCGCAATCCTCGCCTTTTTGCTTGCAATCAATCCTGAGAACACCGTGCTCGATTTGGTCGCATGGGCCTGGGCTGGATTCGGTTCCGCTTTCGGGCCGGCTATCGTGATATCGCTTTATTGGAATCGAATGACGCGCAACGGCGCCTTGGCCGGCATGATCGTCGGAGGATTGATCGTCATCCTATGGAAGCGTGGGAGCGGGCAGATCTTCCAGCTCTACGAGATGATTCCAGGAGTATTGTTTTCGAGTCTCACGATCTGGCTCGTGAGCTTACTCGATCAGCGCAGAGCACCTGCACGCTGATGACAGAGTTATGCGGGTGAAAGAGTGCGCCGGGAGTCTCTGTCGAGAATACGCAGACTTCTAGATTATTCGTGCTTATGCTTTGCGACCCTGGCGCGCTTTGCGAGAGATCTCTTCGCGCGTTCGAGACTCTGGTGCTCGCAAGAGCCAGGACATGACGGAAGATGACTCTCGCAAAGCTCGCCAAGATCGCAAAGGAAAGAAGGACCGCAAGAAACCAATCCGTCGGAGTGGTGGGTCAGCTTTTGGTTAAAAGCAGCGCGTAGCGGACTTGCACTTCGTTGGCGATGCCGTCGGCGCCGGTGTCTTTCCATTCGCCTTGGCCGACGCCGAAATCCAAACGCTTCAGCGTGCCTGTGCCCTTCAGCCATGCGCCAGTGTTATTCGTTTCGAAAGTGAACTGAATCGGAATCTCGCGAGTGACGCCGCGCAATGTAAGTTTTCCGGTAGCAGCAAATTTCGCTCCACCGCGATGCTCGAAGCGTTCGGCCACATAGGTTGCCGTTGGGTATTTCTCGACCGAAAACAATTCTTCGCTTTTCAGGATATCGTCGCGCTCGGCATCCTGCGTGTCGACGGAGGCAAGTTCGATTCTCACCTCGAAGCGGCTATTGGCAATGTCGGCTGGGTCGAAGCGAATATCGGCGTCGAAGTTCTTGAACTTGCCTTCGAAGGGCGCTCCCGCTTGGATCGCGCTGAACGTGAGCTCGCTTTGCTTTGGCTGCATAACCCACTGAGTGGCCGCGTAAGCAATGCCTGCAACGAGTGTCAGTGTAAAGAGAGCAGCGACGGATCGAAAATGCATGGTGTTTCCCGGACAATTCCAAAGTCGAATGAAGCATCGATGATGGGTTAGTGTTCCGATCGGCGCTTTCGGTTCCACGGAAGCATCCTCATCAGCACGTCGTCGCGATCGATAAAGTGATGCTTGAGTGCGGCCGCCGCATGCAGAATCGCGAGTAAGAACAAGACAATACCTAGGATCTCGTGCCCCTCGTGGAAGAACTCGTACGCGGCTTTGTTCGCTGGTACTAAATCGGGCAGGGTAAACATGCCGAACCAGCTCACCGGGAAGTTTCGGGCGGACGACATCATCCACCCGAACAAGGGCATCACCAGCAGCAGTGCGTACAGCGCGATATGAGAAATGCGGGCTGCAAGATGTTGCCAACGTGGCGCGGTGCTGGGCATCGGCGGCACAGGATTCACCCAACGCCAGAGCAAGCGCAGGACGGCCAACGTGAAAATCGTGATTCCTATCGATTTGTGCAGGGCCAACGTCTTCAGCAGAGCGGCGCCGCGCGGCAGATCATCTGCTCGCAGCGCGAGCGCGAATTGTGTGATGACTAAAACTACGATGGTCCAGTGGAATAGCTGGGCGATCGGGCCGTATTTGTCTGCCGTGTTTTTGAGGCGCATGGAGGAAGCGTTGATAGTTTGGCGTTCAGAAAAAGATTGATAGTTGACGGTTGGCCGTTGGCGGCTAGATAGTGCGCAAGAGAACCTGACCCGAAACAGTGTCAACCTAACGTTCTGACCGTCAACTGCCAACCGTCAACTGTCAACCGCACCACTGTGTTGTGCCTTTATCGTACCTGGTTCATTGTCCTCGTCACATGCTTGCTAGCGTCGTGTGCGCAGCCCTCGCTGCAGCCTGAACCTTCGCGCAGCGAAGAATTGCCAAGGCCCATCGATACTCGTGGCGCGGTGGTTTATGCGATCGACGCGCAAGATTCTTCATTGCACATTCTCGTCTATCGAGGCGGCACGCTCGCGCGTCTCGGCCACAATCATGTGGTGAGCTCGAAATCGATATCTGGCCGAGCGTGGGTCCACAGTGATTTCACCCGTTCGGGCTTTGAAATTTCCGTCCCGGTGCACTCGCTCATTATCGATGACGCCGAAGCGCGAGCTTCCCACGGCGAGGACTTTGCCGCGATCGTGCCTCAGAAGGATATCGATGGCACCCGTCGAAACATGATGAAACCGGAAGTGCTGGACGGTGAGCGATTTGCCGAGATCGCGATCGCCTCCGCTCAGATCGCAGGTACACCCGAAAGCCCGAAGGTGCTTGCTCGTATCAAGATCAAGGACGTCGTGCGAGAGATGGAAATTCCCCTGAACCTGAAAGTTCAACAGGCGCAGTTAACTGCATCGGGCGAGTTCGATCTCTTGCAAACTGAGTTCGGCATGAAACCCTTCAGTATCGCGCTGGGCGCGCTCGAAGTGCAGGATCGATTGCACATCGTGTACGACATCACTGCACGCAAGACCAGTGACGGGGTGACGAAGTGACGAGGTGACGATGTCAGAGAAGAGAATCCTCAGTTCGTCCTTGGCCGAGGGACTCTTAGCGTCGTCACCCCGTCACTTCGTACAGGAGATCAGCGTTTACCGCTGATCTCCTGTACGAGTTCTTTCGCTCCATACACATCGCGCAACGCCGTGAGCATGATTGCGGGGTGCACAGCGACGGCGCGGTTCAATTCCGCGTCGTACCAGTAATTGCCTGAGAGTGAGTGCATGTTGCCGTCGAAGGCGAGCCCTACGAGTCGGCCTTCCACGTCTATCAACGGGCTGCCTGAATTGCCGCCGACAATGTCGTTTGTGGTTACGAAGTTGAAGCGTGTGTCGAGATCGAGCTTGTCACGAGCATCGAGCCAAACTTGAGGCAGCTTGAACGGAGCTTTTCCGGTCGCGCGTTCGTACAGACGGGCCAGCTTCGTGAAGGGCGGGATGTCCTCGCCCTTCTCATTCCATCCTTTGACGGCACCGTAGCTCACTCGCAGCGTAAAGGTCGCGTCTGGGTACGTTTCGGTACCGAATGCCGCGAAGCGGGCTCGCGCGATACGCTCCTGACCCGACGCCACTGGAGCTTGCACTTCATCCTCATACACTTTTCTAAGCGCGCGAGCTTCTTGGTCGAGCTGACGTGCGAGCACGATCATGGGATCCGTGCTTGCCTCGATCGCCTGTGTACCGCCTTCCCAAAGCGCTTTTCGTGTGGCGGCATCGGCAAGTTTCGTCTGATCGATCAGGCGCGCGGCCAGCGTATCGGGAGAATCTTCACTCATGAGCTGACGCACCATCGGATCGTCCGGGCCGAGCTGCTCCCGCATTTTGTCGAGAGAGAACGACAAAGTGAGTTTCTCGTAGTCGGGATAAATCGGTGCGGGTGCGAGAAGCGCAGCTTCGATTTTCGGAAGATTCGAATCCGCATACTCGCGCAATCGAAGCTCGTTCTGCTTGTTCCTTTCCGCGGTCCCGCGCACCAACTGCCGTGCGTAACCGAATAGTCTGCTGGTGAACCCGGCGCTACCCTCCAAGTACTGATAGCGATCGTAGATCTGCCGATAACGATCCTGCGCGCTTGCGATATCGTCCCACGCGCTGCCGACTTCGGAGGTGAGTTGGGGCTTCGATAGAACGAATTCTCGCAGTCCCTGTTCAGTCGCGGCCTTTTCCGCCATCAGCCGGTCGCTCAGGAGTGCGCGCTGCAAGCCTCGATAGACTTTCAACGAGTTTTCGTAGCTTTGTAATGATCTTTGAATGATTCGATTCGGCTCATCGCCGGTCTTCCCCCACTGAATCAGGCGGCCACGCAACTCGGAGTTACGGTATAGATAAGCGGGGAACTGCGTGTCTCTTTGCAGCTTCAGTTGCTCCACTGTCAGGAGACGACTGGTCGTTCCTGGGTGGCCGGCGACGAATACGAGCTCATTCTCATTCGGCCCTTCCGCGCGCCAGCCCAGATAGTTTGGCGTGCGCGCAGGCTTGCCGTTCTCGTACGCGCGCATCAACGAAAAATCCAATGACCAACGCGGGAAGTTGAAATTGTCCGGATCACCGCCGAAGGCCGCGATCGAGCTTTCCGGCGCGAACACCAGACGTACATCATCGTAGCGTTTGTATTTGTAGAGAAAGTATTGACCGCCTTGATAGAGCGAAACCGATTCACATGCGAGCGGTCCGATGCTGCGATTCTGCTTCGTCGCCTCGACGCATGCGGCCTCAAGGCGGCTGAGCTCTTGTTTGCGGACCTCGTTCGCCTTCGCGGATTCAAGACCCGCAGTCACTGAATTGATCTTCGCAGTGACGTCCTCCACATCGGTCAGCACCGAAATGATTCCGCCCGGACATCTACGCTCGCCCGAACGAGCGCGCGGGTTAAAGCCGTTGCCGATGAGGTCTTCGGCTTGACTCGACAACTCCGATAGACAGGCCATTGCGCAGTGATGATTCGTGAGCACCAGACCTTCTGGCGATACGAAGGACCCGGTGCATCCTCCCTCTAGGCGTGTGACCGAGCGCTGCACGCGATTCAACCAGTCGCCATCGATTCGCGCTCCGTAAGCCTGTTCGATTTTCTCGGTCGGAAAATTCGACAAGGTCCACATTCCTTCGTCGGCCAGCGCAGGCGTGCATGCCAACACGAGCGCTGCTAATACGAATCTGACCATCATTGGCGGCTCTCCGAAGAGTTCGAGTTGAAAACGAGCTAGTGCGAGATTTTGTCGTGCGGATTTGTTGGATCATCCAGTCACCATAAGCGTGCCGCTTCTTCGATGACCGTGCAAACCTGGACGCTCGTATGGGAAGTAGAGCCGCCGTCGAACGATCCTTAGCTATTATTGCGACTAGAACAGATCCCGTTCCTGCGACTGCAGAAGCAACAATCGAGTGCCCTCTGGTGCGATCACTACTGCGTTCTGCGCCTCGTCCAGTGAATCGGGCATCTCATCCGAGAGCTTCAAGCCTCTTTCGCGTAGGCGTGCAAGCCGTTCCCGCATGTGATCGTCCTCAAAAGCGATCACTGGCTGTCGAAACGCTCGGCTGCGATAGAACGCGAGATCGAGATGGTCGCTGGTGAGCTCGAGCTTGGGAAAGGGCAACACTGATTCGGCCAGTCCGACGAAGCCAAGCGGCTCCCAAAACGCGCGCGCGGCATCGGCGTCGCGAGCCGGTACGCCGTATTCCAGAAAGTATCCGCAGGTCGATTCGAAATGAGGCTGCTCGAGTTGCGGAGGTGAGAAGGTGCGCGCTTCCAGCAGGTTCACCAGTTGGCCGGTAGGGTCTTTGAACGCTGCCTGATTGAAGGAGTCATCGCTCAGGTCTACAGCCTCGAACTCCACGCCGACGCTCTCGAGCTCATGGATGCTCCGCCTCAAGTCGGGCAAAACGAATGTGAGCGTAGGGAGCTGGATCCGCTGCGCATGCAAACCGATGAACAAACGTCCATCGGTGAGCACTGCGTAGGCATACGGCCAGACTTCGCCGACCCTCGCTTGTTGGAAGCCCAACGATTCGTAGAACGCCAGTGATTCTTGAATGTCCGGCGCAAATAGGCTGATCTCGAGGAAGCGTCCGATGAGGGGTGTGTCCAAGGCGGCCAACTCACTTGCCATCTGATGATGCTCGATGTTTCGCAATGCGCGAGCTCATCGAGGGGCGCCCGAATTCATTGCGCGAGCCTTGCGCAGCGAGAGCTCCTCATCTGTGGTGCTCGAAAGCCAATCTTTGGTGTGACGTTCGATGAGATTCTCCAGCAGTCGCAACTGCGCCTCGCTCGCGTTAAGCGCAGGCACGTAGTCGTAGTACTCACCGCCGTTTTGCAAAAAAAGAGCCCGGTTTCGGATCGCGATCTCTTCCAAGGTTTCCAGACAATCCGTTGCGAAGCCTGGGCAGACGAGTGTTAGTCGTTTGGGACCGCTGTTCGCATACTGCAGCAGCAGCTGATCAGTGTAGGGCTTCAGCCATTCTTCGCGCCCTACCTGAGATTGAAAGCTCAAGCTCCACTGTTGTTGCTGCAAGCCCAGAGCCTGAGCCACGAGCCGCGCTGTCTTCTGACACTGACAGTGATAGGGATCTCCGGCGAGCAAATAGCGGCGAGGTATTCCATGAAACGAAAACAGCAGATGCTCTTGGCCCTGTGACTGCCATCGTTCGCGGATGCTCGTGGCGATCGCGTCGATGTAAACGGGATCATCGGCATAGCTCATCACGAAGCGCACTTCCGGGACCCAGCGCCAACTTTGCATCTCGCTCGTCACGCGATCGAACACGGATGCGCTCGTGGTGCCGGAATATTGTGGATAAAGCGGCAGCACCAAAATGCGCCGAGCTCCTTTCGCTTTCAGTTCGCGCAGCGCGCCAGCGATCGAGGGTTGGCCGTAGGTCATCCCGAGCGCGACTGCCGCATCACCCAGAACATTCCTGTGAGCAAGATCGTTCGTTATCGCGCGGCTATGAATTAGGAGCGGGGAGCCCTCCGATGTCCAAATCTGCCGATAAGCGTGTGAGCTCTTAGAGGGGCGCAGGCGCAAGATCACACCGTTCAAGGCGAGCCACCAGAGCCAACGAGGCGCTTCGACCACTCTGGGATCCCACAGAAATTCGGCGAGGAAGCGCCGTACTGCAGGAGGGTCCGGCGAGTCCGGTGTACCGAGATTAACTACGAGGATGCCGAGGCGATCGGGAGTGCCATGCGTGTAATCGCTTTCGCCTAAGTACTGAGGCATCGAGAGCTCATTGAGAATTTTTCGGCCGTTAGTCTGGCGTAAGAGCGAAGTTAAGTCATGGCACGGGCAAAAAGTAACTTTCTCTATTCGACACTTTCTGTGCCCGATCAAAGCATTGGAGGCTTCTGAAGGTTCTTATCAGACCTTCGCTGTAATCGCTGTGAGGGAATTCGACCCTGTTTGTCGCTTAGGTTGTTAGGACCCGCGTGCGTGTGATTAATGGAGTTTCTTTCACATGGATCCGGAAGGTTCGGAGCATGCACTCGGGCACGGATGCCCTTCATCTCGTCGACTCTTTGGCTTCGGGTATGCCAACTGATTGGGGCTCGCGATTCGTTACTGCCCCCTCCCCGGGATCGCGACGCTCCGACCAGTGGGCATGCTGCCTTGACTCCTACCTTGGCAGCTGCCCGGACGGGCGGTCGGCAATGTTAGACCCGCAAGTTCACCCTTGCGGGCCGCGCATCGCCGACCGCTTCTCTTTACCGCTCAGCGCTCCACGATCGCAGTCACTCCCATCCCTCCAGCCGTACAGATCGAAATCAACCCGCGACCCGAGCCCTTCTGCGCAAGCAACTTCGCTAGCGTTGCGAGAATTCGCGCGCCGGTAGCGCCAAAGGGATGGCCAATGGCAACGCTGCCGCCTTTCACATTCAACTTGTTTCGGTCGATCGAGCCGAGCGGTTGATCCAATCCCAGTTTATCGCGACAGAACTCCGGCGACTCCCATGCCTTGAGTGTGCATAGCACTTGGGCTTCGAATGCTTCGTGGATCTCATAGAAGTCGAAGTCCTGCAGCGTCAATCCCGCATCGGCAAGCATTCGCGGTACCGCATACGCTGGAGCCATGAGCAATCCTTCGCTCTTCACGAAATCCACCGCAGCGAATTTCCCGTAAGTCAGATACGCGAGTATCGGCAGTCCACGCGCACGCGCCCACTCTTCGCTGGCGAGCAGCACGGCCGAGGCACCATCGGTCATGGGAGTGGAGTTGCCTGCGGTGAGCGTGCCTTGCGGATGGAACGAGGGCTTCAGCTTCGCGAGCTTTTCGATCGAGGTGTCGCGTCGAATATTGTTGTCTTGTTTCAATCCTTGGAACTCGATCACCAGATCATCGAAAAAACCTTCGCCATAGGCGGCCGCTGCTTTGCGGTGGCTTTCATACGCGAGTTGATCTTGTGCCTCGCGAGGTATTTGCCACTGCTGCGCCATTTGTTCGCAACTCTGTCCCATCGAAAGACTCGTGCGTGGCTCCGTTACAGCGGGGAAGCTGGGTTTGAAATGGCTCGGTCGCAGGCCGAACCACGGTGCGATACGTGCGCCGAACGATTTTCCCCGAGCACTTCGCAATAACAAGGTCCGATAAGCATCGGGATAGACAATGGGTACGTCGCTTGCGGTGTCGACCCCGCCTGCGATTCCGGCGTCGATCTGACCGACAGCGATCTTCAAACCAATCGTGATTGCGGTGTCCAGGCTTGTACCGCAAGCCCGCTGCAAATCGAAGCCGGGCGTGCTGGGATCCAAGCCACTATCCAGTACCGATTCCCGCACTAGATTGAAATCTCGCGAATGCTTGAGCACCGCACCCGCACCGACATCGCCTAGGCGAACGCCCTTCAAATCGAATCTCTGTACGAGTGCGCGCAGCGTCGTTCCGAGCATTTGTTGATTACTGGCTTGCGCATATGCACCCATCGAGCGGGCGAAGGGAATGCGCAATCCACCCACGATGGCGACGCGGCGTACGTTGGATCCGACGAGCATATGTGCTCCTAGAAAGGAAGCGGTTAGCGGTTAGCCGTTAGCGGATAGTAGGATCGGGTCTCGAGTATTCACAAGTATGGGCCGTGGCTCCAAATGAAAGGGCTGCGCTGTACATGCCGTTCTCCTTAGGTATTTCTCGATAGAGATCGATGCCGCCTTATTCCCGCGAACACCGCAAAGAGGACATACGAGCGATTGCGCGGCTAGGCGGCCCGCTGCTTGCGAACAATTTGTCTATTACCGGAATGGCACTCGCCGATACGATCATGGCGGGGCAGCTCGGTGCAGTTCCGCTTGCTGCGTTGGCTGTCGGTGCGGCGTACTGGCATTTGTTCCTATTCATTGCCTTTGGGATGTTGATGGCCGTATCGCCTGCGGTCGCCCATGCCAATGGTGCGCGCGACAGCGCGGCGGTCACGGACTACGTGCGTCAATCCTGGTGGGTTGCGATTGGGCTTGCAGTGGTTCTCGTGCTGGGCTTGCGGCAAGTCGACTGGGTGTTGCCGATGATTGGGATCACAGCGGATGTCGCGCCGACTGCTGTCGGATACGTGCACGCAATCACATGGGGAATGCCAGGGGCGGTGGCGTTCTTTTCGTTGCGCTACGCAAGCGAAGGGCTCGGGCGCACCAAGCCGATCATGTACATCAGCTTGATCGCCTTATTGCTCAATGTTTTCGGCAACTGGGTGTTCATGTACGGCAAGTTCGGCATGCCCGCGCTGGGCGCCGTCGGTTGCGGAGTCGCAACGGCATTGTCGATCTGGTTCATGTTCTTCGCCATGTTCCTGCATGTGCGCCGACATCGCGCCTATCGGCCCTTTGATTTTTTTGCGCGCTTCGCGCGACCGCGCGGCCGCACCATTGGCGAGTTGATACGCATTGGCGCGCCCATCGCCGGCAGCATCGTCGCTGAAGGCGGTTTGTTCGTCGCAGCGGCATTGATGATGGGAGCAATGGGCGCGGTTATCGTCGGAGCGCACCAGATCGCGTTGAACTATGCATCCTTCATGTTCATGGTGCCGCTCGCGATCAGTTCGGCGACCACGATTCATGTTGGTCATACACTCGGGCGAGGCGATCGAGCGCGCGCACGTGCGGTTGGATTCTTGGGAATCGCAATGTGCGCAAGCTTGATGCTCGTCTCGGCGATCGTGATCGTCTTGTGCAACGACCTCATTGCGTCTTTGTACACACGAGATGCAGCCGTTCGAGAATTGGCAGCGACGCTGCTGCTAATGGCAGCATTGTTTCAACTCTCGGATGGAACTCAGGTGGGAGCGGCGGGGGCGCTGCGCGGCTTCAAAGACACCGCGATTCCGATGGCCCTCTGCGTGTTCTCGTATTGGGTTGTCGGATTCAGCATCGCCTA
This sequence comes from Steroidobacter sp., assembly GCA_025929585.1. Taxonomy (GTDB): domain Bacteria; phylum Pseudomonadota; class Gammaproteobacteria; order Steroidobacterales; family Steroidobacteraceae; genus Steroidobacter. Next base: position 21,300 of record JAICPY010000068.1, read on the forward strand.
TCTTCTCGGCGTGCAGCAACAACGAGGCCCCATCTATGTCTGGGTGGGATTGACGGTGGGTTTGAGCGCAAGCGCGCTCTTGTTGGTCAACCGTTTCCTCGCCATCTCCAGGCTGCCGAGACCTTGATCAGCCTCACTCGCCCTGCGCCCGATGCCCGTAGCCTAACGTTTCGATTTCCTCGACCAGGCCATCGACGAACCGCACCCGCCGCATGAGCTTGTACGGGCCGAAATTGTACGTCCAGATCTCCACCGGGACTTCGATCAGTCCATCGCCAAAGTAAACGATGCGGCCGTGAACATTGTAGTAAGGGCGACGCAAGATTGATCGAGTTGTCACATCGTAGGGCTCCCCGCACAGGTCTCGTACCATCGTACGCGTTGCGCCTTCGCTGATGATGCGAGTGCCACAGCGCATCGCATCGGCCTGCGCGCTGGTAAGCGGCACGAGTGCGAGCACTACGGCGAGTGTCAACGACGGGAACGGCGGCATGATGGGACTATGTGAAAGCAGGTCTGAATCACCGATGAACGCTTCGACAATGCTTGCAAGATAACGTTTCAAACGGCTGCTTCGATCCGGCCCTCGATGCAATTACGATACAACGTGACGAAATCCTTCTGCGACATCGCACGTGGATTGCCGCCGGTCGAAGGATCGTTGAATGCCTGATGCGAGAACGGCTCGATCTGCTCAGCGCCCATGCCAAGATCCGCTAACGTGTGAGGAACCGCAATCGCTTTGCGCAATGACAGAATCCAGTCTAAGACCCCTTCGAAAGAAGGTGTCGGCAGGCTCAGATAGGCGCCCAGCCGTTGCATCTTCTCTTGGATCTCGCTGCGATTCCAGGCTAGTACGTAAGGCATCACGACGGCATTCGTGAGCCCGTGATGAGTGTTCAAGTTGGCCGAGCACGGATGGCTCAGGCTGTGCATCGCGCCAAGACCCTTTTGGAAAGCGGTTGCGCCCATGGTCGAAGCAATCATCATGTTGGAGCGCGCCGTGAGATTCCTCCCATCCTCGACCGCAATCGGCAACCATTCTTTGATGAGCCGTGTCCCTTCCAGCGCAATACCATCTGCCATCGGGTGATAGAACGGTGCGCAGTACGCCTCCAGATTGTGTGAAAGAGCGTCCATGCCCACTGCGGCGGTTACATGTGCAGGCAAGCCGAGCGTGAGCTCTGGGTCCGCGATCACGAGCTGCGGCTGCATCTTCGGATGAAAAATGATCTTCTTCGTATGATCGCGCGTGTCCGTGATCACCGAAGCGCGTCCGACCTCGGATCCCGTTCCGGCAGTGGTCGGCACTGCGATCACAGGTGCCATCGCGGCGACATCGACGCGGGTGTACCAGTCTTCCCGATCCTCGAAATCCCAAATCGGCCGCCTCTGTCCGACCATGAGTGCAACGGCTTTACCGGTGTCCAACGCACTGCCGCCGCCGAATGCGATCACGCCGTCGTGTTTGCCGTCGCGAAACACTCGTACGCCGTTGTTCACGTTCGCTTCAATCGGATTCGCTTGAACATCCGAATACACTGCGCACTGCAAGCCCGCCGCTTTGCAGGCGGCGACGGCGTTCTCGATCATGGGTAACTTCGCAAGACTCGGATCCGTGACGAGCAGAGGCCGCTCGATCTTCAGAGACTTGCAAGCTTCCGCCAGCTCGGTGATGCGACCTGCGCCGAAGCGGATTGCAGTCGGATAATTCCAATTACCGCGTAGTGCCGTCATGTCAGCTTCTCGGTATGTGCAGCAAGCGGAACGCTCGATCAGGTTTGCGTCCGTAAATGAAACGACTTAGGTCGCGTCAATTGTTCATAGCCAATGCTCGAGAGGGTACAGCCTCGACCGGAATCCTTCACGCCCACCCAGGCGAGTGCCGGATCCAGATAATCGCAGCGGTTCATGAACCACGTACCCGTTTGAACACGCCCGCCAATTGATTCGGCAGCCTCGAGATCAGTCGTCCAAATCGCCGCAGTGAGACCGAAGACGCTGTCGTTCATGAGTGCGATCGCTCGCTCGTCCGAGTCTACTTGCATGATTCCGGCGACCGGACCGAACACCTCCTCGCGCATTACCGGCATCGAGTGATCCACGTCCAAGTAGACTTGCGGTGCGAGGTACGCGGAGCCGGCTTCGCCCATCGCAAAG
>JAICPY010000023.1 GCA_025929585.1 Steroidobacter sp.
CCCGCTTCTTCCGGGGTCAGCGCCTGCATGCTCAGTGCATGAATCTCGCGGCCCATCAGCGCGCCGAGAGTGCTGTAGACCAATTGGTGCCGCTGGATCATCCGTTTGCCCACGAATTGGTCGGCAACAATGGTGGCCTCGAAATGGGTGTCGTCCTCGGAATTCACCCGCACGCGGGCACCGGGCAATCCGGCTTCGATTAGAGCTTGTACTTCGGCAGCGTTCATGAAGGGTATAACTGGAATGTGCGATCAATGCGGATATTAGCTCATCGCCTAGCTCATCGCTGTTCCGAGATCTGCCGCGTTATGATGTGTCCATGAAGGAAACGCTCGATCCCAATCAACTGCTGGCGCGCGGTCGCCGGGTCCTGGACACCGAAGTCGCCGCGATCGCGGCGCTCGGGGATCGGCTAGGAGACACGTTCGTGCAGGCTTGCCGTCTGCTGCACGCTTGCGCGGGCCGTGTGGTTGTCTCCGGAATGGGAAAATCAGGGCACATCGGCAACAAGATTGCCGCAACGCTCGCAAGCACGGGAACCCCCGCGTTCTTTCTTCATCCGGCCGAGGCTGGCCATGGCGACATCGGCATGATCACACCTGGCGATGTATTCCTTGCGCTTTCGAACTCAGGCGAAACCAGCGAGCTACTGACGATACTGCCGGTCGTAAAGCGTTTGGGCGTTCCCATCGTGGCGATGACTGGCCGCGCGAGCTCCACGCTCGGACAAGCAGCCGCCGTGGTACTGGACGTGAGCGTTCCCGAAGAAGCTTGTCCGCACAATCTGGCGCCAACCGCTAGCACCACGGCAACTCTCGCTATGGGCGATGCAATTGCAGTGGCGATCCTGGAAGCACGAGGGTTCTCTCAAGAGGACTTCGCACGATCTCACCCGGGCGGAACGCTTGGTCGCCGATTGCTGCTGCGCATCCAGGACGTGATGCGCACGGGCGATCAGCTGCCCAAAGTCGGCGTGCAAACGCCCCTACGCGACGGATTAGTGGAGATGAGTCGTAAAGGCTTGGGGATGACGGCGGTCGTAGACGAACGCAGTCGCGTGCTCGGCATATTCACCGATGGCGATCTGCGTCGCACGCTGGATCGAGACGCCGACTTGCGTAGCCAACGCATGGCGGACGTGATGACTGCGAATCCGAAGACCGTCAAAGCGGACATGCTAGCTGCCGAGGCTGTCCATCTGATGGAAACCTCTCGCATTACTCAGTTGCTCGTGGTGGATGAGCAAGGTGTGCTGGTCGGCGCACTGAACGTGCATGATTTGTTTCGGGCGGGAGTGATGTGATGAAGATAGAAGCGGTTAGCGGTTGGCGGTTAGCGGTTAGTGGCAGAGGAGTCAGCCTTGAGGCTCGAAGCCTGATGCCGCATCGTGTCTGTTACCAACCGCTAACCGCTAACCGCTAACCGCTTCTATCCGCATGGACACCCTCATCGAACGCGCCGCAGATATTCGTCTACTCGTGCTGGATGTCGACGGAGTGCTCACAGACGGTCGTTTGTACTTCACCGCGCGCGGCGAGGAGATGAAGTGTTTCCACGTGCGCGATGGTGCAGGCATCGTGCAATTATTGCGGGGCGGTCTGCAGGTTGCGGTGATCTCCGGCCGAGATTCTCGAGCAGTCGAGCGGCGCATGGGCGAGCTTGGCGTGACGTGGATTCGACAAGGAGTCGAAGACAAGCTCACCGCGTTGCGCGAGCTCTTGGATATCCTAGGACTCACGATTCAGAACGTTGCCTGTATGGGCGATGACTGCGCGGACCTTCCGCTGTTGGAAACTGCTCGATTGGCGATATCGGTGCCGGACGCTCATCCGAGCGCGAAGTCGCGAGCTCATTTCGTTACGCAAGCACCCGGCGGGCAAGGTGCCGTGCGTGAAGCGTGCGATTTGATTCTCGAGAGCCAAAGTCGTCTAACGTTGCCACGCAGAGATATCGACAAATGAATTGGCGCTGGATTTCCATCGCAGCGTTGCTCGGCGCATTGGCGATCGGTTACGGCGCTTGGAACAGGCGGGACGCAACGCCCGGGTTTCTCTCCGCCGTCCCGGAGAGGCCAAAGTATTACTTGCGCAACGCTGTGATCACGGAGACTCAAGAAGACGGCTCGGTAGTATCGCAGCTCGCTGCCGCACGAATCGAAATGCAGCCCGCGACCGAAGACTTGTCCATGCAAAACGTAAATCTGCACTATCATCAGTCTTCGCAGCAGGAGTGGCGCATGACGGCGGAGCGCGGCTTCAGGGCCGGCAACTCTCCGGTCATCGAGCTCGCCGGAAATGTGCTGCTCAGACCCGCCGATGGCGATGCACGAGACGCTCTGAGCGCAGAGGAGTTAGCCATCGACACGCAGCGAGAAATCGCTTACAGCACCAGCTCACCGGTACGGATCCGTCATGGCAACCACGCGATACTTGTCGATAGTTTCCGCTTCGACATGAAAGATGAAAAATTGCACATGAAATCTGTCCAGGGCCAATATGAACAAGGCTAGGACTGGTTTCGTGCTGATTGCCGGAACACTGCTGGCCGCTGCATCGCCGGCGGTCCCTCAAGCACAGGCCAACTTGCAAGATGAAAGCTTCAGCTACAGCGCAGACATCCTCGACTCGAGTCTGCGCAGTGACACACTGGAGTTGAGCGGCAACGTGCGCGTCGCCCAAGGCGCGATGTCCATCGAAGCCGAACGAGCGACCGCGGATGACTTCCGTTCGGAAAACAGCCGCTGGCAATTCGAAGATTCGGTACACGTGCGTACTGCGGATGCGGAGTTGCTGTCACAAATCGCAAGCGCTGCATTCCAACGTAACCAATTGGTCAAAGCAGAAGTAGAAGGCTCGCCCGCGGAGTTCGAACAAAGACGTGGATCACCGGATCGCTTAGTACGAGGCCGCGCCCGTAACATCGAATACGATGTCACCAACAACTTGGTCACGCTTACGGGCGATGTTTGGTTTAGCTATGGCAAAGATGAGTTCCGCGGCGACACCGTGATCTATGACATGAAAGACGAACGCGTGCGGGTGAATCCAGGTGGAGATTCTTCCGGTAGGGTCAAAGGCATCATCCGACCGCGCGCACGCAATGGCGGAACAAACGTGAGCCCAAGCGCCCAAAACGAGGATGGGTCGAGCCTGCAGCGCGACCGGGATCGCGATGTAGCAAACGAGAGCGGTGCATGAGTCGATTGCGCGTGGAGGGACTTGCGAAGCGGTTTCGCTCACGCCAAGTCGTCAAAGACCTTTCAATCGACGTCGCGCAAGGAGAAGTGGTCGGTCTACTTGGGCCGAACGGCGCAGGTAAGACCACCGCCTTTTATATGATCGTGGGTCTCGTGCCGACCGACGCAGGCCGAATCCTTCTGGATGATTTGGATCTTTCCAAGCTTCCCGTTCATCGGCGAGCTCGTCTGGGACTGGGCTACTTGCCGCAAGAAGCCTCAGTGTTCCGAAAATTGAGCGTCGAAGACAACATCCTCGCGATACTGGAGACGCGCGGGGAGTTGGATGGCAATAAGCGCAAAGAAATTCTGGAATCCCTACTCGAAGAGCTCCACATCGGACACATCCGTCACGGCATAGGCCAAAGCTTATCGGGCGGTGAACGGCGCCGAGTGGAGATCGCGCGCGCGCTCGCAGCGGAACCGCGCTTCATGCTCCTGGATGAACCTTTCGCCGGAGTGGACCCCATCTCGGTTTTGGACATCCAGCGCATCATTCGCCATTTGAGTGCACGCAATATTGGGGTATTGATCACGGACCACAACGTGCGAGAAACGCTAGGAATCTGTAGTCGTGCTTACATTGTGAGCGCAGGATCCGTGATTGCGTCCGGGACTGCGGAGGACATCCTTGCAAATCGAGAGGTTCGTGAGGTGTACTTGGGCCAGGATTTCCGCCTTTAACTGAAGCTGAGAGGGATTCCCTGACTCCCAGCTCGAAAGCTATCGTGGTGCCATGTAATTGAGCCAGCGAGGCTTCGGCGGCGGCCTAGATCACCAAATGTTGTAAGCGCTTACCTTAATATTTCAGACGAATGCTCAAGCCCGCCCTGCAGCTAAGACTAGGCCAGCAGCTCACGATGACGCCGCAGCTGCAACAGGCTATCCGTCTGCTGCAGCTGCCCGTACTGGAGCTCCAAGCTCAGATCCGGGAGGCGCTCGAAACGAACGTCATGCTCGAGTCCGAGGACGAAGCAGGCGCTCTGGAAACGGGCGACGCATCGCTCGAGCCGCAGTACGAGGCGCCTGCCTCGAATACCGAATCCACCGAAACGCCCGAACGAGAGCAGGAAGTCGACCTGATCGACGATCCTGACTGGAATGACTCGCAGATGGCCGGGCCGTCGGAAGCGCCCTGGTCCGGTGACGGCGATGACTCCCAAGATTTTTCTTCGGCACGTGGCGAGACGCTGCAGGAACATCTGACGTGGCAACTGGAAATGTCGCGGCTCAACGAGCGCGACATGCGAATCGGCGCTGCAATCGTCGATGCAATCAATGATGACGGATACGTTATCGAACCTCTGGACGAGATCGCGCGGAATCTCCAACCGGAAATCGTGGCGAGTGTGGAAGAGGTCGAACGTGTTCTGCGGCACGTGCAACAAATGGATCCCGCGGGCGTCGGTGCGAGGTCCGTCAGCGAATGCATCGAGCTGCAGTTGCGTCAACTGGACCCTGATACGCCCGGGCGAGACACCGCGATGCTCATCGCCGCTAATTATTTGGATGAAGTCGCCGATCAGCAGTACTCGCTGCTGCGCCGGCAATTGCGCGTGTCCGAAGAAGAGATGGAGCACGCGCTGGTTCTAGTGCGCGCTTGCCAGCCTCGACCGGGGTCCAGCGTTCACTCAGTTCCTGCCGAATACATTGTGCCCGATGTTTTCGTGCGAAGAACCGAGCGCGGCTGGTCGGTCGAAATCAATCCGGCCAGTCTGCCCCGCATTCGAGTCAATCAAAGCTACGCGGGATTGATCGGGCGCTCAGCGGACCACGCCATGCTGCGCACGCAGCTACAAGAGGCGCGCTGGCTGATCCGAAGCCTGGAAATTCGTAACGACACGCTGCTGAAGGTGGCTCGCTGCATCGTGCAGAGACAGTCGGCATTCCTAGAGAATGGCGATGAGTACATGCAACCGATGATCCTGAAGGATGTCGCCGAGGCGGTGCAAATGCACGAGTCGACGATTTCGCGCGTGACGACGAACAAGTACATGCACACGCATCGCGGTGTGTTCGAGTTCAGGTACTTCTTCTCGAGCCACGTTGCCGCTAGCGACGGTACTGAAATGTCCTCGACGGCGATCCGAGCAAAAATAAAGAAGTTAGTCGCGCAAGAGGAGCCTGACAAGCCCTTGTCGGATAGCCGAATCGCCGACATCCTGTCTCAAGAGGGCGTGCAAGTTGCCCGGCGCACGGTTGCGAAATACCGTGAAGCCCTGGGTATTCCCCCTTCTAGCGAACGTAAGAGAGTTCCGGTGAGATAGGTCCGTATGAACGAAGGCGATAGGGGATAGCGGATAGGCGATGGCAGAGCATATGACTCCGGCTGTTCTCCTATCCGCTATCCCCTATCCGCCATCCCCTTCACTCCTAAAGGAGGCATCATGCAACTGAACGTCACGGGTCACCATGTCGATGTCACTTCCTCGCTCAAGGGATACGTCGAAAAAAAGCTGGATCGCATCGTTAGACATTCCGACCACATCATAGACGTTCACTGCATTCTCACTGTCGAAAAGCTCCGCCACAAAGCCGAGGCCACCGTACTGCTCAACGGCAGCACCATCTATGCGGACGCGGTCGAACCCGACATGTATGCCGCCATCGACGCCCTGGCCGATAAACTCGACCGGCGCGTCAAGAAACACAAAGAGAAGCTTTCGGATCACCACGCCGCAGAAGCGCTGAGGGCAGCCAGACCGTCCTGAGTGTGACTCGTGACTAGTGATTCGTGACTAGTCAAGAGCAGGAACGCTCCGGACTCAATGCCCCAATCTGGGTCCTGTCTATGTGATGGACAGGGCCCGCATGCGTCTTATGTTGCCCCTGTGTCATGCGAGGGCTGTTTTGGCCTAAGATCACGTCGCGTGACATCGCTTGCCCGCTTCACTCGTCACGAGTCACTAGTCACGGATCACTTTCTAATGCGCCTCGTCATCGTCAGCGGTCTGTCAGGTTCCGGCAAAAGTGTGGCACTGCACATGCTGGAGGATCTGGACTATTACTGCATCGACAACATTCCGGCAGGATTGTTGCCTATGTTTATCTCGCACACCGTGCGTTCGGGAGATATTGCCTATGGCTCGACCGCCGTAGGCGTGGACGCACGCAACAGTCCGCTGGACGTCGCGTCTGTGCCGAAGCTAGTCGATGAGTTGAAACGAAGCGGTGTGAATTGCGAAGTTCTATTCCTGCGCGCCGAGGAAGACGCGCTGCTCAAGCGCTATAGCGAGACCCGCCGACGACATCCCTTGAGCCGCGATGGGCTTGGGCTTGCCGATGCGATCAGGCAGGAGCACGTACTCCTGCAACCTATCGCGGATGCAGCCGATCTGGTCATCGACACCACGCGCAGCAGCGTTCATGAGTTGCGTGAGCTGATCCGCCAACGCGTGGGGGCGCGAGTGGAAGGTCGCATGTCGATCCTGTTCGAGTCCTTCGCTTATCGGCATGGAGTACCCGGCGATGCCGATTTCGTGTTCGATGTGCGTAGCCTCCCCAATCCTTACTGGGAGCCGGGCCTATCTCGACTGACCGGCCGCGAATCGCAAGTCATCGAGTACCTGGAACGTTTCCCGATCGTGAACACCATGTTCGAGGATATCGTGGGATTCTTGGATCGCTGGATTCCCGAGCTCCTCAAGACCAACCGCAGCTATCTCACCATCGCGATCGGTTGCACCGGCGGACAGCACCGCTCGGTGTACTTGGTCGAGCGCCTCGCCAAACACTTCGCAGCGAAATTCCCGCATGTCCACGCGAAGCACCAGTATCAAAAGCGGATGAGTGATGGGAAGGAAGGAGATAGGGGATAGCGGATAGGGGACTGGTGAGAAAACCTCCGCCCCAAGCTCGTCCTCGACAATTTAAGAGACAGAGCTTCAAAACACGCCAACCGCTTCCTCCGACTATCCGCTATCCGCTATCCGCTATCCCCTATCGCCTTCCTTCCTCCGCTACACTGCGCGCCAATTTGTGGGCGATGGACGGATGAAGACCGAAGCTCCAGAAAAAACGACTCGACTCGCTGCTCTGCGCGGGGCGCTAGAGCAGGGAACCATGCGCCACGGCCAGCGCATGATCAATTCGCTTCACCCTGCGGAAATTGCCTCCCTCATCGAGTCCTTACCGCCGGCCAAGCGCGAGATCGTTTGGGAATTCGTCGATCCGGAGCTCGAAGGCGATGTACTGATCGAGCTCAACGAGGAGGTCCGCTCCGAGCTCATCAGCGGTATGGATGCCGAGGAGCTGATCGCAGCAACCGAAGGGATGGAGGTCGATGATCTTGCGGACTTGATCGGCGATTTGCCCGAGACGCTGAACGAGCGCGTGCTGCATTCCATGGACGCGCAGGACCGCGAGCGCCTGTCTGCGGTTCTCGCCTTTGAAGGAGATAGCGCCGGCGGTTTGATGAACTTGGATGCCGTGACGGTCCGACCGGACGTCACGATCGAAGTCGTCCTGCGCTACCTGCGGATGCGAGGTGAATTGCCCGACCGTACCGATCGGCTGTTCGTCGTCAATCGACATGACCAGTACCTTGGGGGCCTGGACATCACACGTCTGCTGACTGAAGACCCGGAAGCAACGGTCGGCGAGGTAATGGACTCCACCGTCGAGCGAATCTCACCTGAGACGCCTGCTCGGGAGGTTGCCAAGCTTTTCGAAGATCACGATTTAGTCTCTGCGGCCGTAGTAGGCCAAGACGGGCGGCTCCTGGGACGCATCACCATCGATGACGTGGTCGACGTGATCCGCGAAGAAGCCGAGCATTCCGTGCTGAGCATGGCCGGTCTCGACGAAGACGAAGACATGTTCGCGAGCGTCCGCACCAGCGCGCGCAGGCGTTCGGTTTGGCTGGCCGCCAATCTAGCAACGGCATTCTTAGCCGCTAATGTCGTGGGCTTGTTCGAAGCAACGATCGAGAAAGTCGTCGCGCTGGCCGTCCTGATGCCGATTGTGGCTAGCATGGGTGGCATCGCCGGCAGCCAAACTCTGGTCTTGATCATTCGTGGCTTGGCAGTGGGCCACGTCGAACATGCGAACGCTCGCTGGTTGCTGACGCGCGAGATCGCCGTCGGCATGCTCAACGGCGTCGTGCTTTCATCGCTTGTCGGGCTAGCGGCGGGTTTGTGGTTTCACGCCTGGACGATTGGCTTGATCATCTTTGCTGCATTGATGATCAATCTGTTAGCCGCTGCTTTGGCAGGTGTAGGCGTCCCGCTGATTCTGAAGCGGTTCGGCATCGATCCTGCTATCGCGGGCGGCGTGATACTCACCACAGTGACGGATGTCGTGGGATTCGCCTCGCTACTAGGCCTCGGCACGCTTTTCCTTACGTGAGCTCACACGCCGGAAAATGCCGGTCGCCCCAGTTGATACCACGGCCGAGCCGCCGATGAACGCAAGCACATCGTCCGATCGCTTCATCGTGTCTTGATAGCCGAGCGCAATCAGCTCCCGAGTAAAGCTATCTTGGAATAGTAGATAGCTCATCAGTTGGCCACCGCCAGTGTTCATCGCACCCATCGTTCTCAGCAACACGCGCAGCGCCCTGGGCAAAGAGGCAACGTGATGGCGCGCGACTTCCGAAAGGTCGCGACTCGGCAGCAAGACCAACATGTCGATCCGTCGCAATGGCATGCCCGCATCGCTAATCGGCCCGATCGCATCCACGAGTTGGTTGAGCTGCGTCAAACGTTCCAGGTCCGAATACAGCCCATCGGAAAACAAAGCATCCAGCATGTAACCGAAGATCTGTCCGAACGTCGGACATTGCGCCGGCGTTGCACCAGCGGTTATCGCCTCGTTTCGAGTGCCAATGACCAACAGGCGTTGCGCACCCAAGTGAATTGCGGCGCTGAAGGGGTTCGCTTCGCGCATAGCGCCATCGCCGTAAAACTCTTCCCCCAGCAATACCGGCGGAAACAGAAACGGCACAGCGACACTCGCCATCAAATGATCGAGCGACAACTCGGCAGGCTCACCCGCGCGCCGCATCCGGCTCCAAGGTTCGCACCCGGGCTTTGCCGTATAGAACGATACGGACCGCGCGCTGACGTACCCGGCTGCCGACATCGCAAGCGCGTCCAAATGACCCGCCTCGATCGAGCGTTTAACCGAGCTGAAATCGAATTGCGCTTTGAGCAACTCGCGCAAAGGAGAGTTATCGAACAAGGAACGCGGCGGGGGCAATAACCAGCCGCCCGAGAGCATTGCGAGCAGCCAATGAAGCCCAGAGCGCAGCATGCTTGCGGTGTTTGCCCGAAATACTTGCTCGACTTGAAAGTTGCGCCAAACCCGCTCGAGGTTGCCCACCGCCACTCGAAATCGATCCGCATGGACGGCGATCGCCGTCGCGTTTACGGCACCGGCTGAAGTGCCCGTTACGATGGGAAATGGATTTACTGCGCGTGCAGGAAGCAAATCGGCTATGGCCCGCAGCGCGCCAACTTGATAAGCCGCACGCGCGCCGCCGCCCGGCAAGACCAAACCGATCTTTGGAGTTGTGGGTGCCATTCGCCGGGCAGTTCAGTTGAGGATCAATGCGTGCACGCAATCGCCTGTTGAAAAAGTTCTATCACCGCACATTGTCGGGAGTTCAGTCGGCATTCACTGCATCTACGTCATACAGGCGCTCAGGTCGCGAAAAGCGCACTGTTTGCGTTTTGTTAGTATGGCACAGTGCTTGTTTAGTCCAGCCTTGGTCCGCAGTCTGCGGTCTACGGCGAGAACAGACGTGGTTGCCACTCCTGGAGCCACAGTCGGCCCTGCGGACTGCACCTGCAGACGCCTCTCTATCTTGGAGCCGTTATGAGTCAAATTTTTAAAGTTCGCTACTGGCTGTTCGTCGCATTATTCACAATGCTCAGCGCTGCGTGGGCCGACGCGCCCTCGATCGGGCGGGCCGCACCCGATTTCAAGCTACAAGACCAGGATGGCAAATGGCATACCCTGGCGGACTATCGCGGCAAATGGGTGGCCTTGTACTTCTACCCAAAAGATCAAACCCCCGGCTGCACAACGCAGGCTTGTGACTTTCGCGACAACATCTTTGCCTATCGCGAAGCAGGCGCTGTAATCCTCGGCGTCAGCGTCGATGACATCAAGTCGCACAAGGCGTTCGCGGAGAAGCACGGCTTGCCCTTCACTCTGCTCGCCGATCCTACGAAGGAAACTGCCCAACGCTACGGCGTCATGAACTTCACCGGCTTCGCCAAACGCGAAACGTTTCTGATCGATCCGAAGGGCGTCATCGCCAAACGGTACATCGTCTCGGAGCCTAAAGGGCACTCGGATGTCGTTCTGAAGGACATCAAGCAGCTACAGGTACAAAAGAAGTAGTCGTATCGATCCGGGTCACTGCAGGACCAATCGCAATACGTGCTCGGGTTCGCCTGGCCGCAGCGCGCGAGGTTTACCGTGCACCCATTGATCATGCCCCGCTCCATAGAACGGTGAGAGCGGATGTCCCGCTGCACCTCCCGGCATTTGAAACAGGCCTTCTGATTCGAGCCCCGGCGATACGACGAGCCGCTCCGAGGCGCCGAAACTTGGACTTTGGACGCGAGGCATCGCGGCATCTCCGCTCATACCGACGGCAGGCATGTCGATGAAGCGCGAGATCATCGGGAGGGCAGCAGACAGCGGATGACGCATCGCCAAGGTGTTCTCAGCCCCCCAGGTGCACGTACGCCACTCGGCGCATCCCTCCGACAACGCGTCGATAGCTAATTTGAACGAACCTCGTAGAGCTGACTCCCAAGAGTCGTATTTTGGGTCCAGGAGGTGTTGCGGTCGTTCGGTCACAATCGCCCACAGCGGGCCTTCGAATTGCGGCGACGGCGTGAAATGCGTGGCGGGGGACCGAGCACGTGCTGGCGCGATCAGCGATTCGTACACATCTGTACGAACTTGGTTGCGGAACGCTCGCACGATCCGATAACCAACATCATTGGCCGAAGCCCGGGCCGACCATTGCTCGACGAATGCTCGAGGCTCGCGAAACTGAGGATCGATCTGCCCTGCCGAAATCTCGAGCAGAAGATCCCGCCACCTGGTGAGAAATAGAGCCCGATCGTCGGTTTGCAGCGCACTCATTTCTTGAGCGGTCACGGAAGAATCCGACAACAACGCGTCTCGAATTTGAGCACCGCGTGCACCCAGGTCGTAACCGCCCTCGCCCATGAACTCGAACCATTTTTCCGCATCGATGGTCCGAGCATTCGCGGTCCATAAGCGGGCCGTAGGTGGATCCACGATGCGCGGATAGTCATCCGGGTCGCGCCATCCTTTCCAGCCAGCATCCCCGCTGCGCCAAGAAGTCGGAATCGTCGTGTCATAGCTGCCCCGCAGAGGAACTTGTCCAAGAACGGACCAACCGATATGTCCCTCTACATCCGCTGCAACGATATTTTGGACAGGAGCACCGGCGCGATTCGCGGCCGAGAGCAACTCATCGACTGAACGCGCGCGCTCGAACGCGAGCAGCCCCAAATTCGTCGCACGCGAATGATGGGCCGTCCATGCAAGTGCGAGCGGTTGACCATCGAGCTCTTCGTTCAAAAGCGGACCCCAGCGAGTGGTCTTGAATTGGAACTCGATAGCATCCGCGCCATTCACTTCGATACGTTCTCGCTGAATGTCGAAAGCTTCGGAACCTTCGGATGTGAGATACGCGGAAGGGTTCATCCGATCCGGCTCGACGATAACCAGATCGGTCCAATCTCCATAACCATTCGTGTACCCCCAAGCAACGTGCGAGTTGCTACCGACGATTAGAACCGGCAAGCCTGGCAACGTCACGCCCACGAGATCACGTGCGAGATCTCCTTCTGCTTCGACGATCAAGCGCGCTTGGTACCACACGTTGGGTAAGCGCAAACCCAAGTGCATGTCGTTGGCGAGCATCGCTGCGCCGTTGGAGCTATGCGTACTTGCGATCGCCCAGCTATTGCTACCGGGCATGTACCGATCCGGGCGATGACTCCAGAATCGGGGGTCGAGGGTAGAGGTACCTTCTATGTCCTCGCGAGAAGCAGGTACGTTGCGCGCCGCGGAGATACCGCTCGAACCTTTTCGAATATCGAAGATTTCAGGTCCTGGGATGGCGGGAGTACGCCATGCTCGGCCCGCGATCGGCGCATCCCACTCGGTCCCGACCGGATGAATGAATGCGAACAGTTCGGCCGGTAGGCTCTGTTTGAGTTTCGCCCGCTCGATTTCCTCGACACCGCTGGAATCATTCAGACTTAAATACATCGCGAACGCGACGAGCACTGAATCTTCAGATCGCCAGGCCTTGGGTTTCGCACGCAGTACTAGATATTCCCAAGGACGGGCGCGCAGCGATTCCAATCCAGCGTTTACGCCCTTTGTGTATGCATCGATTAGAGCGCGCTCTGCCGCACTCGCATTGTTCAACACCTCGGCGGAAGTCGAGCGAAAGCGATGCAAGCGCAAGTTCTTGTCGACCGGCACAAGCGACGCGCCGAGCAAGGCAGACAACTCGCCTGCAGCCGACCGGCGCAGAAGATCCATCTGAAAAAAGCGGTCTTGTGCATGGACGAACCCGGTTGCAAACGCGAGATCGTCACGCGATGAGGCACGGATAGCAGGCACACCGATCGAATCCCGTTCGATGGTCGCCTCTGAGGACAGATTGGAAACAGCGAGCTCGCCGTCGATTTGCGGCAAGCTACGGCGGGCACTCACATAGAGTGAACCGATGGCGAGCAGAATTAGGATTGCGACCGCACCTACGCAATACGCCAGCCAGCGTAGCGAGGATTTGAGCCTTTTATCGAAGCCGCGCGATCGAACCTGTGCCAAGAAGTCCATGAGCCAAACAGGGCGTTCGCAGCTCGAGAATCAAACCCGAGCGTGCGCGCGCCGCGCTGCTGAACGCGTGCTCACACTTTGACTTCCACGATCTTCATCGCGTTTGTCTTGCCGGACACGCCCGACAGCTCACCCTTCGTCAAGATGATGCGATCGCCGACTTCGACCATGCCTCGATCGAGCATTACTCTGAAGATGTCAGCGTACAGGAGCTGCGCATCTGTGTGAGTGATATCGAAGGTGACCGGATAAACGCCGCGATACAGCATCACGCGACGGCGAGTTTCTTCGTGGCGGGTGAATGCGTAAATAGGAATGTCGGCACGAATGCGAGACATCCACAAAGGTGTCGAACCGGATTCGGTCAGCGCTACGATGGCTTTGACCTTCAGGTGATTGGCCGTGTACATGACCGCCATCGCAATCGCTTCGTCGGTTTTCTCGAACGCACCCTGCTCGGTACGCTGACGAATCGGAGTGTGCGTCGACTCGTACTTCTCTGCGCCCAAGATTACCTGCGCCATGGCTTGCACGGCCTTGACTGGGTACTTGCCGACTGCGCTTTCGCCCGAAAGCATCACCGCGTCAGTGCCGTCCATCACAGCGTTCGCAACGTCGGAGACCTCCGCGCGCGTGGGCACTGGGTTATGGATCATCGACTCCATCATTTGAGTCGCAGTGATCACCACGCGATTGCGCTTACGCGTCTCGGCGATGATGTGCTTCTGTAGACCGGTAAGCTCCGCGTTGCCAACCTCCACGCCCAAGTCTCCGCGTGCCACCATGACAGCATCGCTGGCGAGAATGATCCGCTCCAAATTGACCAGCGCTTCGCTGCGCTCGATCTTCGCAACGAGGTGTCCGTGACCGCCTTCTTTTCTTAGAAGTCGGCGTGCCTCATCCATGTCGCTCCCATCCTGGGCGAACGATACGGCGAGATAGTCCACGCCGAGCTTTGCCGCAAGTTTGATGTCTTCCCGATCCTTATCGGTCAAGGCACCAGCCGACAGACCACCGCCTTGCTTGTTGATGCCTTTGTTATTCGACAGCTCTCCGCCGACCACGACCTTGGTTTCGATCCGAGGACCATTGACGGCTATGACGTCGAGCACGATGAGACCGTCATTCAGCAATAACGTGTCGCCCGCTCGCACGTCCTGCGGCAACGACTTGTAAGCCACGCCAACGCTCTTGACTGTGCCGGCATTGGGTTCGAGCGAGACATCGAGAACGAATGGGTCGCCTTCGTTCAGGAACACCTTGCCTTCCGCAAAGCGCTCGATGCGAATCTTCGGGCCCTGCAGATCGCCCAGTACTGCGACCCATTTGCCGACCTGATCCGCACACTCTCGAACCATCTGTACGCGGCGGGCATGGAATTCCGGCTCACCGTGCGAGAAGTTGACGCGCACGACATCGGCGCCGGCACGAATCAACTCGGTCAAAACCTTGGGGTCGTCAGTTGCGGGGCCGAGTGTCGTAAGAATTTTTGTACGGCGAAGCATAGGATGAAGTGTTTGGCGGTTAGCGGTTAGCGGTTAGTAAGAGCACGCTTCTTAGGCGCATTTGACAGCGGCGGACAGTGTAATGAGATTGAGCAAACATGCGAGCGGTATTCGCGCCAGTACGGCCTTGGCGAACGGTTCTTCACCGTGCGCCATCCGCCGCTCACTTCTTGTTGGCCTGCTCCTCGAGCATGGCAACCGCTGGCAGCTTCTTCCCTTCGAGAAACTCCAGGAACGCACCACCACCGGTCGAGATGTAGGAGATATCTTCCTCCACTCCATATTTCTCGATAGCTGCAAGCGTGTCGCCGCCGCCTGCAATGGAAAAAGCCGAGCTGCGAGCGATGGCCTGTGCGAGCGTTCGCGTGCCTTCACCGAATTGGTCGAACTCGAACACACCTACGGGCCCGGTCCACACGATCGTGCCGGCGCCCGAGAACATGCGCGCGAAGCGCTCTGCTGTGTCAGGACCGATGTCGAGGATCATCTCATCGGCGCCCACACTCTCGATACCCTTCACATCGGCTTCGGCAGAGGCAGAAAACTCTTTTGCTACGACGACATCGGTCGGCAGGGGAATATCGACGTTCAATTCCTTCGAGCGCGTCAGCAGGCTCTTCGCGATATCGATCATCTCCGCCTCAGCGAGCGACTTGCCGATCGCATGACCTTGCGCCGCAAGGAAGGTGTTTGCGATACCGCCACCAACGATCAACTTGTCGACCTTCGTGATCAGGCTTTCTAGAACGGTGAGCTTGGTCGACACCTTTGAGCCGGCGACGATCGCGATCAGCGGGCGCTTGGGCTTTTCCAACGCCGTCTCGAGTGCTTCCAACTCATTCATCAAGAGAGGCCCAGCGCATGCCACAGGGGCGAACTTTCCGACCCCATGCGTGCTCGCTTCAGCGCGATGTGCCGTCCCGAACGCATCCATGACGTACACATCGCATAGCGCTGCCATCTTCCGAGAGAGGTCTTCCTTATCCTTCTTCTCACCTTTGTTGAAGCGAACATTCTCTAACAGTACGACCTCGCCGACGCCGCACTCAACGCCATCGAGCCAATTCTTCTCGAATTTGACCTTGAAGCCGAGCAGCTCCGACAGACGCTGAGCTACAGGTGCCAGTGAAAACTCTTCGTTGTAGACGCCTTCTTCTGGCCGACCGAGATGTGACATCACCATCACACGAGCGCCGGCGTCCTTGGCAGCTTGGATAGTCGGCAATGACGCTCGAATCCGGGCGTCGCTCGTGACGACCCCAGACTGCACAGGCACGTTGAGATCTTCTCGAATCAATACTCGCTTGCCGCGCAGGTCGAGATCGGTCATTCGAAGAATGGGCATGGGAAGCTCCAGCAAGAAGGAAGCAGTTGGCGGTTAGCGGTTAGTCAGAGGCGCTGCCGCGCTTTCGTCCTTGAACCAACGCAGGTCGTGACTCGTGAGCCGCGGGTAACGCAAGAACTCTTACTACCCGCGAGTCACGAATCACTCATTACCGGCTTTTACGCCACTTTCGACCACGCGACGGTGGTATCGAGCATGCGGTTCGAGAAACCCCACTCGTTGTCATACCACGCGCAGACCTTGACCATCGTGCCGTCGATGACTTTCGTCATCGTCGCGTCATAGGTCGAGGATGCAGGATCGTGGTTGAAATCGATCGAGACCAGCGGCGCGTCCGTGTACGCGAGCACGCCTTTGAGCGCGCCATTGGACGCTTCCTTCATGGCAGCGTTGATCTCCTCGATGCTGGTCGCGCGCTTCGCGATGAAGCTCAGATCGACGAGTGAGACATTGATCGTCGGCACACGCACAGCAAAGCCATCCAACTTGCCGTTCAACTCGGGCAACACCAGACCCACGGCCGCAGCGGCGCCGGTCTTGGTAGGGATCATCGACTGAGTTGCCGAACGTGCGCGACGCAGGTCTTTGTGGAACACGTCGGTCAAGACTTGATCGTTCGTGTACGAGTGAATCGTCGTCATTACACCGGCCGTGATGCCCACTTTCTCGTTGAGCACTTTGGCGACCGGAGCCAAGCAGTTGGTCGTACACGAGGCATTCGAGATCACGGTATGGCTGGACTTGAGCACGTTGTGATTGACACCGTAGACGATCGTTGCATCGACGTCTTTTTCACCGGGAGCGGAAATGACTACCTTCTTCGCACCGCCCGTGATGTGAGCGCTGGCCTTCGCCTTGCTCGTGAACAATCCGGTGCATTCGAATACGAAATCTACACCGAGCTGACCCCAAGGCAACTTGGCCGGGTCACGCTCCGCCAACACACGAATGCGATCGCCATTGACGACCATCGAGTCGCCGTCGACCTGCACTTCACCCTTGAATTTGCCGTGAACCGTGTCGTACTGAGTCAAATAGGCGTTGGTCTTCGCATCGCCAAGATCGTTGATCGCGACGATCTGAATGTCTTTCGTTCGATTTGCTTCGTACAGGGCGCGAAGGATGTTGCGACCGATGCGGCCATAGCCATTGATACCAACTTTGATGGGCATTTCTCAATTTCCTCGATAAAGGCTGTGGACTATTGGCTTTGGGCTGTTGCTGCGAGCATTGCTCGCGCCCTTCGCGCCTTTTGCCTTCAGTACAGCAAAGTTAACAAACCACGAATCAAAAACGCTTGAGCGTCAGCGAACGCTTTGCAGCGAATGCTCGACGGTCTTCACCACGTGATCAGCGGTGAAGCCAAAGTGCTTGAAGAGTTCCTTCGCCACACCTGAAGCGCCAAAAGTCTTCATTCCGATAACGGCGCCGTGATCGCCCACGTAGCGCCACCAACCTTCCGGATACGCAGCTTCGATCGCAACACGGCATTTCACGTTGCGCGGCAGAACTTCGTTGCGATATGCCTCGTCCTGCGCGTCGAACACGTTGGTGCTCGGCATGGATACGACTCGGACCTTTTTGCCTTGCTGTTGAAGCACACCGGCCACTTCGACCGCCAGCGCAACTTCGGAACCCGTCGCGATCAGAATGACCTCGGGAGTGCCATCGCAATCTTTGAGCACATAACCACCGCGGCGAATCGCATCGAGCTGCACAGCCGTGCGCGGCTGAGCCGGCAACGCCTGGCGAGTTAGAGCCAGGATGGATGGACCGTCTTTGTGCTGGATCGATTCAATCCAAGCCACAGCCGTTTCCGCGACGTCGCACGGACGCCAGACCGTCATATTCGGGATTATGCGCAGGCTAGGAACGTGTTCGACCGGCTGGTGCGTCGGTCCATCCTCACCCAAGCCGATCGAATCGTGGGTCAGCACATAGATGACGCGTTGCTTCATCAACGCCGCCATGCGAATCGCATTGCGAGCGTAATCGGAGAACACTAGGAACGTGCCGCCATAAGGAATCAAGCCACCGTGCAGTGCGATGCCGTTCATCAACGCGCACATGCCGAACTCGCGCACGCCGTAGTGCAGATAGTTGCCGGTTGGATCGTCACCCGTGAACGGACGGGAATCCTTCCGATTGGTGTTGTTGGATCCGGTCAAGTCAGCCGATCCGCCGAGCAATTCCGGCAGATGCGGGCCCAATGCATTCAACGCTTGCTGCGAGCATTGACGTGTCGCAAGAGCGCCGGTCGCCGCGCCCGCTTGCGTGAGATATGCCTTCGCTTGCGTAGCCCACTCGTTCGGCAGCTCTCCACGCATGCGCCGCTCATATTCGGACGCCAGATCCGGGAACTGCGCCTTGTACTTGTCGAATCGGCCACGCCACTCGAGCTCACGCCGCTCGCCGCTTTGCCGAGCGTCCCAGCCTTTGCGGATTTCGTCCGGGATCACAAATGCTTCATGGTCCCAACCGAGGTGCTTGCGGGTCGCAGCGACTTCATCAGCGCCCAGTGCAGCACCGTGAGTGGCTTCCGTACCTTGCTTGTTGGGTGCGCCGAAGCCGATAACCGTCTTGCAACAAATCAGTGTCGGTCGGTCTTTCTGTCCTTTCGCGGCAACGATCGCTTGCTGGATCGCATCGGTGTTGTGACCGTCGACATTCGGTACGACGTGCCAGCCGTAGGCTTCGAACCGTTTCGGCGTGTCATCGGTAAACCAGCCGTGCACTTCGCCGTCGATCGAGATTCCATTGTCGTCATAGAAGGCAATCAGCTTTCCCAACTTCAACGTGCCAGCGAGGGAACAGGCTTCGTGAGAAATACCTTCCATCAAGCAACCGTCGCCGAGGAACACGTAGGTATGGTGGTCGACGATGTCGTGGCCCGGGCGATTGAAATTGGTAGCGAGCACCTTTTCAGCGAGCGCCATGCCGACCGCATTTGCGAGACCTTGTCCCAGGGGCCCCGTGGTGGTCTCGATTCCCAGATGCAGATCGTGCTCGGGATGGCCAGCCGTGTGTGATCCAAGCTGCCGAAACGACTTGAGCTGATCCATCGAGAGCGGATAGCCGCTCAGGTGCAGCAAGGAATACAACAGCATGGACCCGTGACCGTTCGATACCACAAAGCGGTCGCGATCCGGCCAGGCGGGATTGTTGGGGTTGTGTTTGAGGTGGTCGTTCCAAAGAACTTCCGCAATGTCCGCCATACCCATCGGCATCCCTGGGTGACCGGAATTTGCTTTCTGAACGGCGTCCATCGCCAGAACACGGATAGCATCGGCAAGCTGTCGGCGGCGCGACGTCGTCATCGGGTGGGGATTCCTGGGGGAGTTTCTAGGGAGCCGCGCATTTTGGACTATCACACTGCGCCGGCCAAGTCTTACGAGGAGGGATTTCTTCCAATTCCGCTCCATCCGCGGCTAGAACGCGGGTGAACTCAGCGTCTGACGGCCTGTCGAAGCCCTTCATTGCTGCCTTTTTCGAAGGTGGAACTGCGGATGCCGGCTGGCGTTGTGCCAGCAGCACGCCTATCGCCTACAGTGAGACAGACCGCATAGATTCGGCGCCTGTGCCACTTCCGGGCAGAGGATTAGACGCTGGTCACTTTTTGAGGAGACCTGCGTTGTTAGCATTCGGGCTCCAGGGAAGACCTGAGTGTTGCGCAGGCTTTGAGCACCTAAGCCCGTTCTGTCACATCAGGTCGCCTCTCGTGACGTAGTTAACGGTCCTTCTTTGGCGACGGCGCACGGAAGTCTTAAATCAGATGCAATCTGTCCGGCTGCTTCAATTCAGCGACATGCACCTCTTCGGGGACGCTTCTGGGCGTCTGCGCGGAGTCGCTTGCCTGCCCGCTTTGCAAGCCGCCGTTGCCGACGCCTATCGCCGCAACCCCCGCTTGGACGCAGTGCTATTGACGGGAGACCTGGTTCAGGATGATCCGGAAGGCTATCGCTGGATCCGGCACGTATTCGGGCAATCGAAGATTCCTGTCCTGTGCCTGGCAGGGAATCACGACCTACCCGAGCAGATGCGAGCGACTCTCGACCGCCCTCCTTTCGTCATCGGCGGTGCAACAGGTTTTGACGGCTGGACGGTTGTGATGCTCGATTCCTGGATTGCGAACAACGCCAGCGGTGAGATCGGTGCCGATCAGCTGGAAAGACTGCGCATCAGTCTGCAGTCCCACCGCAACCAACACGTGCTCATCTGCCTACATCATCATCCGATCCGCATGCGCAGCGATTGGTTGGATCATGTCGGCTTGCGCGACGCGGACGAATTTTTAAGCGTCATCCGGGCTCATTCGAACGTACGCGGAGTGCTCTGGGGCCACGTACACCAATCCCTGGATAGCTTTATTCACGGTGTCCGCTTCATGGCGACGCCGTCCACTTGCGCTCAATTCCTTCCCGGAAGTCCGCAGTTCGCCCTGGATAATCGGCCGCCGGGCTATCGTGTTCTGGAATTGATGCCCGATGGCACCATCGCGACCGAAGTGTGCTGGCTGGAAAGTTACGCGGAACGAATCGTCGCCTAGCTCGATAGCGCTGACTTCAAGCTACGAGCTGAAGGCTGTACCTGAGAAAAAAGAAGCGCGCGTCACCGGCAGTTGCCGATATCCTTCCTTCCCTTCCATCAGGACGATGTTTCGCATGTCGCGAATTCGGCGCTTCTTCGCTTTCGCCTTGCTCGGCTTTGGCTACGGCC
Source organism: Steroidobacter sp. (assembly GCA_025929585.1). Lineage (GTDB taxonomy): Bacteria > Pseudomonadota > Gammaproteobacteria > Steroidobacterales > Steroidobacteraceae > Steroidobacter. Next base: position 20,645 of record JAICPY010000023.1, read on the forward strand.
TCGGCCCTACGACCCACAGCCTGGCCGCTGAGCCGGCCGCCACCGAGCGCCATAGTCTTTGGTCATTGAGCGGCAAGACGAACACGGTCTATTTGCTCGGATCCGTCCACTTCCTGAGTCCATCGGAGAAGCTTCCCCAAGCGATGGAGGCTGCTTATGCAGACGCCGAAGGATTGGTGATGGAAATCGATATGGACGATCTGGATCCGTTGGAGGCGCAGAAAGTTGCGCTCGAGCTCGGAATGCTCCCTGACGGCCGAACTCTCGAGCAAGAGCTCGGTGCGGCAACGTATTCGACTGTCGCCGCCAAAGCCAAGGAGATCGGCATCGATCCAGCGATGCTGACGCGTTTTCGGCCGTGGTTCGCGGCGCTGACACTGGTTCAGCTGCATCTCATCAAGATGGGCTTGGACCCAAGCTCCGGGGTCGAGCAACGGCTGACCGCTCGCGCCGCATCGGATGGCAAGCCGATTCAAGGTCTGGAATCGCTGCGCGAACAGTTGGGCATCCTTGCTGGCCTGCCCGCAGAGCAACAACGCGAATTTTTGATGTACAGCGTCGAGGACTCCGAGCGTGCTACGAAGGAGATCAACTCGATGCTGACAGCCTGGCGCGCGGGCGACGTGGAAACGCTGGATGAGCTTCTTGCGGAAGGAATGGAGAAGTACCCAAAGGTCTACCGTCCGCTGACGGTCGAGCGAAACCGCAAATGGATCGCGAACATCGAGAACCTGCTCGATGACACGGATGATTATTTGGTCGTGGTCGGCACACTCCACTTAGTCGGTGACGACAGCGTCATCGAGCTATTGGAAAAGAAGGGGCATCGAGTGAGACAGCATTGAAAGGAGAGAAGGGGATAGGGGATAGCGGATAGGGGATGGTCAGAACGAACACGATCGCCTCACCGCTAACGAGCTGCCCTCCACTCTGACTATCCCCTATCGCCCATCCCCCATCGCCTTCTCTCTTCCTCACACCTCAACCATCTCGAAGTCTTCTTTGCCGGCGCCGCAATCAGGGCAGCGCCACGAGAGCGGGACGTCTTCCCAGCGGGTGCCAGGCGCGATTCCGGAGACGGGATCTCCTTTTTCTTCCTCATACACATAGCCACAAATCACACACATGTAGGATTTCATCGAAGGAACGCGCCGGTAGAAATGAGGGCGCGATTAAAGCGGGAAGTCCGTGTAGGTGCAATGGGAAAGAATGAACGCAGCGCACGGACGGGCGAGGGTTGCGCATCGATCTAGCTGTGCGACGCGCAACAGGTTTGCTGGCGCGCGGTGAGCGCCGTCCTTACACTTGCGGCCAATCTACGCGGAGCTCCCACCTTGTCCCTTTTTGACGAAGCGAGTCGCTACATCCCAGGCGGGGTAAATTCTCCGGTTCGCGCCTTCCGCGGCGTCGGCGGCGAACCGCTATTCATCGAGCGCGCACTCGGCCCTCACGTGTTCGATCATGCCGGTAACCGCTATATCGACTATGTCGGCTCCTGGGGTCCGATGATTTTGGGGCACGCGCATCCTGCCGTAATCAAGGCGGTCCAAGAGCGTGCTGCCTACGGATTGTCTTTTGGCGCGCCGACCGAATTGGAAACTCGCGTCGCGAAAAAGATCTGCGAGCTCATTCCTTCGATCGATCTGGTGCGCATGGTCAGTTCGGGTACCGAGGCAACCATGAGCGCGATCCGGCTCGCACGGGGCTACACCGGCCGCGATCGCATCGTGAAGTTCGAAGGCTGCTACCACGGCCATTCCGATTCGCTGCTGGTGAAAGCGGGCTCCGGTGCCTTGACCTTGGGCGTGCCCACCTCGCCTGGCGTCCCGAAAGACCTCGCAGCACACACGATTACGCTTGCCTACAACGATATCGCACAGGTTCAACAACTCTTCGCCGATCGCGGTGATGAAATCGCATGCGTGATTGTCGAGCCTGTAGCGGGAAACATGAATTGTGTGCTGCCGGTACCCGGGTTTCTGGAGGCGCTCAGATCGGTTTGCGATCAGCACGGCGCGGTGTTGATCTTCGATGAGGTCATGACCGGATTTCGCGTCGCACTTGGTGGTGCGCAATCGTTGTACGGCATCAAACCCGATCTCACGACGCTCGGGAAAATCGTCGGCGGAGGCATGCCGGTCGGCGCATTCGGCGGTCGCCGGGAAATCATGGAGCAGATCGCACCATTAGGTCCCGTGTATCAAGCCGGCACTCTCTCCGGCAATCCGGTCGCAATGGCCGCCGGTCTTGCGACACTCGAAGCGCTGGAGGAGCCTGGTTTTCATTCGAAGCTGGCCGAAAAAACGACGCGATTGACCGACGGCTTATTGAATGCGGCCCGAGCGGTAAACCTACCGTTCTCGGTCAATCAGGTATGTGGCATGTTCGGCTTGTTCTTCACCGATAAACCTTCGGTGCGCTACTTCCGTGAAGTCATGGCGTGCAACGTCGATCGATTCAGACAATTCTTCCATCTGATGATGCACGAAGGTGTGTATCTCGCGCCATCCGCGTTCGAAGCGGGGTTCATCTCGATTGCGCATTCCGACCAGGAAATCGAAGTGACGATTGCAGCGGCGAAAAAGGTCTTTCAGCAACTGGGGCGCACGGCGCCACAATCATGATCACCAAGGGCATCGTGTTGGCAGGCGGCTCCGGCACTCGCCTGTTTCCCGTGACGCACTCTGTCTCCAAGCAGTTGCTGCCGATCTATGACAAGCCGCTGATCTACTATCCACTGGCAACACTGATGCTGGCCGGCATCTACGACATCCTCATCATCACGACGCCGAGCGACTTACCGGCATTTCAACGATTGCTTCGCGACGGATCGCAATGGTCGATCAAAATCAGCTATACGACTCAAGAGACGCCAGCCGGCATCGCACAGGCATTGATTCTCGCGGAGGATTTCATTGGCAACGACGGCGTCTGCCTAATCCTGGGCGACAACGTTTTCTACGGTCACGGTTTCCCGGATCAGCTGCGTAAGTCGTTGGGCGAACATGAGGGCGCAACCGTCTTTGGTTACTATGTGAGTGACCCCGAGCGCTACGGCGTGCTGACCTTCGACTCGGAAGGACGTGTCGTCGAGATCGAAGAAAAACCGAGCGCGCCACGCTCGCACTACGCAGTCACCGGCCTGTATGTTTACGATCGACGCTGCGTGCAGATCGCGCGCAACATCAAGCCTTCCGCACGAGGCGAGTTGGAAATCACCGATGTGAACCGCGCGTATTTGCACGACGCGCAATTGCGGGTCGAGATTCTAGGCCGCGGCGTCGCCTGGCTGGATACCGGCACTCATGAGTCCTTGTTGCAAGCCGCGAACTACATCGCCGCGGTCGAGACTCGACAAGGACTCAAAATCTGTTGTCCCGAAGAGATCGCATATCGACAAGGATTGATCGATCGGGAGCAATTGCGCGAGCTGACGCGGCAATTAGGACCGACTTCCTACGCCGACTATCTTCGGCGCATCGATGAGTTTCAGGTATTTTGATGCGTGCGATCGGCTTGAGCATCGTTGGCGTTCTAAAGATCGAACATCAGCTTTGGCACGATGAACGCGGCACGTTCGTGGAAACCTGGAATGAAAAGGCGTTTCATGATCTCGGCGTGAAAGCCAACTTCGTTCAGGACAATCTGAGTATTTCCAGGCAATGGACCGTGCGCGGCTTGCACTATCAAGTGCAGCAGCCGCAAGGCAAGCTCATCCGCGTGCTGACTGGTGAGATTTACGACGTGCTCGTTGATTTGCGCCGCAGCTCGCCGACATTTCGTCTTGCCATCGGCGTACATCTGAGCGCACAGAGCGGTGACTCTTTGTGGGTTCCTCAAGGTTTGGCTCACGGATTTCTTGCGTTAGCCGAGCAAACTCGCGTCGCTTACAAAGTCACGGACTTCTGGCTGCCGAAGGCGGAGCGCACGCTCGTATGGAACGATCCTGAGCTGAAAATCGCCTGGCCCATTCCGTCAGGCATTCAACCGATCGTCTCAGCCAAGGATGCGGCCGGGAGCTCCCTTCAGAACGCAGACGTCTTTCCATGAAAGTTTTGATCACGGGCGCAAACGGTCAACTCGGATCCGCCTTGCAGGCACGTGCGCCCTTTGACTGCGAGTACGTGGCAAAGACGCGAACACAGCTCGATATTACCGACGCAGCCGCAGTAGATGCGATTCTGGAAACAGAGCGTGTACAAGTAGTGATGAACGCGGCCGCCTATACCGACGTCGAAGCCGCGGAGCGATCGACCACGGCGGCCTTCGCCATCAATCGTGATGCTGTTTCGACACTTGCGAATGCCTGCGCATCGCATGATGTTCGGCTCGTGCACGTATCCACCGATTTCGTATTCGATGGGACCAAACGAGTTCCCTATGACATCGTAGACGACCCACGACCGTTGAATATCTATGGAACGAGCAAGCTGCAAGGTGAGCAAGCGGTGCTTACCGTTCTTGGAACCAATGCTTGCGTCATTCGAACCTCGTGGCTGCACAGTGCACAAGGTGCGAATTTCGTGACGAAGATGCTGGCCAGAATGAAGGCCGGCGAACCCCTACGCGTCGTCACCGATGAATTTGGATCGCCGACGTCCGCCTATTCGCTAGCCGAAGCGCTATGGATGGTAGCGAAACGAACGCTTCATGGTATCCATCACTGGAGCGATGAAGGCGTCGTCAGCCGATTCGAATTTGCCGAAGCGATTGCGGCACAAGCGCTCGCTCTAGGGCTGCTTCCCGCGCAGGTCATATTGCAGCCGGCGGTCGCAGCCGATTTCGCGAGTGCCGCTCGAAGACCTAGCTATAGCGCTCTGGATACTCGCCGCACTCAAAGCGCGCTCGGAATGCGCGCTCGCAGTTGGAAGGAAGGATTGGATCTTACGCTTCGAGATCTTTATCGAGCCCAAGAGGTTCGCAGCGCATGAGTCGCCGATTGCTGATTACCGGAGGCGCCGGGTTCATCGGTGCGAACTTCGCGCACTTTTGGACTCACGCCAAGCCCGATGATCGCATTGTCCTCTTGGACGCGCTCACGTACGCGGGAAATTACGCGAATGTAGCGGCTCTATGCGATCCAGGTGCTGTGCGTTTCGTCAAAGGGGACATTCGCGACTTCGATTTGGTCTGCAATCTGCTGCGTTCGGAAAAACTGGATACGATCGTGCACTTCGCTGCCGAGTCGCATGTGGACCGCTCGATCGTAGGTCCGGGGGAGTTCGTCGGAACGAACATCGTGGGAACACAAGTGCTACTAGACGCCGCTCGTGCGGTGTGGCTGAAAGAAGGTGTCGAGCATCGGTTTCACCACATTTCAACAGACGAAGTGTACGGATCGCTCGCACCCGATGCAGCGCCGTTCTCTGAATCTCACCCGTACGATCCGCGCTCGCCCTACGCAGCTTCGAAGGCCGCATCGGATCACCTCGTACGCGCCTATGGACATACCTATGGCATCCAGTATTCGATCAGCAATTGCTCGAACAACTATGGGCCCTACCAATTTCCCGAGAAGCTGATCCCGCTGTGCATCGTCAATATTCTTGAAGGACAGCCCTTGCCTGTTTATGGCGACGGCAAGAACATCCGCGATTGGCTCCATGTGCACGATCACTGTTCCGCGGTAATGAAGATCATCGAACACTCCCCTCCCGGCGAGACGTGGAACGTTGGCGGCAACAGCGAACGCTCTAACATCGATCTGGTTCGCGCACTATGCGCCGCTGTCGACGAAGCGTTCGCTCGCGATCGATCGCTCGCGACTCGATTCCCGAATTGCCCCGCCGCAAGAGGTGCATCTTCAGCGAAGCTGATAACCTTCGTGAAGGACCGACCCGGCCACGATCGCCGGTATGCGATTGACTCGCAGCGCATGAGCAATCAGCTAGGCTGGCGCGCTCAGATCGGATTGGCTCAAGGCTTGGCCGATACGATCGCTTGGTATCTCGACAATGAGACCTGGTGGCGCAACGTAATGAGCGGAAAGTATCGCGATTGGATAACCCAGCAGTATGGTTCGTGAGCCAAGTGCATAGCATGACTTCATCTCTCGATGTGGTTTCTCAAGCGCGTGAGCAGGTCCGATACGTCGCAGCACGATGACGTCTTCTCCCAAGATAGCTCGCGTTGACAACGAGGAACGGCGTCCCGCGATTTCGGTCGTCATACCGACATACGAGCCCGAGCGCTTTCTCATAGATGCGGTCAGGAGTGTATTAGCTCAAGATCCTGGGCCTGCTCAGATGCAAATAGCGATTGTTGACGACGGCTCCGCGCGTGCTCGCCCGGCCGCGCTACTCGCGGGAATTGCTCCTGCGAATCGCCTCGAATACTACGAGCACGCCGAGAGGCTCGGCCTAGCAGGCAACTGGAACCGCGCGATCGCCCATGCACGCGGCGAATTCATACACATCCTGCACCAGGACGACACATTGCATAGCGGCTTCTACGCAGCATTGTTGTCGGGCTTGCGAAAGAGCCGACGCATCGGCATGGCATTCTGTCGCCATGCATTCATCGACGAGAATGACCGAGTCGAACGAATCTCGCATCGTGAACGCTGGCGTGCCGGCGTGCTTCCGCGCTGGCTCGATCGCATCAGCGAAAGGCAACGACTGCAGTGTCCCGCGGCGATGGTGCGACGAGATGTATATGAGACGCTCGGCGGATTCAGAACCGATCTCCACTATGCACTGGACTGGGAGATGTGGGTACGCATCGCGGCACATTACGAAGTTTGGTATGAGCCGCGGGCATTAGCTAACTATCGTCGGCACCACGGCGCAGAAACTGCGCGTCTGCAAGCCGTCGACGGGACCGTAGCGGATACGATGGCCGCGATCGCCGCGCTAGCCGTGCATTTGCCCGCCACGCACCGCGCCCGCCTGCAGCAGCGCGCCTATCTGCGCCTGGCCCGCGTGCAGACGAAGCGCGCTGCCAAGCTGCTCGACTCCGGATTGCCGCAATTGGCTACGCAACAGTTCGAGGGTGCGCAGGCCGCATTTGGACAACTACCGGAGAACCTCGCCAAACGATGGCTGCGCTCGCGTCTGATGCGTGCGGAGTTGCGACTCGCACGACACGAAGCAGCGCGTGAGCGCGAAAGCTCAAAGTCGGATGGTCTGGAGTGAAGCCGAATCGAACTTATTTCCGGTTCATCCTCCAACCCGAGGCGATCGAATCCCGTGATCCTCGTAGTATCCGCATATGAAGACCATTGATTGGTTGAATGAACGCGAGTTCACGCTCGACGGCGTGAAGTTCTACTGTGCACTGGACGACTACTCACAGAAGACCAACGCTGCTCGGGTCGTCATCCTGAAGGATCGCGGCTCCCTCGAAGCCTACGCGTCGGTGTTCGCGGATGCACCACCGCGTAGCATGCTGGAATTCGGTATCTTCCAAGGCGGTTCTCCAACGCTCTTCTCCTTATGGTTCGAGCTCGACAAATTCGTCGGTGTAGACCTTTCCATGCCTGCGCTCGCGTTCGAAACCTTCTGTCGCTCGCATGAAGTAGGCCGTCGGATACGCTCCTACTACGGCACGTCGCAAACTGATCAGGAGCGCATCGAACAAATAGTGCGCGATGAATTCGGTGATACACCGCTGGATGTCGTCATCGACGATGCCTCGCATCAGTACAGTCTGAGCCGCCGGACATTCGAGATCGCGTTTCCGCTGTTGCGCCCAGGCGGCACATACGTCATCGAAGATTGGGGTTGGGCACATTGGCCGAACAGTGACGTCTTCGTGGGCGAGACGGCGATGAGTATGTTGGTGATGGAGATCATGATGCTCTGCGCATCCAGATCCGATCTAATCAGCGAGCTGCGCGTCTTTCCATCGTTCGCATTCATCCGCAAGTCGCCAGACGCTACGGACATGTCAAACTTCTCGCTAGACCGCGCATATGCCAAGAGAGGGATCGAGCTCGTGGGCCTGAACCATACCAATCTGAGTGGCGTCGCGCGCCTCCTGCGAGAGCACGTTGGAAATAGGGCTCGACAAGAACTGCAGCGCGTAGTGCAGCTGCTCAGGCGCGGAAATTAGCACCGCGCAGAGCAATCAGCCATTCGCGGGATCAGTAGATCAGGTGTCGCGCAGACTACCTTGAGGGACCGCTGAACCCGCCGCCTCGCGCACGGAATGCGCAGCCGCAGGATGAAGCTGCCGCACCTCCTCGACCGCGTCGCGTATGGTGTCCAGAAAAAATGTACCGCGCGCTTCGTCGGGTTCCAGATATGCCCCCTCCGCCCATTCGTTCCATGCATTGATAAACAGAAAAGGCACGCCCGCCTGCGCCGTTTTACGCAGTTGCTCCCTAAAGCCCGAGGCGAACGCACGCGCATCGAAATTTCGAAACACGATACCGCGCTCGAGCCCACGGCGCGGCGTATTGTCCCAGTCGACAAACGCGCCCGGATAGACCCTCGGCCGAATCGGCCGCTTGGCAATTGCCTGCCAAACGGAGGGATAGTCGTAACTATTCGGTGGACCATTCGCCCGGCCGAACAGGCGTAGGCTCCACTTGCGAAACTTCCTGTAAAACTTCTCCTTCTTCCGCCATAGAAACGGACGACGCTGCACCTGAGTGTAAGCCGGCTCGAAGTCGGCGAACGCATCGAACAGAGCGGTGCGCGGATCGGGCGGAAACGCGGTGAGCATGCTGACGATATGCAAACCAGGTAATCCCGCTCGCGAAGCGAGTTCGCGCCATAACTGCAACATGGGTTCTGCGCAACCGATGCTCGCACTGCGATAAATCAACAACATCGGCTTGCCGTCTACGCGGATATAGCGAGGGTCGCTAAAGATCCGCAGCAGACATTCGAAGTGTGCCTCCCAATCGGCGCGATCTGCGTACTCCTGCGGCATGAGCACTTCGCGATCGCCGCCGTCCCAGGCCCGAGTCCACGGTTCGTTCGCCCAGGCGAGACAGAAGGGAAAGTCGGGTGTACTTCTCTGTAGTAACAGTTCAACTGGTTTATCGAGCAAGCGCTTGCCCCTGAACCAGTAGTGGTAATAGCAGAATCCATGGATGCCGTGCTCTCTTGCGAGCGAGGCTTGCCACTCCTGCGTCGCCGGGTCCAGCAGGTCGTAGTAGCGCCCGTCGGCCGGTACTCGCGGTTGCAGATGTCCGCGAAAAAGCGGTCGCGCCTTGCGCACGTTGGTCCACTCCGTGAAGCCTTGACCCCACCATTCGTCGTTCTCGGGAATCGGGTGATACTGAGGCAACACGAAGGCCAATATTTTGGGCGGCTCCGCTCTCCCCTGCGATCGTGCGGCACTCACCATCGTTTGCTCATATAAAGACTCAATCCATCGACATCGACGTAGCGACGAGGTAAGCCGGGATTCGATTCAGGATCCGAAGCGAGCCCTCTATCGCGATTCAGCTTATCGTAACGTCGATAATCAAGACCTACGTCCCAGCCCGGCAGAACGTCTCGGTATTGAAGGCCGGCGCCGAAGTAGTAGCCGTGTCCATCGAGCGTGAGATCGTATCGACCTACTCCCAAGAACGCACCGACAGCGAGCTTGCGGTTCAACCGAAAACGATAGTCGAGTGCGCGTACCGAAATGAGACTGCGATCAGCAATCTGATCGAGCTCCAGACGCACTCCCAAGTCGTTGCGTTCCGATACTGCTCGGCGCGCGCCCACGCCGAAATGATAATTCGCCTCGTATGCGGTCGTATCGCGCTTATTGGAGGGAAGCCAAAGGATTTCGCTCGCTCTGCTGTACTGCAGACCAGCGTCGATGAACAAGTCGGTGCCGGAATACGCTGAGTCTTCGCTCTGCACCCGACTACTCGGAGCATCGCTCGGTGCAAAGTCGAAGGCAGCGCCCAGGCGAGCGAACGATTCGCCGAATACATCTTCCCCGATCTCGAGTTGCGCATCGATCGCGTGCCCGTTCCAGTGAGTTACATAGTTGATCCCAAGCACCTGCATGGTCCGATATGGCCGGCCGCCGTTCGAGAAATCCCAACGCGGATCGAGATCGAGATTTCGGTAGCTGGCCTGCGCGTAGTCCCCTCTGGGCAATTGCCAACCAACTCGCAACTGATGGCTGCGCCCGCCAATCGCATCGCGCGGCAGTCGGTTATCGCCAAACCAATGCCCAAGAGCCGCGCCTTCGTTGCGCGGTCCATCAGGATAGATGTGATGGACGTACCAGCCATTCTGGAATTCCGAGAGCTCGTAACTCGCATCAAAATCTCGCCAAAGCATCGGAAAATCGATGCCTAGCGATAGATCGGTCTGACCCAGTCGATATTTGCCTTCATAGGTATTGTCCTCGCCCGCGTACTCGACGCGAACCCCGAAGGGCACCGGACCAGGAAACAATATGCTGCTCGAGAGAGATGCGATGCGATTTACATCCGAGCTACCTTGCCCAGATGCGTCCTGCTCGTTGCTGCTTGTGAACAGCGCGTCGAAAAAATCCGAGAACCCACGACCGCCGCGCGCACCGCCTCCATATTGAGTAATGCGATTCAATGCAACGGCATAGCCGGTGACCGGCTCCATGACGAGTTGCAGACCAGCAAGCCGCGGCCGACCCGCCGTTGTCGTGCCTTGAAAGGCGATATCCGTCTGCCGCGACATCTCTGCGGCGAAAACTTCGTAACTTAAGCCCAGCGGACTAATCGGAGCGTAGTTCGACAGCGTGACGGAAGGCATCGTGGGGGCCTGCGTACTAACGAGCATGCTGCTATCGCTCATCGGTCCCCACCAGTGATCGCGGAACCCGATATCTAGTTGGGCAAAATCAAAGCCCATGCTCAGAAAGGAGCCGGTCGCGGTGAAATTTCCGTCATAAGCGATGCCGCCGGCATTCACAATGACGTGGTCATTGGGCTGGAAATATCCGCTTGCGACAAGCCGCCACGTCGAGTCCACAGATTCGCCGTGTTGATTCGGGAGTGTTGCATTTGAATCGCCCGACGCGATTGCGCCTTCGGCTCGAGCGTGGGTCACAGCATATTTACCCATATAGCGTTGCAAGTAACGGCGAACGTTCTCACATAGAGCAACGTCTCGTTCGCACGCCCGCGGCAACGCATCCAAGACCACCGCAGCTGCAATCGGTCGACGCATCACCGGCTTGCCTGCGAGAATCAGCACTCGCTCGATCTGCCGCTCGATCGAAGGTGAGATATCGAGTGGCAAATAAGGCGAAGGACCGCGAGCGTGGGCAAGCGGCGCGATAAACACACAGATGCCTATGAACATCCGCATGCACTGAACAAGCTTGGATATGGAGTGAGCTTTCAAGTTAGATCGACGCGTCGAAGGCCTAGACAAGGGCGTGTAGAAATTATGAGCTGACTCAATCAGGCCGTGATTGCGTAGCCATTTACAATTGAACGCATATCTTCTCATACCCGTCCGCTTGCTCGCGACTGAGCAACTTGTAGTCCAGCGTTGAGAGCCCGTCGCCGTGCGGATTGGCGAGCCCGCGCAATAACTGACTGCGTCTACGCCGGTTCATTCGCACGTGCGGTAATGTTTGAATCGAGGAACGCTCGACTTGCTGGTGCGGCGGATTGGGCAGGTCTTCGAAGAAGCCCTGAGTGTCGTAGTAGCACAAGCAATCGGCCAACAGCAGACGAAAAAAGAAATCATCGTCTTCCTTGCCCCATCCACGATAGCCATTCGAGAAACCGTTCGCTGCGAACGCTTGTTCACGTTTCACCGAGACGGCACCGGAGAAATAGTATGGCGTTCGATGCCATTGACCGTCCCACCTGCGCACCTTGCTGACGAGGCGTAGCGGTTGTGAGGGGCACAAGTAGTTCGCTTCCAACGGGATCGCGTCCACATCGTGTACGCAGTAATAGTCGGATTGATCGGCTGCATGCTGCATGCCGACGTTGATCAGCTTACCGCGATTGAACAGATCGCTTCCGGCCTGCTCCACCACCAGAATTCGACTGCGTACCGGCTGTTTAGCCAACACATTCCTGAGTATCGGAACCAGGTGGTCCAGATGCTCATGGCGATCGCGAAACGGAATCACGATCGTGAGGCGTTGATCGGCCATGAAAGTCAACGGACGAGGCACTCGCTTTTGCAGCAGCAGGCGCTTCATTCCGGGCACGAGCTTCCAATTGGCGACGCTGACGGGAGCGTAGCGACCTTCGATCAGCAACTCATCGAGCGGATCTTGACCGACTCGAGTACTCGGCCACCAAGGATCTAGCCATTTTTGAGTTATCGTACGTTCTGACTCGAGCATGTCTGCCGGGCATACCTTTGCATGGACGCTCCGAAATTGAATGTGGTAGGAGCGCGAAAGGTGCGTATGGTAGCAGCGAGAGCCTAGGGACGTATGCGAACAGGGCGGCTTCCCTTCTCGTCGCCAAAGTGAAACACCGGATCGCGGCTGAGAAGCCGCATAGCGGAAGACGCATAGCGGAAGAGAAGGCCAACAAGGCGCGCCGGACGCAGGCGAAGCGCTAGTGGCGGCTCGATCAAGGCACCCGAGAGTTCTGGCCTCGAGTTGAACCCGACTGGATCTAAAACGGTCTCGCTGTAGTTCAGCAGGACGGCTGTCCAGGGCGCCGGACCGACCGGCGCCCTCTTTCGTTTGGCATGAGCCAACCAATCTCTACCCGTTACCTGCTTGTGCGTTGCCCCGCCAAGGGCGCCGCTGTGATGTGCTTCCAGCAGTGGGCTGCAGTCTTCCGTGCTTCTCCAACCGAGCTTGTATCCCGGCGACCGTCCTCGCATGCGCTTGCGCAAGATCCTGAAGGGAGCTCCCGCGATCGAATTCGGCAAGCAGCTTTCGATCATCCTCCTCGGACCAAGGTTTGCCGGCATTGCTGGGAAGGCCCGTGCGAACCTTGGTCGGCTTTGCACGAGACTCCAGTGCCCGCGTGGCGAGGTACAACGCTCGCACGACCTCGGACGATTGATAAGGACTGTCGGCCGCAAATACTTCACCCGTAACGGGATTCACACCATTTGCGAGCGTCGACAGAATGTTGAGTGCTTTGGCTTCGTCCATCTTAGATGCTCCTATGCTGACGAAGTCATTCAATCATCGCGCGAGACTTGCAAGGCAGCTGATTACTAGCTGTTTGCCCAGAAACTAACCTACGATCTGCGGTCGTCTCGTTGTTGACCCCCTTCGGCTAACGTCTCTAACCCATGCGCTCATTTCTGCTGTTCTTAGTCTTGCTTGCAGCCGCGCTGATCGTCGCGTCTGCACTGACCTATCCCGCGTGGCTACTCGTGGCGACGATCTCGGTAGAGCCCGTGCATCGAGTGATGAACCGTTTGGCGATGCTCTTTGCGCTGATCGGCTTGATCTACCTGACGCGCCGACTGGGGTTGTCCGATCGGCAATCCATGGGCTACGGAATGCCGCGTGGCCGGTTCCTGCGCCAGCTGGCAATAGGTTGGGTTGCCGGAGCTGCGCTGATGTTGCCGCTGATCCTGTTTCTGTTCGGGTTGGATATTCGCGAGGTCAAAGCCGGATTCGAAGGGGCTTGGACGCCGATCATTCTCGGTGGCATCGCTTCGGGACTGGCGGTTGCGCTCATCGAGGAAACCTTTTTTCGAGGTGTACTCTACAGCGCGGTGCGGCGTACTTCAGGCGTGCTGGCCGCAGTCGTTGCACCAAGCGCTCTTTACGCGGCGTTGCACTTCCTGGGCGGAAAGCTCCGCGTTCCTGCGAACGAGGTGACCTGGAGCCATGGATTCCTCGTGCTCAGCCGCTTGTTCGAGAGATACACGCAGCCGCTCGCGTTCGTCGATTCGTTCTTTGCTTTGTTCATGCTCGGCATCTTGCTTGCGCTGGTGCGTCTGCGGACCGGCGCGATCGCTGCCTGCATCGGTCTGCATGCAGCAGGTGTCTGCGTCATCGCCGTGCTACGCAAGACGACCATCGTGGATGCTACCGCGGAGCACGTCGAATGGGTCGGCACTTACGATGGCGTCATCGGCTGGGCGGCATTGATCTGGTTCGCGGCAATCGTGGCTGTCTACATCGCATCCACGAGAGGCGAGGCTAATCAGCGTTAGCTGTGGGAAGCATCGCTTGAGCAGGTGTCAGGAACCCGATTTCAAACCGAGCTCATCAAGGTATTTCTTCAGATAGTGCAATCTCTCGATCGGATCATCCAACTCCAAGCACTCTTGACGATTCTGCAGGCCAAGTGGCAAAAGCTCTGTCGCTCGAGCGCTCAACCAGCTCGCATCCGTTAGCAATGGTTCCGGATCCGCGTAGTGCGCGCGCACGTGGGGGTAGGCCAGTCGCACCATCTCCACGAGCTGATGGAAGTCAGCATCGACCTTCGAAGCCGGATCGGGTGCGAGCACCTCGACGCTAGCGACGTTCAAACCGTCCGGTTGTACCTCGACCGAGCCAATCCTGAATCGACGGCAACCGCGCGCCGCGATTCCCAACAGTCCATCTTTCAACTGCTCGAAGTCGAAGATGCGGGCCGTCGTACCGATCGCGGCAGTCCGAGCGGCGCCAATCTCCATACCTTCGACGATCATCGCGACACCGAACTCTGCATCAGAACGCATGCAACGACCGATCATGTCCACATACCGAGTTTCGAAGATTCGCAACTTGAGCGGTCCTCCTGGAAAGAGGACTGTATTGAGGGGAAACAAGGGAATCGTGAGTTGCGGGTTCACGGTTCACTGTCCTATCGCGCAACGTTTCTTACCGTGACCTTCAATGACCTGTCTGCTCCCGCAAACGCGTCAGCAGCTTCTCGTGAATTCCGCCGAAACCGCCGTTCGACATGATCAGCACGTGATCGCCAAATCTGGCCGCTGCTGAGAGTCGCCGCACCAGCTCATCGATATCGCTCACCACCTGCGCTCGTTCACCGAGCGATGCGACTGCGCCTGCAACATCCCATTGCACGCTCGGACCTTGATACATCCACACTTCATCGGCACCTGAAAGCGATTTCGCGAGCGCATCGCGATGAGTGCCAAGCTTCATCGTGTTGGATCGAGGCTCGAGTACCGCGATCAATCTCTCACTGCCCACGCGGCGGCGCAATCCGTCGATCGTCATATCGATCGCGGTCGGATGATGCGCGAAGTCATCGTAGACGGTCACGCCGTTCACAACACCTCGTACTTCCATGCGGCGGCGAACTCCGCGGAACTCTCTGAGGGCTGCGGCGGCTTGCCCGACTCGCACGCCCGCATGGCGGGCAGCCAACACCGCTGCGAGTGCGTTCTGTGCATTGTGCCGTCCAACCATCGACCATTCGATATCGCACACGTGCTCGTTGCCTTCCATGATCGCAAAGTTCGTGTAATCGCTTTGCGGGGCAGCCAGCACGTACCACGCCGCATCGCCGCGTACGCCTGCAGCAAATCTTTCGACCGGCGTCCAGCAACCCATATCGATGACTTCCATCACGTGCGCCTCGCCGGCGTTTGCGACGACGAGGCCATTGCGTGGAACCATGCGCAATAGCTGATGGAACTGCCATTGGATGGATGCGACATCGGGGTAGATATCCGCGTGGTCATGCTCGAGATTGTTGAGCACTGCGGTGCGAGGACGGTAGTGAACGAATTTGGCGCGCTTATCGAAAAAGGCCGTGTCGTACTCGTCTGCCTCGACGACGAAATGCGTGCCGCTGCCTAATCGTGCGGTCGTGGCGAAATTTCCCGGCACACCACCGATCAGGAAACCGGGTTCTAGTCCTGCGTGTTCGAGTATCCAGGCTAGGATGCTCGATGTAGTGGTCTTGCCGTGCGTACCTGCAACCGCGAGCACCCAACGATTCGCCAGCACATGACGGGCAAGCCACTCCGGGCCCGATGTGTACGGTATCGAGCTTTCGAGCAATGCTTCAACGAGCGGATTGCCGCGACTCATCACATTGCCGACCACGACGACGTCCGGCTTCAGTGCGAGTTGCGAAGGATCGTATCCTTGGATCAGTTCGATACCGAGCGCAGAAAGCTGATCCGACATCGGCGGATAAACGTTCTGATCCGAACCGGTGACGCGATGCCCCGCGGCCCGCGCCAACGCAGCGATGCCGCCCATGAATGTGCCGCAGATGCCTAGAATATGAACGTGCATACGTGGATTGACGTCTTGGGATGCGATCCATCCTAACATCTGCGATGGCAGCAATGGCTCCATCACCCCTAACACCTTATCGCCTCATCGAGTCATGAGACGCTGTGGATTATCGCTTGCTTTCCTATAATGCCGACGTGCACCTCCAATACGTCACTGCGCTGCGTTCAGCCGCTATCACCTCGACCCGCATTCAGGCGTCGATTATCACGCTGAGGCCGCCCAGATGATCGTCACTGAAGCCGCACGAACGACCAACTATGTCAGCAGTGCCGAGGAGCTGTCTGGAGCCCTAGGAATACTGGCTCGAAGCGATTTCGTCGCGCTCGACACAGAGTTCATGCGCGAGAGCACGTACTACCCCAAGCTCTGCCTCGTTCAGCTGGCAAGCTTGGATTACTGTGCCGTGATCGATCCACTTGCGATCACCGATCTCAAGGACCTGTGGTCATTTCTAACCGATCGCTCACGCTTGAAAATCCTGCATGCGGCTCGCCAAGATTTGGAGGTGCTCGCCGTGCACGCGCCGCACGCCGGGCCCATGGCGCCGATCTTCGACACGCAGATCGCGGCTGCCCTACTCGGGCTTTCCGCACAAATAGGCTATGGCGCACTCGTGTCCGCGCGGCTGAAACACTCATTGGCTAAAGGTCACACGCGCGCCGACTGGAGCAAGCGTCCTCTAAGCCCGGAGCAAATCGAATACGCAGCGGACGATGTGCGTTACCTGGCGCCTCTTTACGCGCATCTGCGCGCGGAACTTGCGGAACGCAAGAGATTAGATTGGCTCGAGCAAGAAACTCGCGAACTGGAGACACCTGATCTGCACAAGGTCGAACCTCACCTCGCATGGCGTCGCCTGAAAGGACTCGACCGTCTCAAACCCGAACAGCGGGCAGCGGCAAAATTGCTCGCCCAATGGCGTGAGGAATTGGCTGTCCGACACGACAAGCCACGCGGATGGATTCTGGCGGACGAAGCCTTGCGTGAGATCAGCGAGCGCATGCCTCGCAACATCGACGAACTGGAGCAGGTGCGCACCCTGCCTGCGGGAACTATACGAAAGCGTGGCCAGGAGCTTCTCGATCTCATCGAGCGCGGCAATCAAGGTCGAGATGCGGAAAAAGATCAGGCGCAGCCAATGCGTCCGGAACCCCATCAACTCGCGCTCGTTGCCCAGCTCATGAGCTTCGTCCGGGCGCAATCCGACGGCTTGGCCGTAAGCCCTGAACTGCTCGCGACCCGTCGAGATATCGAACAACTCGTCCTGTCCGGCAAGACGGCCCACTTGCTTGAAGGTTGGCGTGCCGACATCATCGGCAATCGACTGGTAGCAATGGCGCGAGCGCAGGAGCGCGGGTCCTCGTAGGGATTCGCGTTGCTCTCGGCAGGGTGCGGCGTGCAGCTCTGATCACCTCCCCTGCTTGCGCGGGGGACGGCTAGCAGGCGGCCACTTCAGTCTGAAGCTGGCCGCAGCCCGCCCAACTCCCGCTATTTCTTCGCTCTCGCTTTGGTCTTCTTCTTCGTAGTCCGCTGCTTCGCAGACTTCCGCGGCGCTCTCTTCGCGCCTTTTTTGCCCGCCTTTTTCGCCAGCACCTTTGCAGGCTTCTTCACGACTTTCTTCGATGCCTTCTTCTTGCTTCGCGCCTGCTTAGCTGCCTTGTGAGGCTTGCTCCCTGCTTTCTTCTGGCTCCGCTTCTTTTTCGCGCTCTGCTTCTTGGTCGGTGCTTTTACCGACTTCGCCGCCACGCGCGGCTTATTGGCTTTGGATGGCTTTCTCGGAGCCTTCCGGACAGAGACCTTGTCCGCGGGAACAAGCTTTGCGAGCGCGGCTGACTCCATGCGCTCGAAGACTTCATCGAGTTCTCCCTCGCCCGCGATTATCCGCAGCAGACCGAGCTTCGAATAGTGCTCCACCAACGGCCGAGTTTGTCGCTCGTACACTTCCAGGCGTTTGGCGATGACTTCTTCGTTGTCGTCCGGTCGTTGCTGAAGCTCCGTCCCGTCTTTCGCACAGCCTGTGGCGCCCGGCGCCATCGTATTCACGTTGTAAACCGTCCCGCACTTTGGACAGACACGGCGGCCTGCAAGCCGCTTGATCAAGGTTTCGCGTTGCACCTCGAGCAGTAGCACCGCTTCGATCGGTTGACCCAGGGCATCGAGCATCTCCGTCAGGGCATTTGCTTGCTCGATATTGCGGGGAAACCCGTCAAGTACGAACCCGTTCACTGCGTCGGGCCGACTCAGGCGGTCCCGGATCAACCCTAAGACGATGTCATCGGAGACGAGTTGGCCTGAGTCCATGACAGCTTTGGCCTTCAAGCCAAGCTCGGTGCCCCTGGCCACGGCGTCGCGCAGAAGATCGCCCGAGGACACCTGTGGCACGTTGTACTTGGCCTGCAGTTTTTGAGCCTGAGTGCCTTTGCCCGATCCGGGCGCCCCCAGCAAGACAATACGCATCGTCGATAGTCCTCTCGCGAAAAGCTCCGGCAATGTTGGAGCAGGCCAGAAATCGGTGGCTCGCCGGTTTTGAGCGAGCGTTTGGTCGGTGCCTCGGCGCAATCCCCGGGGCTTCGTTTTGGGATCGCTACCCTACAGAAAAGCGCGCCGGCTGGGTACTGGTGTGGTCTATTTTGGAAGCGGATAGGGATAGGGGATAGTCAGGACCGGCGCGCATTCACAAGTGCGTCTCCTTTCCGTCCGTTCCATCTCAGACCGCGCGCAGACGCCTTTCTCAATCATTCGGGTTCGTGGGTGTGACTCAGAACGACTCGCTCTGACTATCCCCTATCCCCTATCCCCTATCCGCTTCTCTCATACCACCCGTCCTGCGCTATCCTTCGCGACCACTTTCAACCCGCACGAGGATTCAAGCTGTCATGCCCAAAGCACGTCTGCGCAATGCCTTTTATGCTCAGTCGGGCGGCGTTACCGCCGTCATCAACGCGTCGGCCTGTGGAGTGATCGAGGCCTGCCGCAAGAACAAGCGGAAAATCGGCAAGGTTTATGCAGGTCGCCACGGCATCGTCGGCGCGCTCACCGAAGAGCTCGTCGATACCGGCAAGGAATCGGCAGCCGCAATCCGAGCATTGCGTCACACGCCTTCCGGCGCCTTTGGCTCCGCACGCTATAAGCTCAAAAAATTCGATGACAACCCTCGTGAGTATGAGCGGCTGATCGAAGTCTTCAAGGCACATGACATCGGCTATTTTTTCTACAACGGTGGCGGCGATTCGGCAGATACCTGCCTGAAGGTTTCCCAGTTGGCGGACAAGATGGGTTATCCGATCCAGGCCATCCACGTGCCGAAAACGGTCGACAACGATCTTCCGATTACCGATTGCTGTCCGGGTTTCGGCTCGGTCGCCAAGTATGTTGCGGTGTCGATCCGCGAGGCCGGTTTCGATGTGGCCTCGATGGCCAAGACTTCTACGAAAGTGTTCATCCTCGAAGTGATGGGCCGTCACGCTGGATGGATTGCAGCGGCCGGCGGTTTGTCAGCCACCAAAGCGGGCGAAAGTCCACATATCATTCTGTTCCCCGAAATCACCTTCGATGAAGAGAAGTTCTGCGCACGCGTGAAGGAGTGCGTTGAGAAATACGGCTACTGCACGATCGTCGTGTCGGAAGGCGTGAAGAACAGCGAGGGAAAGTTTTTGGCCGATGCCGGTTTGCGCGATGCATTCGGCCATGCACAGCTTGGTGGTGTTGCTCCCGTCGTCGCTCAGCTCGTGAAGGCAAAACTCAATTACAAATATCATTGGGCCGTGGCCGATTATCTGCAACGCGCAGCACGTCACATCGCATCGAAGGTCGATGTCGAGCAGGCCTACCAGGTAGGCAAGGCGGCTGTGGAGCTCGCGCTGAAAGGACACAACTCCGTCATGCCGACGGTGGTGCGCGTCAAGGACAATCCTTATAAGTGGAAAATCGGTGTAGCCAAGCTCGAAGATGTCGCGAACAAGGAAAAAATGCTTCCTCGCGATTACATCACCGAGGATGGTTTTCACATCACCGCGAAGGCTCGAAAATACTTGAGTCCGCTGATCAAGGGTGAAGACTACCCGCCGTACAAAGATGGCTTGCCGCAGTACGTCACGCTCAAGCATTCACCGGTGAAGAAGAAGCTGAAAGAGCCCTTTGTGCTATAGTCCCGCCCCTTTCAACGGCGGAACTCCTCGAGGAATTTTTTGCTTATAGCCATTCGACGAACGTCGCTAACGTTCGTCGAAATGGCTCGGTATCCTTCCACCTGGGTTGTGGGGGGATAACGACACAGCTTCCTTAGGTACGATCGAGGCGCGCTTGAATGTGCGCCCGGTTTTCACCGCCGCATATCAACACGACTGCATACAATGCTGCCCGTTTCGGGGAGGGAAATTGATGTCCACTGATGTCGCGCTCTGGCTAGCGATCGCCTGCGGCGTACTCGCCGTGCTGTACGGTGTGTTCTCAGTTAGCTGGATCAACAAGCAACCGGCAGGCAACGCGCGCATGCAGGAAATAGCGGCGGCGATCCAAGCCGGCGCGAAGGCTTATCTCAATCGACAGTACACAACCATTGGCATCGTCGGTGCCGCGCTGTTCATCGTGCTGGGCTTCGCGCTCGACTGGTGGACTGCCGGTGGCTTCGCGATTGGTGCTTTGCTCTCCGGTGCGGCGGGCTTCATCGGCATGAACGTGTCGGTGCGAGCAAATGTAAGAACTGCGCAAGCAGCGAGCGTCGGACTGAATCCTGCGCTGGCAGTCGCATTTCGCGGCGGTGCGATCACCGGCATGTTGGTGGTCGGCCTGGGACTGTTGGGCGTCGCAGGTTACTTCGCACTGATTCGCGGTCACGTCGGCGATGAGCACGCACTGCACTCGCTGGTCGGGCTCGCGTTCGGCGGATCACTCATCTCGATCTTCGCGCGCCTGGGCGGCGGCATCTTCACCAAGGGCGCAGATGTCGGCGCCGACTTGGTCGGCAAAGTCGAAGCAGGCATTCCCGAAGACGATCCGCGGAATCCAGCGGTGATCGCCGATAACGTGGGTGACAACGTCGGGGACTGCGCTGGCATGGCCGCCGACTTGTTCGAAACCTATGCGGTCACTGTAGTGGCAACGATGGTTCTCGGCGGCTTGCTGTTCCAAACCGCCGATGGCGCACTCGAGATCAACTATGTGCTG
Organism: Steroidobacter sp.; assembly: GCA_025929585.1. GTDB lineage: Bacteria > Pseudomonadota > Gammaproteobacteria > Steroidobacterales > Steroidobacteraceae > Steroidobacter. The sequence goes on from JAICPY010000023.1 coordinate 41,894, forward strand.
TATCCGCTGGTGTTGGGTGCGGTATCGATTGTCGCTTCGATCATCGGCACGTTCTTCGTGAAGGCCTATGAAGGCGGCAAGATCATGAGCGCTCTGTATCGCGGCACAGCCGTGTCGGGCTTGATCGCCTTGATCGCGTTCTGGTTCGTAACCAAGCCGCTGATGGGCGATCAATCCGCAGCATTGTTCGGTTGTGCCGCAATCGGGCTTACGCTCACCGCGGCATTGATTTGGATCACCGAGTACTACACCGCGACAGAGTTCGCACCGGTGCGCCGTGTTGCCGAAGCATCCCAGACGGGACACGCGACTAACGTTATCTCCGGTCTCGCAGTTTCGATGCGCTCAACTGCTTGGCCCGTGCTAGCCGTGTGCGCCGCTATCTGGGGCTCGTATGAGCTTGCAGAGCTCTACGGCATCGCCATTGCAGCAACGGCAATGTTGTCGATGATCGGAATGATCGTCGCACTCGATGCATACGGTCCAATCACCGACAACGGCGGCGGCATCGCACAGATGGCCGGGTTGCCTGAGAACGTGCGCACCATTACCGATGCACTCGATGCGGTCGGCAATACCACGAAGGCAGTCACGAAGGGGTACGCGATCGGCTCCGCTGGGCTTGCTGCACTCGTGCTGTTCGCAGACTACACGCACAACCTGGAGATCCATCTCGCGTCGACCGGACGTGAGATGGTTCAGTTCTCGCTGTCCGATCCCGCCGTCATCATCGGCTTGTTCATCGGCGGGCTCATTCCGTACTTGTTCGGCGCAATGGCGATGGAAGCCGTGGGACGCGCCGCCAGTTCTGTCGTCGTAGAAGTGCGCCGTCAATTCCGTGAAATCAAAGGCATCATGGAGGGCACGGCAAAGCCCGACTATTCGCGCGCCGTAGATTTGTTGACCCGGGCCGCGATCAAAGAAATGGTCGTCCCCTCGTTGCTACCCATTCTCGTGCCCGTGGTCGTCGCCTTCGGCATGAATTATCTGATGGGCGAAGGAGCAGGCATTCGCGCGCTGGGCGGCCTGTTGATCGGCACGATCGTGACCGGCTTGTTCGTCGCGATCTCGATGTGCACCGGCGGCGGCGCTTGGGACAACGCAAAGAAGTACGTCGAGGAAGGCAACTTCGGCGGCAAAGGGTCCGAAGCGCATAAGGCTGCAGTCACCGGCGATACGGTTGGCGATCCCTACAAAGATACAGCCGGTCCAGCAATCAACCCGCTGATCAAGATCATCAACATTGTTGCTCTCTTGCTCGTGCCGCTTTTGTGAGCGGCTCGCCAAGCGACGGGGTGACGACGTGACGGAGTGACGAAGTCAGAGGCGCTGCGCTAAGTGGTGCGTGGTACCCGCTACTCGACGGCAAAAATCAAACGGCGCAGTCTCGGCTGCGCCGGTTTCGTTTGTGCTCACCCAGATTGCGAACGATCAAGGTTGATCGTGAGCGCCGCGGGAGACGACGACCGCCGAGCTTCTTGCTTCGTCACCTCGTCACGCCGTCACCTCGTCACTGCGCAGCTCCTGCTGCGCCCGCTACGCACTCCGCGCCACAATGCGCGCGAGTGGTTGCGGTCTACCCAAGTGATAACCTTGGACGAAATCGACACCCATCATTTTCGCGGTTTCCAATGACTCGCCATCTTCGACTTGCTCGGCGATGACTTGGAATTTCAAGGTGCGCGCCAGCTTGATCATGGCCGCAACCATTGCTTGATTGACCGAGTCCGCGGCCAAGTTGCGAATGAATGAGCCGTCGATCTTCAAATAATCGAGCGATAGATTCTTCAGATTGCCAAAGGACGACAATCCGCGGCCGAAATCATCCAACGCGAACTGACAGCCCATGCCGTGCAAAACGCCGATAAATCGCTGCGCATGTTCGATGTTGGTGATCACGGAGTTCTCGGTCACTTCGAAGCACAATTGATTCGGCGAGACCCCAGTGCGATCCAGAACATCGACGACGAACTCGAGGAACTGCGGATCGCCGAGTGTTTGGCCTGAGAGGTTGATAGCAAGGCTCCGCTGAGCGGGCAACCTGATTCCACCTCGGCCCAATGCGGTTAGCGAGGTCTGTACGACCCATCGATCCACGTCAGCCATGAGGCGATAGCGCTCGGCGGCGCGCAGAAACTCTACCGGCGAGATTCCCTCCGGCACGGTCTCATCCTGTAGGCGTAAGAGAACCTCGAGCGCGGGGCCATTCGCGGCGGCGGTCGCGGACGAGGTCGCGATGATCGGCTGAGCCATCAGCTCGAAGCGATTCTCTTTTAGCGCCGACTGCAAGCGCTGCAGCCATTGGATCTCGCCACGGTGCCGCGCCACGGCTTCGTCGCGGGCCGAATACACGTGCACATGGTTGCCGCGCTTCTTGGCAACGTAACAAGCCGAGTCTGCCGCGCTCATCAGCTCTTCAGGCGCGCCGCTTTCCCGCGAAAGCTCCACCAAGCCGACGCTAACGCCGATATTGAAGATCTTGTCCTTCCATACGAATCGGTACTCGTTGACCTTTCTGACTACGTCATCCGCGATCTGACGCGCCTTCTCCAGAGGACATCCCACGAGCAACAAGCCGAATTCATCACCGCCCAAGCGACCTACCGTGTCGGAATCACGCACGGCTTCTTTGATGAGGGCTGCCACTTCGCGCAACATGTTGTCGCCTGCCAGGTGGCCGCAGCTATCGTTGACCGCCTTGAAGCGATCCAGATCCAAATAACACAGCACGTGCCGCGCCGTGTTCGCGTGCGCAATCTCGAGAGACTCCTCGAGCCGTCGCTCGAATTCGCGGCGATTGACGAGGCCCGTCAATGCGTCATGACTTGCCTGATACGACATCTGACGCGTCAGCCCCCGCAGCTCGCTGACATCGCGGACCACGATCACTGTGCCGATCAGATCTCCTTTCTGTCCTTTCAACGGCGTAACCGTCAGCTCAACAGAACGCTCGTGATTTCCCGCGCGCGAGATCATCAATCCACGACGACCGACCGTGACGCGCGATTGAGTCGCCAAGCAATGTCGTACCGGATCTCCCAACGAGCGTCGATCGTGCTCATCGACCAGGCTGATGATATCCGTGATCGTCTGCCCCAACGCTTCGAGAGCGGTCACGCCGGTCAACTGCTCGGCGGCTTGATTCACATAGTCGATACGCCCGCTTACGTCGGTCGTGATGATGCCTTCACCCAAGGAGTCGAGCGTTTCCCATGCAGTAGGACGTCCGCGCGCTGCCGCCGCTGTAGTAACCGCCGCCGGAGGGCCCATTTCGACGAGCGTGAGCAACAGCGCCGGGCCACCCTGATAGTCGATCTTGACTGCCGACAGCTCGATGCGGGCTCCTTGTTCGGCGTGCGGATGCAGCTCCAATTCCAAGCGTTCGAGACTGGGCTCACCAAGTAACGAACGATGCAAATGATCGCGTACCAGCTCGGTGTAATCCGGGTGGACCAGATCGGACATGGCCCTGCCGAACAGAGATTGCGCGGTGGGCTGACCGACGAGCGATGCAAAGTGTTCGTTCGCGAACACGATGGTCTCACGATGAACAGCAACCGCTTCGTGTAGGCCGCCCAGCAATCCGACCAACGAGCGCTCACGCTCGCTGATCATCAAATCCTTCATCGCGATGTGTTCGAGGAGAAGATTTGCTTTCTCCGCAAACGGTGCGGCAAAGCCGGGCGCGCGGACACGTTCGGTGTAGCGTCCCGATCGGATGATGCTTTCCAATTGGCCCGCGGCGCGTGCAAGCGCGCCCGTTCGACGCGCGCGCCAGACGAATACGCCAAGCGCGGCGAACAACAGGAATGTCACGATCGCTAGTGCGATGGTCAAAGAGCCTAAATTGGCACTCACATCAGCCGCCGATTTTCCTTCTTCCCCTCATCGAGTGCCGCGGGTCGCAGCATTCTTGTCTTGCGGAGTCCTTGCTGTCGCCACGCCGATTTCTATCGTCGATTTGCGCCGGCGCCCCTACAAGATCTGATTGTCGTGGTCACAGCATATAGAACTAAGGAGTATCTGCTGCCCGGATTGACCATAATGGTAATTGGCGTGTGAACTGTACAGGGACTGAAAGTTGTTTCGGGGGATCCCGCATGCGAGGAATCAGAACGTCAACGGTATGAATCCGAACGTAACGACGCGGGCTTGCGCGTGCTTGTCCAACCTTTTCAAAGTTCGTACCCTGTGCGCCCTCCGCTGCTGGCATTGCACATGTTGGAAAGTGTCAATGAATCCGACGTTTTCCGCTCGCGAAGCCGGCGCCAAAATCCTCCTTGATCGATGGCTGACTCTAGGGAATGCATGAATACCCACGCCGTACGCGAACAGATGATCGAACAGCAGGTGCGAGCCGGCGATGTGCTGGATCTGCGCGTATTGGACGCCATGAGAGACGTCCGACGAGAGCTGTTTGCGCCCGAAGCGTACCGCAAGGTTGCCTATGCCGACGCGCCCATCCCGATCGCCCATGGTCAATGGATGCTGCCGCCGCTCATTCACGGGCGCATCCTTCAAGCGCTGACCCCAAAAGCGGACGAGGTCGCCCTGCTGGTGGGCACGGGAACCGGCTATCTGGCCGCCTGTCTTGGACGTCTGGCTGCGCGCGTGCGCGCGCTGGAAATTTTCCCGGACCTAGCCGACCTGGCGCGTGCGAACCTACTTTCGGTGGCAGTCAACAACGTCGGCGTGGAAGTTGCCGACGGTATGCAATTGGATGAGCACGGCATGTACGGCGCCATCGCGGTCACCGGCTCTTTACCCCTTTATGATGAGCGCTTTCAACGAGCATTGCGGGTCGGAGGGCGGTTGTTCGTGGTCGTCGGCCAGTCCCCGGTCATGGAGGCGTGGAAGGTCACGCGCGTCGGCGAACGCGAATGGCAGCGCGAGAGCCTGTTCGAAACCGTGATCGATCCGCTCATCAACGCCGCACACCCGCCATCGTTTGTCTTCTAGCCTGTGGGCTGTAGCCGCGGCTTCCGATCTAACCGCTAACCGCTAACCGCTAACCGCTAACCGCTTCCAAGTATGTCCATCCCCGAAATCACGCCCGCCGAATTTCTCGCCCGTCGCAACCAAGGCGAAGATCTCACCCTGCTGGATGTTCGCGAGGAGTGGGAACTCGGCGTCGCCAGCGTGCCAAACGTCGTACACATTCCGATGGGCGAGATCGCCAGTCGCATCGGGGAGCTCGATTCGAATAAGGAAACAGTCGTCTTGTGTCGCTCCGGCAGGCGCAGCCTCGAGGTTGCCAAGTATCTGCAACGCAATGGCTTTCGTACGGCCAATTTAGCCGGCGGGATCTTGGCATGGTCTCGCGACGTCGACGCAACCATTCCGACCTATTGAGGCGTCCAACCACGGTGGCGTATGCGCCACTGAAATTACACATTCGGCATTCGAGGGCCATGTCATCATTGGCGAAGCCCTCCGCCATGCATGCATGATGCGGATGAGCAGACCTTGCGAGCTCGAACATGTCGAACGGATCCTCTCAATGTTAGATAAGCGCTGCTATCGGCGCTGACGGGAACAACAACATGAAGTTAAGAGCGCACATCTTATTGGCCTGCGGCACCAGCCTTGTCGCACCTTTTGCGAGCGGTGCAGACCTGCTGGAGGTCTATCAGCGCGCACTGCAGAACGACCCGATCATTCGCGAAGCGGATGCCAATCGGCTTGCGAGTCGCGAGTCGAAGCCGCAGGCGCTCGCCGCACTCCTGCCTCAATTGGACGTTTCCGGCTCGTACACTCAGAACGACGAAGAGTTCTCACGCACGACACTGACTCCAGAAGATCCGGCCGACCCGACCAGCCCGCTCGTTGCCCGTGACATCACGAGCGATAGCGACGGCGACGATCAGCGTTACAACATTTCACTGCGTCAAACATTGTTTCGCTGGGATCAGTGGGCGGCACTGAAACGCGCTGATGCTGAAGTTGCCCAAGCCGAAGCAGACTATCGAGCCGCGCAGCAAGACCTCATTCAACGCACGGCCCAGCGTTACTTCGATGTGCTTGCGGCTCAAGACACCGTCGATGCGACCCAAGCCACGCTCGAAGCGTTCTCGCGGCAGCTCGAACAGGCGGACAAGCGGTTCGAAGTCGGATTGATAGCAATCACCGATGTACAAGAAGCGCGAGCCGCTCATGACCAAGCTGCGGCCGACGTCATCCAGGCAAAGCGCACGCTCGCGACCGCGCATGAGTTATTGCGCGAGCTAACCGGCGAACCATTCGATTCATTGGCTGCTCCGGTCGATGAAATGGCGCTGACGTCTCCAGATCCACAGAACGAGGAGCAATGGGTTGCGACCGCTTTGGAGCAAAATCTGCGCGTGATCTCGGCGCGCCTTGCGACCGACATCGCGAAGCAAGACGTGCGCGTAGCTCGTTCGGGACACCTCCCTGCGATCGATTTGATCGCAAGTCGCGGCGATCAAGAGTTCGATGGAACGCAGCTTAGCCGCAACGTTACGGGTACCGTGACCGAAAGCCCCGCGGATCAAACGCAAGTCACCGACTCCATCGGCATTCAAGTCACCATTCCGATTTACTCCGGCGGCGCCACTTCTTCGCAAGTTCGCCAACGTGTCTATCTGCATCGCGCTGCACGAGAGCGCTTGGAGCGAACGGCTCGAGAAACCGAGCGAGCGACGCGCGATGCCTATCTCGGTGTCATTAGCGAAATCTCGCGAGTCCGAGCGCTGCGCCAGGCGCTGGAATCCAGCCGCACGGCGCTGCAAGCTACGGAGGCGGGTTTCGAGGTGGGCACGCGAACGACGGTCGATGTATTGGATGCGCGCCGCCAGCTATTCGAGGCGCAGACCAACTACTCCCGCAGCCGCTATGACTACATTCTCAACGTCCTGCAGCTGCAAATCGCCACTGGAACTCTAAACGCTGACGATCTCGGGGAGATCAACAAGCTGCTCGAGGAAAGAGCGATCACGCGATAGGACGTCGGTGACTTCTGTCGTGGGCGAGGCCATCGTAGGCCTCGCCCACGCCCCATGCCGACTTAGAAGTTGAACGACAGCTCGCCAAACAACACGCGACCGCGCGGATCGTAATAGCGCGCGTCATAGCCGATCTGGAAGTTCGCTGCCGTCAACGACAGCGGCGGGTCCTCGTCGAACAGGTTCAATGCACCTATCGTGATCTCCAGCGAATCGGTGGCGTTCCAGCTCGATTGCCAGTCCACCGTGTAGTACGGATCTACATCCAACCGAACGTCCGCAACTTCCCCGTTGAAGTTGCCCTGTTCATCGATTCCATCCACGGTTGTCTCGATGTCTCTGTAGCCGCTCTTGAAGTTGAACGTCAGCGTGTGCGCCCATGAACCGGCCTCGAGCGACGTTAGGAGCCGCCCCGACCAACGGAACGTGACCTCATCGAGCTCCGAGGAATAATCGGCGATATTGTCGAAGTAAGGCCCCCCCTCGGTCAGCTGCACGTCGTTCCTGATCATGTAGGTCGTGATGAGCTGCGAGCGCAACCTTCCGATGCCTGTGTCCCAGCTGCCCTGCACGTTCAAGTCGACGCCGCTGTAATACTCCTTGCCGGTATTTACGTTCGAC
>JAICPY010000185.1 GCA_025929585.1 Steroidobacter sp.
CGACCGCCATGGATGGTGGGAACACTGGGAACGCAGGAGCAGTTCTCAGTGCATGAACCAACTGAGATCGGATAGACGCGTGCGCCATTTCTCATCTGTCCCCGTTACTTGCAACGTTCGAGATTCACTGAGAACGTGTGCTTGATATCACCGCGCTCAACTGTCTGACTATCTCTGATGACCGTCGGGTTATTCGGATCGATCTTCCCCGTCAACGAGGAGAGATAGCGGCTGTCTCCATTCCAAGGTCGTGAGGTAGGCGCACCTGGCTTGCACTTGTACGGTGCCGGCCTCTCACACGTTCCTGACGATCTGCTGGTGCCTCTCAGGTCCGGCCGCTCGAAGCCGACGCTATAGGTTCCCAGTTGAGGATTCGCCCTGATCGAGACGTTCACCGCGCCCGAGTAGTCCCCGTACGCCGCGCGAGTGAACGTCACCCTTCCATAACCGGACTTGTTATCGCTCAAGAGCGACTCTTCCGATGCAATCATGGCAGTCGCCGTTTGCCCCGCAACGTTGATCGTGGCGTCGTGGCTGTAGCGCGACTCGTGCGTTTTGACGACTTCGGCCGACTCGCCAGGGGTGACGCTTTTCTTCTCATACCGCGTGGTGGACACCATCGTCCCATACCACTCGTCGCGCGTGCAGCTCTCCCAATCCTTGACCTCGACCACTGCGTTGCCAACACTCGCCCACGGAATCCGGAACAGCAGCTCGACTGGCAACGTTGCAATCGCGCCGACGCCGCCGAGTGCCAGACCGGCGATGTCCACCGCATCGCCCTTCACATCGCCACCCTTCAATTTCAGATTGGTGCGCACAGCGGCCTGCTTCATCACCGGCATGTGCGGCGGTGGGAGATAGGGGATTCTCGGCGCCCCTTCGAGATAAATGTGCGCGCGCCCTTCTTCATCCGTCTTGGATCGCGTTGGATCAGCGATGCGCGTGCCGGCACCGCTCACACCGGCCGATGTACCAGCATCCTGAATGCGCGGTCCGCCCGTGGTGATGCCGACAACCGGACGGTCGCCCGTGATGCCGGTGCGATTGCTATAGTAAGCATCGCCAGGGTTGTCGACTCTCCACGTGAGCTCGACATCCGCCATCGGCCCATCGCCAATCAAACTGAAGTCTAGGCCGGTCGCTGTATGTAGCGCCGTACGAACGCAGTTGTATTTATCCGATCCTCCTGAATCCATCACCACCGTAGCCGTGAGCTGGCGCCGCTGTCCGGGAGTCGCGTTCGTCGTGCGCACGAGTGGCGGATTGTCCATCGTAATCTCGGTTTCAATCGACGCGTAGGTCATGATCAATTTCATGTACGCAAGCAGCGTGTTCGCAACGGTGAGGAAGCTCGACAGGTTGTCCGCGCCCTGACTGTTGACGGCATCGAGCACCTGGCTCCAACCAGTGCCAATGAGGACCGCGGCCAAATCGAGAATCGTCGCGGTATCACCTTTGCCCATCTCAGAGCAGGGGTCGCCGGCTTGCGCCAAGCTCGCCAGGATGAGGCTCGCGGAATGCAGCGGCCGTGGATGGCCAATCGATGCCCACATCATTGCGTGCGGTGGCGCTCGACCGATCGACGCACTGCGCTGCCCCGCGGCCGCGAAGTCGCCGAATAGACGGCGCAAGATGAGGCCAACCTGAATCGGATCCAGTTCGACCGCTGCGGGATCGGGTCGCGCAAGCAAGTCGTAGGGCTCCGAGGAGCGCCGGCCAAGTTCGACGATGAGCCGCGCCCAGAAGCGGAAGTGTTGCTCGGTACCGTTGGCGTGCTGAGAGATGCCATCGATAAGCAGGGCTTCGATCGGCACATTTGCAAGCGCGGGAATCAGGCGCAGATCCTCGCCCAATTTCTGCAGCGACAGTGTCCGGCGCCCGCCATACAACTTAGCCATCGCGGCGACCTCCCAGCCTTCGAAGGCAAGGCCATGACCCGGGGTCACTGTCTGCTCGATGCGGCCATCCTCGTGGCGTACCGCGAAACCGGCGGACATGATCGCAGTCAGCAGCGCCGGGACCGATCGATCGTCCCGCGCGGCAATGAAGTCTGCGAGGGTGGCCGCAGCAGCATCGGCGCTGCCACTCGCGGGTGGAAGCGCATTGGGGAGATTGCCTGATCGAAATGGCTCGGCCATCACCGCGATTGATTCGTCATCGGATTGAACCGTTGCTTGCGCGGCATGCGTGTCCGGCGGTGTCGCAGGCGCTGTTGCCGGCGGGCTGATACCAGAACTTGCTGGCGGGTTTGCCGCTACTGTCGGAGCAGGAACTCCATCGCTATCTCCTGGTTGCCAGATGCTCCAGGCGATCAGGACGACTATCACAAGGCCCGCCACCACTAGTGCTACGCGTGCCTTACTCCGCATTCCCACCGTTCTTCCCATGTGGATACCCTTTGCAACTACATTCTGCGGTCAGTGCCTTTGAGGTTGAGGGATCTAATATCAGCGCACAAGGCCGCGAGCAACCCTCGAAGGCTCAGCCAGGGACCAAGGCTCTATTCTGGATAATAGTTGCCCGCGCGTGTCGGTGCCGAGGCAAATGGCTCGTGCGTTTGGAGCGCACGTCAGATTAGATATATCAGGCTGAGTAGATGCGCTCAGCGTTGCGGACACCGCGAACCCGAGTGTCTTGCAGTGAGACGAGGTTCTTGCGTGCCTAACCCATGACGAGAGGCTAAGAGCTTTGATTGAGAAGAAGCGCCCGATTATCTAGGCGATCGGGCCATAAATTCATGGCTGTCCAATGTGTGTGTGTGGACCACTAGACAAAATAAATCTGTCTCCTTTGGTTTTCTAGTTCCGACACTCGATCATCATTGAGTACTGCGGGACCATCACAGTACCGGCCAGAATGTTCTCCCCTGTTTCATTCACGATGTTGTATGCCCCACCACATGTCTCGGTGGCCTTCTTGTAGCATTCAGCGCGTGAGTCACACCCTTCAATGTTGTAGCCCATCCCACCGTTGGGCAACGGTATCGGACTGGATGTTGCGCAAGCTGCTAGAACCAAAGACGATAGCAAGAGAATGTATTTCATGATGTGGTCTCTATGGTCTATTGCCCTTCTGTCGAGGGCTTGAGTAGGTGGCTGTTTTCGGTGCGGGCTTCTGGGGCCGGTGAATGGGCGCATCCGACTGCCAACTACTTGCTGATGACCTGTTTACATATTTCCGCGGCTTTCAGGCGGGCATCTTGACTGCCGTAGGTAAACGGACCGACTGAACCCAGCGTGCTGTCCATGCATGATTCAAAACGATCTGCGGCAGCCTCGTCCGGACTCGTAGCGCACCCAGACACAGTGAAGAAGGCTACCGCCAACGCGAGCGCTCGCATGCGTCACTTCCTATTAGGTCGACAGAGCAGAGAGCCTAGGGCTCTCATCGACCTTTTTGCGTGACGCTCTTCGCAACCGCCGATGGGGTTTGCGGAACTGCGTTGCAGGATCCACGTCGTTGCTTCACGTTTAGGTAGCCACAGCGTGGTACTTGGTTTGGACACCCACGCAATCGACTCACTAGTTCATGGCTGTCCAATGTGTGTGTGTGTGTTGCCCCTTTGTGCTACTGCCCGATCTCCTTTGAACCGTGTAGATTGCTGGCCGTTGCGTTGTCATCTAACTAAAAGGATACGACCATGAACACCGTTTCACGTATTGGACTTGCCTTGGCCGGCTTCACGACAGTGCAAACAAGCGCCTTCGACATGGCCGCCATGGAAAAGTGGGGCAATGCGAAAGTGGTGAAGTATTTGGTTAAAGGTGAACACAACGCGCGTACCTCGGTCGTGCATGGCGACTATGAGGGCAAAGCGGATGTCATCGACCGCATCACCGTTGAGTTCACGTGGGATATAACGAAGCGTCAAGTCGTCGGGCAGGTCATCGTGAAGGATGACAAGACCGAGCTCAAGAATTTGAAGTCCGATGGGACCAACTGCCCACCTCCAACCCTTAAAGGCGAGTACGAACATTTTGTGAGCGCGTCGAATTCGATATTAGGTGACCAACTGGAGATCAAAGGCGTGCGCACCGTTCCGGCGGCCATGGTCTCGAATTATCCCGGCGGGTGCTCCATGCGACCGATACCCGGAGCGAAGGAAGACGTCAGAGTGCATGTGCCCTTCGTCGATCCAGGTATCCTCGGCCTGCCGCCGGAGATGACAAAGGGCGGTCCCGTTTCGGTTGCCTCCGATGGCAAGAGCTTCTCAGTCAAAGGCGCCGAGAACTGGGTTTGGACGTTCATACCGACAATCGTTCAGTAACGCTCGCCTTAATCGGCGTCAGATTGCATCGAACACGGACAGTGCCTTTGGAGAAAGTGCCTTTGGACATCCACCGATCCGCATAGGCAAATGCGTGAGTGTCCAATGTGTCCCTCTTGTGTCTCACCTTATCGATTCGAAGCATGGTAGGACATCCTCCTCGAAGTAAGGCGCCTGATCGACCCAAAACATGTAGTCGACTCGCAAGAAGTCCGCTGCGAACTCATGCAGCAATGGAACGAGGTTCGGCCGACGCTCTACTACTTGTACCGAATTGGTTTGACCGATGTAGTTTCCGTCCTGAATGGCTATCCCAAGAGGCGCCGTGTACTCATTCTCATGCATCATGGCAAGCGCGTGATTCAGTTGACCTTTCCTTCGCACCATCAAATCGGGAGCGCCCAAACCCACTCCGATTTCCTCTCCATAGGCATAGATGGATTTCAGATACCCTTTGTCCTCCCAGGGCAACCATTCCCCGGGCATGAAGTTGGCATACTGCATGGTCGCTGAACGCGCAAAGGCCTTCTTCAAAGCAGCCATGTTGTTCTTTAGACCTTCCACGTATTTGTCCGGCGTAAACGAGCGGTCTACTTCACTCGAGACACCCAGCGCGGTTTCCTGCAAATTTATCCCTTCGACCTTTCCGTCGAACCGCTCACCGAGCGCACGAAGTAGCGCCCCAAACCTTTGCTGGACGGCTTTGTTCCAGCGCTTTGCAGTCCATCCGTCATCTCCATTCTCTCCCCGCTGAAGCACCTCTCCGCCATCGTACTCCTCGTTCAGCAGGTAGCGGGGTGCGGCCCTGTATTTCGAATCGAACGTGGCATCCTGCAACTGGATAAACAGCTTCTTGTTCCTAGCTTTCAAATAGTCGATGTCGTCTTCGATCATCGAGAAGTCATACACATCCTTCGATGGTTCGAGTTGATTCCACGCATACATGATTTGCGCACCGGAAAAACGCTCGCTCTCCAGGAGCACGTGGCCCCGCAAACGCTCACGATCCCGGGCAAGGTAGACAAAATGCTTTATCTCAGTCTTCCCGATCGGGCACTTCGCATCGAGATAGGATTTATAGGCATCGGTGTACCGTTCGCTGGGATTGACCCAGCCGGATGCTGCGCTAGTAGTCGCGCTCAAGAAAACGCACCCTAAGACGGCAGACCGAAGTTTCATGCTAGCTCCCGCAGTGAAGAACAAAGGAGGACGATTGGAGTTACCAGGATTTAAGGGCGCGTGTGACGGTTGGACAGCCCAGGATTCACGCGAGTGCCGAGAATAGCGGCGCATCTTTCGATGTGAGCGCACGCATGAGGGAAGGCTACGAGTTCTGATCGAGGATACGCGCCAGATCATCTATGGAATCGGGCTGTAGATTCATGGCGTAAATTCATGGCTGTCCAATGCGCGCAGACCTCGACCGGAAGAGAATAGAGCTGCTAAGGCGCTCGATCACCACCGATTCCGAGTGGCTACAGGTGTGGCCTACTCCATAAAATATGTCAAAAGAAGGGCAAACGGCAGGTCAAACTCACCTTCCGAGATCCCTACCGAACTGCGACGCAGGGTCTTATCGCGGCAGAGTCGGTGCTTTGAAAGTACTATTCGCACCTTCTCCACACTGGACCAGCTTCATGACTTACACCGCCGAGCCTGCCTGGGGCAACACCGTCGACGTCGACTTCAGCGACGACATCGCCTTCGATGGTCTGGCCACGCACGAAACCACGAATGGCAACAAGCAGAGCGGCAGGAACGGCGGCAAACGTCGTGGGGCTGAATGAGCAACCGTCCAGTTCTGATCGCGGGCGCCGGTATCGGCGGTCTCAGTGCTGCGCTCACGCTGCACCAGATCGGCGTGCCGTGCCACATATTTGAAAGTGTCGCCGAGATCAAAGCGCTGGGAGTAGGCATCAACCTGCAACCCAATGCCGTGCGCGAGCTCTACGAGTTGGGCCTTAGGCAAGAATCGCTCGCGACAATCGGCATCGAGACTCAGGAATGGGCACTGGTAGGACTCAACGGCCACGATGTTTACACCGAGCCGCGCGGTTTGCGTGCCGGCTACAACTGGCCGCAGTACTCCCTGCATCGCGGCAAACTCCAGATGCTGCTGTATCGCACGGTGCTGGAACGGCTCGGAGCGCAGGCGATCAGCACTGGCGTGAAGGTCATCGGATATCGCAATCATACTGATGGCAGAGGCGTCAGCGCCTTGTTGCAGAACCGCGCGGGTGCGCGTTCGGAAGTGGCGGCAAGCCTGTTGATCGCCGCCGACGGCCTGCATTCGGCTGTGCGCCAGCAAATGCATCCTGCGCAGCCGCCAGTTCAGTGGGGCGGCGCGATCATGTGGCGCGGCGTCAGCCGGGGTAAACCGATTCGTTCCGGCGCCTCGTTCGTGGGGCTGGGCACGCATCGTCAGCGCGTGGTGTTCTACCCGATTTCGGCGCCGGATCCGAACACTGGACTCGCCGATATCAATTGGATCGCGGAAGTCACCGTCGACAATAAAGACGGCTGGCCCGAGGGCGACTGGAACAAGCCGGTGAAGCACGAGGATTTCATCCATCACTTCACGCAGTGGAATTACGAGTGGATCGACATTCCCGCCATGATTCGCGGCGCGCGCGAAGTGTTCGAGTATCCGATGGTCGATCGCGAACCCGTAGACACTTGGCGCGATGGCAATGTCGTGCTTCTCGGCGACGCCGCGCATGTGATGTATCCGACTGGATCCAACGGCGCG
>JAICPY010000005.1 GCA_025929585.1 Steroidobacter sp.
AAGCAGCTTGCGGGTGAGGAGATCGCCAGTCGGCGAGCGCGCGACGATGTCCGTGAAGGTGCCGCCGCGATCAATCCAGAATTGCCAGCGTTCGGGAGTCAAGGATTCACTCGAGAGAAGGTGCCGACTTTAGGATACGCGGTACATCTATCGAATTCATTTGGTCATGATGCGAACGTTCCAAGTAGTGCAAAGGCTTGGAGTCTCGAAGCTCGTGTGCCAATGACTGGAATCGTAGCGGATATAGCCTTGCTTCCCCCATCATCGCTGCACCTTTCTCCTCGTCACCCTTACTGTTAAAGGGTCTTCAGCTACTCGCCGCCGCAACGCGGCCGCTTTCGAGTGCCGGTGCGGGCGGTAGGCCTGTCACTTGTAGGATCTCTTGCTCATCCAGCGTCTCGCGAGCGAGCAGTGCCTCGACGAGCGCATCGAGTTGTCGGCGATGCTCGATGAGCAAGCGCTTTGCTTGCTCATGGCTTTCGTTGATGATCCGCAGCACTTCCGCATCGACGATGCGAGCCGTCTCTTCGCTGAAAGGTTTCTCGCTTGCGAAGCCGCCGCCGAGATACGGATTCTGCCGGCTGGCAAGCTGCACCATCCCGAGCTTCTCGCTCATGCCCCAACGCGTCACCATATTACGAGCTAGATTCGTTGCCTGTTCGATATCGTTCTCGGCGCCGGTCGTCTTCGTGCCGTAGACAACTTCCTCCGCGGCTCGCCCGCCGAGCATGCCGACGATGCGAGCGCGTAGGTAAGCTTCCGGATAGTTGTAGCGATCGGTTTGGGGACGTTGATACGTGACGCCCAGCGCCTGGCCTCTGGGCACGATGGTCACGCGATGCACCGGATCGGCGCCGGCCACCACTAACCCTAGAATCGCGTGACCGCTTTCGTGATAGGCAATTCGTTCTCGATCCTCGCGGCTGAGGAGTAATGGCCGTTCCGGCCCGAGCACGATTTTCTCCAGCGCATCCAAGAAATCCTTCTGGCGCACTTCCTTCTGATCGCGCCGTGCGGCGAGCAGTGCGGTTTCATTGGCCAGGTTCTTCAGATCCGCTCCGGAAAATCCAGGCGTGGATGCCGCAAGCTCGCTTAGGCTGACATCGCTCGCCAGCGGCACTTTGCGTGTGTGCACCCTGAGAATGGCTTCGCGTCCGGCTTTGTCCGGAAGATTGACGATCACGCGCCGATCGAATCTGCCGGGCCGCAGCAATGCCTTGTCGAGCACGTCGGGCTGATTCGTGGCAGCTAACACGATCACGCCCTCGCGGCCGGAGAATCCATCCATCTCGGTGAGGATTTGATTGAGCGTCTGCTCCTGTTCGCTCGAGCCACCGATGGTGGCGGGACCGCGAGCCCGGCCAATGGAATCGATCTCATCGATGAAGATGATCGCTGGTGCATGCTTGCGTGCTTCCTTGAAAAGATCGCGTACACGCGCGGCTCCCACGCCGACGATCATCTCGACGAATTCGGCAGCGCTCATCGAAAAGAACGGCACACCAGCTTCGCCTGCGACTGCTTTTGCGAGCAAAGTCTTGCCCGTACCGGGCGCGCCGATGAGCAGCACACCCTTCGGCGCAGAACCTCCAAGCCGCGTGTACTTGTCCGGATCTTTCAAGAAGTCCACGATCTCGACCAACTCGTTCTCCGCCTCATCGATCCCTGCCACGTCATTGAACGTGACCTTGGTTTCGGCCTCTTGATCGTATCGGCGCGCCTTACTCTTACCGATGCCCATCAGCGCGCTGCCCATCCCGCCGCCCTGCTGCGATGCGCGTCGGAAGATCCAGACGTAAAAAGCGATGATGAGAATCGCAGGCCCGAACCCGAACAGCAGTGTCGCCCAAGGACTCCCACCTTGAATGGGACGCGCGCTGATCTCGGTGTCGTTCTCGATCAGGAACGATTCCAATCCGGGATCGACGAAGGCGGGCAGTGTCGTCGTGAATGTCTTCGAGGTTTGGGGCTCGGTGGATTCGAAGAATGCGGCCGGTGGCTCGGCCTCCTTCTGCTTGGATTTCTCGACCTGTTCAGGTGGCGGCCAAGTCACGGCTTCGGCGAAACGTCCTTCGATGCTCGCGCCCTGACTATAGATTGCCTCGACGTTGCCTTTCGCCGCTTGCGCTTTGAACTCAGTATAGGGAATGGTGACGGCATCATCCGGCGCCGGAAACAACAACCGCATCAGGAAGTAGTTCAGCGCGATGATGAGGACGAAGGTCAGCCACGTTCTGCGAGTGGGCATGCTCGGCGGCTGTGGCGAACCGGGAGGCGGCCGGGATCCGGGCGAGAGATTCCGCGAATCGGAAGGCTCGCGATCGCGCCTGGTTTGTTGCGTCGGCCAACTCATGTTCGCCTCGGAGGTGACGATGAATTCTACGGTGCGCGGTTTCGTCCGATCAGTTTGGTGAGCTCTCGCAACCAAAGGACCGAGCTTCCGACCGCCGCACATTTCAGCCAATCGCTTCCGCTCAAGGGTGAGGTGGAGAACGCTTGCTGTAGGAATGGCACATAGACAACGGCGACCTGTAGGATCAGCGAGACGATAACGGCTATCCACAGCCATTTGTTCGAGAACAAACCCGCGAATGCCGTTTGTTCATCGGAACGCGCATTGAAGACCGTGAACATGGAAAAGAACACGAGCGTGGTGAACGCCATCGTCTGCGCATAATGAATATCCCCAGAACCTGCGATGAGCCCCTCCGGCAGGCTCGCATCCAAGATCAAGAGCGTTCCGATGGCCATGATTGCGCCGACGAAGACGATGCCACGCCACATCTTCGGTGTAATCACACCTTCTCCATGGGGCCGCGGCTGCTTTCGCATCACATCGCTATTCGCCGGGTCCACACCAAGAGCGAGTGCTGGCGCGCCATCGGTGATCAAGTTGATCCACAGGATTTGAGTTGCAAGCAACGGCAGGACGACGCCACCGGTTTGCGCGGCCGACAAGCCGATCAGATCGGCAAGGAGAACACCGAAGAACATCGTCATGACTTCGCCGATGTTCGAGGACAATAGGTATCGCAGAAACTTGCGAATGTTCTCGAAGATCGCTCGCCCTTCCTCCACCGCGGCCACGATGGAGGCGAAGTTGTCATCGGCGAGCACGATATCGGCCGCTTCCTTGGACACATCCGTTCCCGTGATGCCCATGGCAACACCAATGTCCGCCGTCTTCAACGCAGGTGCGTCGTTGACTCCATCGCCGGTCATCGCGACGATGGAGCCGCTACTCTGCAGCGCTTTCACTATGCGGAGTTTGTGATCGGGATTGACGCGCGCATAAACGGATGTTCGCTGGACGAGCTTCACAAGCTCCTCATCCGGCATCTTCTCGATCTCAAGTCCGCTGGCCGCGCGAGCCTGCGATTCAATCCCCAGCTCCGCCGCTATAACCCGTGCGGTCACAGGATGATCGCCCGTGATCATCAATGGTCGGACACCCGCAGCTTTCGCTCGCGCCACGGCTTGCGCCGCTTCGGCGCGAGGCGGATCGATCATGCCGATCAATCCTAAGAACACGAGATCTTCCTCGACATGCTCATCGAAAGACGCATTCTCGAACGCCTCTCTCGGCAGCAATCGCAGCGCGACACCGAGCGTTCTGAGTCCTTCGCTGGCCAGCTCTTCGTTGAGTCGAGAAATATGTTCGCGACGCTCGCTCGTCAGGAGCCGCCTCTGCTCACCTACTTCCTCCTGCGAACAGCGCGCGAGCAATACATCCGGTGCGCCTTTCGTGAAGGCAATCAGGAATTCCTGCCGCTTGGTGTCGCTGTGAATCGTGCTCATCAGCTTGCGTTCGGAGGAGAATGGCACCTCACCTACGCGCGCGAAGCGCGCCGCGAGAACGTCCTCTTCGAATCCTGCCTTGCGCGAAGCGACGATCAAGGCACCTTCGGTCGGATCGCCCTGAACGATCCATCGACCTTCCCGCTCCTGCAGCACCGCGTTGTTTGCGCGATCTGCGGCGGCGAGCGCTCGCATGAATTCGCTGCGAAGCGCGCCTTCGATGCGCCCTCCGTTTTCAGGCAACACCTCGCCCTCTGGCGCATAGCCGGTGCCACCGAAGTTGACGCGCCCGCTCGCCGTGACGACAACTCGCACCGTCATCTCGTTCTTCGTCAACGTGCCGGTTTTATCCGAAGCGATGATGTTCGCGGACCCGAGCGTTTCGACCGCGGCTAGGTGCCGAACGATTGCATTGCGCTTCGCCATGCGTTGCACGCCGAGAGCAAGCACGGCGGTCACCACTGCAGGCAGTCCTTCGGGGACGGCAGCAACAGCAAGTGCAACGCCGAGAATCAGCACGTCGAAAAATGCGCTGAAGCCTTCGACCTCTTCGACTAAGAGGATCGTGCCGATCATCACAATCGCGATGGCGATCACGACCAGGCCAAGCATGCGCCCGACATTTGCCAGTTCTTTCTGTAGCGGAGTGGTCTCGGCGGGCGCCTCTTTGAGCATGCCCGCGATCCGCCCCATTTCGGTTTGCATGCCGGTTGCAACGACGACGGCTTTGCCTCGACCGTAAGTCGCAGCGGTGCCGCTGAACACCATGTTGGCGCGATCGCCGATTGTCGCTGCTCCATCGACAGGAGCCACGTCTTTGGCGACCGGTAAACTCTCGCCGGTCAGCGCTGCTTCAGCCGTGTGCAGCGCAGTGGACTGAAACAATCGCGCATCTGCCGGAATGGTGTCTCCTTCCTCGATGAGAATGACATCGCCAGGAACGAGCTCCGCAGCCGGTATGCTTTGGCGCACACCTTCGCGAAGCACGTTGGCGCGAGCGGCCGACATTTTCCGGAGCGCGGCCACGGCTTGTTCTGCACGCGCTTGCTGTACGTAACCCATGACCGCGTTGAGCAGGACGACGGCAAGTATTGCAATCGCTTCATAAGGAAGCGCCGATTCACGCTCGATGAACCAGAGCGCAGCCGAGATTGCTGTCGCAATCAGCAGCAGAATGACCAAGACGTCTTGGAACTGGGCGAGGAACTTTCGCCATCCAGGAATGGGACGCTCGACAGTGAGCTCGTTGCGCCCATACTGCTTGAATCGCTCGCTGACTTGCGCAGCTCCCAGCCCTACTCGTCCGTCGGTTCCCCAGCGCGTCAATACTTCATCGACGCTCAGCCGATGCGAATCGGGTGGAGGTTTTTCCGATAACAAGGCGTTCATATTCGAACGATGACCAGATAGAGCAAGTAGACGAAGTATGCAGCGACGAAGAGACCGCCTTCGATCCGGGAAACTCGCCGCTTGGTCAGGAATACCGGCACACATGCGAGTGTCGCAGCGGTCATCACGGGAATGTCTATGTGCATGAGGTCCGGCTCGACTTCCAGAGCCGATGCGGGCACCAGACAAGTAATACCCAGAATCGCCAGAATGTTGTAAATGCTGGAACCCAAGAGATTACCGATGGCGATGTCGCGATCGTCGCGAATCGTTCCAACGATGGTCGTCACCAGCTCGGGAGAAGAGGTGCCGATCGCAACAATAGTCAATCCAATCACGGCTTCGGACACTCCGAAGCGGCGTGCGAACACGGTCGCGCCGTCGACCAGCCAATCAGACCCGAGCACGACGATGATGATGCCTGCGATCAAGGCGCTTCCCGACCACGCCAGCGAAGATCTTCGACTCGCGCGTCCGGCATACTCGTGCGCGAACTCTACCTTCGTTGCACGACTTTCGCCTCGCGATAGCAGGATGATAGCGAAGGTGTAACCGATTCCCGCCATGACCATGAGCACGCCATCTACGCGTGTGAGATATCCATCCCAAGCCAGAAATAGAAACCCCACTGCCACGATCGCCATTGCAGGCAGATCGAAACGGACGGTGTGCATGTCCAGCGAGAGAGGTTTCAGCAGCGCACTCAGGCCGAGAATCAATAGAAGATTGACGCTGTTCGTGCCGGCGATATTACCGATCGCCAGAGCGCCGTTGTCGCGAGTGGCCGCTTCGATCCCGATCGCCAATTCGGGTGCGCTCGTCCCAATGGAAACCAATGTCAAGCCAATGACGATCGGCGAGACGCCCAGACGAGCTGCGAAACGCGAGCCGCCCCGCACGATGAGCTCGGCTCCCGCTATTAGCGCAATCAGGCCGAATATCAGCAAGGCAACGGCGCTCATCGCCGAAACCTAGCAGTTCGGTCCGCGGGTGTCAGGCCGGCACTCGAGCTGCGAGGAGAGTCAATAGCATTACGTTCGACGGCCATCTGTGCGTCTCAACGATGAGCACTCGGCCATGATGTCGGCCAAGCGGTATGCTCGTCATGCAACGCGCCGCCGGTCCGAATCGAAAGACGCCGCCCACAATCCAGAGACGGAAATGCATCGGACCCATCGAGAATGAGTCTACTCTGGATTAGCTTGTCAGTTACCTCGGGAACCTTGCGGCGAAGCGCGCCGTCATGATGTTCTGAATGACGACTGCGCTGAGCGCCGGAAGGTTCGAGAGGTAAGTCTCATTGCGGCTCGTCCTTTTACGCAGCGGCCCGCAATTCGCATCCTGGTTCTCAGTTCTGGAAGATTCGTCGCGGCTAAACTGATCACGCAACGAAGGTTGAGGTATTTGCCACTACTCGCGCGAGGAGCATGTGTTGCCAGTCAGGATTCTCGTGGTCGATGATGAACGCAGCGTTCGCGTCAGCCTCTTGAGAATATTACGCGCCACCGGCTACGACGCAGTCGGCGCGGGGAGCGGGCAGGAGGCGTTGGCAAAGGCACTTGAATGGCATCCCGATGTCGTCTTGATGGACCTGATGATGCCACTGGAGAACGGAATGGATACCGCGCGCAAGATGCGCAGCCATGCGCCGCTCGCTTGCATTCCCATCATCGCGCTCACCGCCTCCAGTTTATCCGTCGAGACGCAATCATTCTTTCAGCTCGTGCTGACCAAGCCGTGCCTGTCAGTCGACCTGCTAAGTGCGATCGCGAATGTGACTCGCCAGTAGCACATTACGGACACATGCGCGAGCAAGTTCGTCGAAGCTGCTCGGCCTCGGAACAACATCGTGAAGTGTACGTTGATCAGATCGCAAGCGGGGTGTAGTGAATCCAGCTAAGGGATGAGGGAACGCGTGCACTACGGATCGAGTGAAACGATAATGGTGGTCGATGACGATCGCAGCTTTCGCATCAGTCTATTGCGTCTCCTCAAGACCCTTGGTTATCGGGTTATCGATGCCGCGAGCGGCACGGAGGCAATGGAGAAGGCGTCATGCACTGCGCCTGCCGTGATTCTCATGGACCTGCATATGGACAACTGTGGTGGAGTCGCGGTGACGCGCGCATTGAAAGCAAATCCACTGCTCGCCAACATTCCAGTCATCCTCCTCACGGCAACTCCGCCACCTGAAGCTGAGCTCGATCGGCTCTTCCACGCGATTCTCGACAAGCCTTGCACTACCAGCATCCTCAGCGAGACGCTGGAGAGAGCGCTGGCATCGCAATGACGCGCATCGCGCATCATTGCTGAGTACCCCGAACACCTATTGCCACTTAGCTTTCGCGAAACTAGTTTCCGATTGGTCCTTCGCGCTCGGCTTGCCAATGCCGGTGCGATTGAATGGAAATAGTGATGACGACGAGAGCATGGAAAAATGTTTGCGAGGTTCAGCGCAGAAGAGCCGATAGGACTGGCAGGGAACTCAGCCAAGCAACTCAAGATCGAACGGCCCAGCCTCCCGGAGATGAGGCTCGTGCCCGGAGGAATCTCTACGATCGGCTCCGGTCTGTCGGCACGGCGCGTAGCAACCGCACCGTTCTGGATTGATGCCACTGCGGTGACGAATAGAATGTTCGCGAACTTCGTCTTCGCAACAGGATACGTGACGCTCGCAGAAACTCCCCTGGATCCCGAAAGCTACCCCACGGTACCGAGAGAACTCCTTCGCGCCGGCTCCACGGTCTTTGCACCAGGAAGGGAGAGAGCTGATCTGCAGGATTGGAGTAATTGGTGGGCCTTTCGCTTCGGCGCGTGCTGGCGCCGCCCTTACGGCATCAATAGTTCGATTGCTGGACTCGAGAATCATCCCGTCGTGCATATCGCGTTCGAGGATGCTCAGGCGTTCGCGAAATGGATCGGCAAGGAGCTTCCTACAGAAGCGGAATGGGAACGAGCCGCGTGGGGTGCGTCTGTCGATCACGCGTATCCGTGGGGCGAGGAGCTCACTCCGAACAACTGCCACATGGCCAACACCTGGCAAGGTGCATTCCCGTACGAAAACCTGCGCGCGGATGGGTACGCGCGAACCTCGCCCGTGCATGCTTTCCCCCCCAATCGATACGGCCTCTATGACATGCTAGGAAACGTTTGGGAGTGGACTGTGGAGATGCCTTCAGATGGCGAGTTGCCTCACCATAGAGGCTGCGGCCTCGACGCGCCGCTCGCTGCGCGCGAGCCGCGTGGCAACGGGACGCCGACCACTTCCCACCTCTATCGAGTGATCAAAGGCGGATCGTTTCTCTGCGTACCGGAGTCCTGCAACGACATCGGCCGCAATGCGCGTCGTATTCACCGGATCGATGCACCGGCGTGCCATATCGGCTTTCGCTGCGTGGTTCGCGCCTAGAAGAACACATCGATGACGAGATCGGACCGACGCCGAAAGCAGGCATCGGTCAGCGATGCGTGCGCACTCTCATCCGTTACACAACAGTTCGACCTTGCGAGCTGCCAGATCGGCCGTCTCTTGGGTCGACTCCAGCAATGCCTGCTTGGCACTTTCACATGCGAGAGCATCGGAAGTCGTGTGATCTTCGATCGAGCTGACTGCGCGTTGGTTTTGCTTATCGCAATAATCGGAAGTCGCACGACGAATGTTGGACGTATCTCGGACCCGCTCGATAGCGACGCAGTCCCCTTCACGAATATCGCGCTGATCCGTGATGATCGTGGTCGTGGAGCCATCTAGCATCTCGACCGTATAGGACATTCCTCTGCGACTGCCCTCCGTCGCGCCAGTCACCGCCCCTCCTGCACCTGCTCCGATGATGCCATTACGCACGCTGCGTGAGGATCGACCGCCACCTGAGACTACGCCGAGCATTCCGCCGACGAGCGCTCCGCGCGGCGCGTTGGACTCGAGATCGACTTCCTTCGCGCCGCGAACGACACCGAACTGCACGCTTACGCTTTGTCCGGCGCGTTGTGCATACGAAGGACCGTGCAGCATCGCGCACAATCCGATGGAGAATATGCATAGGTAGATTCGCTTCGACATAGCAGTTACCCCGCCGTGGACGCCATCAGTGCTCGGCTGCTGAGCGAACTTGATTCAGCTCGCTTACCTCGCAGCATGCAAAACGCGGCGTGCTTTGGGCATCCGTAGTTGGGGCTTTTCCAGTCAGCGCAGCGGAAAGACTCTGATCTTGAAGTTCATCTTTTTATCTCGGCGGCTGTCACGTAGTTTGTCGTCTGGTTCCTTCCCCCGTTTACGGGGGCCGCTCCAGTGCATCCATGCACATCGCGCCATTCGCACGTCCGTGTGCATCAGAAGGTTAGGTAGGGGGCCTCTTCGTCGGGGCTTTTTTGCCAGCTGCTTCGTTCGCGATAATGCGTTCGCTTACTGCCCCTCCCTACCCTCCCCCGTAAACGGAGGAGGGAATTTCCATCTCTTTACTCTGCGGGCTCCGCGTCTCTGCGAGATATTTTCTTCTCGATCTTGATGAGATCTCCTCACCGCTGCGCCGCTGCGAGAAATTTTTGATGACCATTCCTTTGGCGCGCCACGAAGCACGGCACGAGGCTTCCTGAAGCTCGATCAAATCGCCTCACCCTCCTTCTACGGCCCAGTCTCACTGTGAAACTGCATAAACGCTCTCGCCGGCAACGATGTAGAAAACAAGTAGCCTTGCGCCATCTGGACACCGGAAGATGAAAGCACTTCTGCCTGGTATTCCGATTCCACGCCCTCGGCTATCACGGTGAGTGACGAAGTACTGAGTAGCGATCTGAGACCGGCAAGCCACTCAGGCGGTGGAAGGTGTTCGATCAGCTGCGCAGTGATCGTCCGGTCCAATTTGATGATGTTGAAGGCGCAACGCGACAACAGCGCAAGATTGGCGCCGCTGAGCATCGTGTCATCCAGCGCAAGGCGCACTCCGTATTTGGACATGGCATTGATTGCCTCAACGCCCAGCCGGTCGGGTACACCGCGCTCGGTGATCTCCAGCACAATTTGATCGACGCGCGCCCGCAGTCCGGATCGCACGGCCGCGTACTCCAAGCCTCCCCGGCCGAGAATCTCGGGAGGCACATTGATGCTGATGTAAGCATCTTCATGCTCGCTGAGCCAAACGCCAAGCTCGGTCGCTACGGCGTCGATTACCCAGTAAGTGAGTCGGCCCGACAGAGGTGTGTTCTCGATGAGCGGTATGAAGCGGTGCGGCGCCAGCACGACGCCCGAGCGGTACCAGCGCACCAGCGCCTCTGCGCCAACCGAGCAGCGAGTCGCAAGCGAAACGATGGGTTGATACTCCAGTATCAGCTCTCCTCGATCCATCCCCTCACGGATATCCTCAATAGTGATCACGAGGGCCTCATGTCCGCACATTGGAATTCGGGGTCACTGTATGCGCGATGAGACTTTTCCAACATCGGTGGAAGGGGCGCGCCGTCAGGTGGGCAATGCGATCAACACGCATTGTTCGCCGACACGCGTGTAGTATTGTGCCGACCTGCCTGTATTGTCCGCGCGCGCCACTGACCCACTACGCTTACGAGGGACGACGCCTTGTGGTGAAGCTCATCGATGACTGATCAAAGGATGCCCGATCAGCTTGTCAACGAATCGGCCGTGCCGCAGAGCAACGCTCTGCTTTTTTTGTCTGAATCATCGCCCTTCGCCGCTTTTTTGGCCTGCGGTTCGCTTTACTACGTTGCCGCCGAAGCGGGGATTGCGTTCCGATTTACCGATGAGCCCTCGGCAGCGGTTTCCCCATCTAGCGCGTTACTCACCGCGATGCTGTTGCTGCTACCAGCTCGCCGTTGGTGGATTGCACTACTGAGCATCGTGCCCGCGCATTGCGCCGCGCACGCAAGCGAGCTTCTCCCGATGTGGCGGCTTGTTTGGCAGGTCGCCTACATCTGGACTCTCGCTGCCGCGATCGCATTCGCGTTGCGCCAAACAATCGATGCGCGTCGCCCTCTCGGTACAGTGCGCAATCTGGTGCTTTACATTGGCATCACCGCGAGCGTCTGCGCGGCAATCGCAGTGCTTGCGCCGCGTACCGTACTCACGTGGCTGGAGCTTGCAGGGCCGCAGCAGCAAACGCTTGGGCTCGCTTGGCGCTCAGTCTACCTTGCCACCTTCGTAACCATACTAACGATGACCCCTGCGTTGTTCCTGTGGGCATCGCATGGACCACGATGGTTACGGCACGCCTCGGCGTCGCGATGTCTCGAGCTGGCTCTCATCGCGGCAGTGATCTGCGCCGCATATGCTTCCGCTTCAGTCAACTCTCAGTCGCACGCGCCACTCTACTTGTTAGCAGTCGCCGCATTATGGGCTGCGGCGCGCTTCGCAGTGGCAGGCGCCGCCTCCGCGATGTTCGTCATTGCCACGTTGTTGGTGAGTCCGGATCAAGTGCCGCATAGCTTGCTCGTTCGGCAAGCCCCGGCGGCGGAGGTTCTCGACCTGCAGATTTTCTTGATCGGCATCTCCTTGAGTGTGTTCATTCTGGCGATTCTAGTCGAGGAGCGTGACAGATCCGCTGAGTCACTGCGCCGGAGCGAAGAGCGTTTTCAGCTCGTGGTGCGAGCTACCAATGACGCGATATTCGACTGGGACATTGTCGGCGGAAATTGGTGGTGGAGCGTGAAAGGCACCGAGCACACGCATCCTGCAGATAGATCATGCTCGAGCACTTACGAATGGGTCGAGCGGATCCACGAAGAAGATCGCGCTCGCTACCTTCGAGAGCTCGATGCAACGCTCAGTGGCACACAGAACGCCTGGGACATCGAATATCGCTTGTGGCGCGAGGACGGCTCGATAATGCATGCACATGAGCGCGCATCCATGCTGCGGCTTGCCAACAATGCGCCTTCGAGGATGATCGGATCGCGAATCGATGTTACAGATCGTAAGCGACGCGAGGAAGCCGACCGTGCACTCGCGCGAGCCGCCCGGCTTACCAGCCTGGGAGAAATCACCGCCTGTATCGCGCACCAGATCAATCAGCCTCTCGGTGCCATTCTGAACAATGCCGAAGCTGCTCTTCTCTTGCTCAAATCAGGATCTCTCGAGGCTTCCGAGCTCGAGCAGATCTTACTGGATGTGCGCAGCGACGATCTAAGGGCGAGCGCAGTCATCCGCAGGCTACGTGCGCTACTGCAAGATCGCAGGCTCGAGCGCCGGCCTCTGGATCTCAATGAGATCGCGCAAGACATCGCACATCTCGTACGCGCGGATGCGAATCGCCGCTCGATTGTATTGCATTTACATTGCGAGCCGATTCCGCTCATCGAGGGTGACGGCACGCACCTGCAGCAAGTCTTACTCAATCTCGTACTCAACAGCATGGATGCGTTGTTAGGAGTACCTGAGCCGCAGCGTTACATCCGAGTGCACACAGAGGTGCGTGAGGATGATGCCGTACAAGTTCGTGTCGTAGACGGCGGCTGCGGGATCTTGCCGGAGCATCTGCCGAAGGTATTCGACTCCTTTTACACCACCAAGGACAATGGTCTTGGATTGGGTCTATCGATCGCCCGTACGATCGTGACTTCACATGGCGGAAGGATCTGGGCGGAGAACAACGAAGACGCAAGCGGCGCGACGTTTCGGTTCGAGCTTCCAGCTCTCCCTCAGGGCCGTCGTGTGCAAGGTCTAGCGTGCTGCGACGAGTCGGCCCGCATCGAACATTGGCATCATGATCTCCATGACACCTTAGCGAAGGAATTGCCAGGCGGCGTAGATGTCCGCTCCGGCTCTCGATCATCCCCGCCGCTCAACTAAGCTGCTACGTCGTTATCCAAAGCCGCGATGCGGACGTGTTGGCGTGCGAGATCCCGCTGTCTAATCGCACGCTGAGGGGAGCATGGGCATCCTCTAGCAGTTTCGCTGCCTTGATGAGATCGGGCACGGTCGCGACGCGCAGCTTTTCCATCATGCACGCGCGACGCGCCTTGATCGTACGTTCGCATAAGCCCAAATCGGCGGCGATTTGTTTATTGAGCTTGCTGTTTGCGATACCGAAAAGAACCGCCCGTTCCACCTGAGTGAGACTTGCGAAACGCGAGTGCAGCTCGCGCGATTCGTTCTCGGCGGCTCGGCGAGCCTCATCGAGATCGACCGCTCTACGAACGGCTGGAATGAGGCGTTCAGCGCTCGCGGGTTTCACGATATAGTCGAAAGCCCCTTGCTTCATAGCCTCGACGCTGGTCAATACATCGTCCCGGCCCGTGATGACGATGACGGGATGTGTGAACCTGCGCAGCGACAATGCCTTCAGCAAATCGATGCCGCTCACGCCGGGCATCGTGATATCCAGAAGGACACAGCCGGTCCGATCGCTAGGTGGGGACGTCAAGAACTCACCGGCGCTGCGATAACCCACAGCATGCAAGCCGACCGCGGCAAGCATCCGTATCATGCTCATCCGGAAATTGTCATCGTCATCGATCACTCGAATCATCGATGCCGGGTTCCTTGCGAGTTGCACGCTCATTGGAGTTGGCGCGATGTTGACGTTTGACGGTGGCAGTTGACGGTCAGAAAAGACGCCCACTTCGGCTGTCAGCCGACAACTGTCAACCGGCGACTTAACTCAAGTCCCGTGGAATCGTTCATCTCTCGACTCTTGCTGTACGAAACAAAGTAGCGGCGGGTAGGGAATGCCGCAATAAGCCCTTGGGCCAATAATGATCGAGCGGCTGTATTTCCCAAAACACCACTCGATCCACACCACTTCTGCGTCAAGGACCAATTGTGCCTCCTCCAATACGGCTTAGTCTGCGACCAGCCGTTGCGGGAGACTCGCATCCACATGCGCTGTCGATCTCGAAAAGCTCGATCTGGAGGACACTCGTGGAAACGCTCGCACAAGATTTCAACGACCTGTTGTTACAGACGCATGAGGCGCCCTGCTTGTCGCTGTATCAGCCGACACATCGCCATCATCCGGACAATCGGCAGGATCCGATTCGCTTCAGAAATCTTCTTGCCAAACTGCAACACGCTTTACGCTCGAGCTACCCGCAGCACGACCACGTCGCCTTGCTGCAACCGTTCCTCGCCCTGGCGGATGATCGGCCTTTCTGGAATCAGACACTCGACGGACTTGCGGTACTGGCAAGCAAGACACTGCACCGCGTCTATCGCTTGCAACGAACGGTGCCGGAGAGAGCTTTCGTCGCCGATAGCTTTCATCTCAAACCGCTGATTCGCATTCTGCAATCCGCCGATCGCTATCAGCTGCTTGCGCTTACGCGCACCACGGCACGGTTGTTCGAAGGTAATCGCGATGTGGTCGACCCTTTACCGCTGGAGCCGGCTGTGCCCGGGACGATAGAAGATGCGCTCGGGCACGACCTCACCGAGCCGTATCTCACGGGATCGACGAGAACGGGATCGGGCGCTGCCATCTTCCACGGGCACGGCTCGAAGAAGGATGAGCGAGATATGGATACGGAACGGTACTTTCGGATCGTGGATCGAACCGTATGGATGCATCATTCGCGTCCTTCGGAACTGCCGCTCATTCTCGCCGCATTGCCGGAGCACCACGCCACTTTTCGGCGCGTCAGCCGCAATCCGCTGCTTGCCTCGGAATCCATCGCGGTCAATCCCGATACGCTCAATGAGGAAACGCTGCGACGT
This sequence comes from Steroidobacter sp., assembly GCA_025929585.1. GTDB lineage: Bacteria > Pseudomonadota > Gammaproteobacteria > Steroidobacterales > Steroidobacteraceae > Steroidobacter. The sequence continues at coordinate 14,849 of JAICPY010000005.1, forward strand.
CTGGGATGGCAGGCCGAGCAGCCGCGCTATCTTGCGCTCACGGCTGATCTCGTGAATCGATACCACAACGCGCTGCCGAACGGTCGCGCTTCAGATGAATTGACGCAAGTGGCGAGTGCTGCAGCGAGCGGCCGCATCGCAACGCTGCTCTTGGATGCCGATCATCATATTCCCGGTCGAATCGATACACGCAGCGGTGCTATCGAGACGGCGGCGGCGCCCGAGGTGGATGATCTGTTGGACGATCTGGGCGAATTGGTCCTCAAACGCGGTGGGCGCGCCGTTGTCATTCCCAGCGATCGAATGCCGACGCACACCGGCGCCGCCGCAATCTATAGGTACTAAATCATGCGCGTGCAAATCAACAGCGACGATAGCGTTAAAATTCCCGAGGAGCTCGCGAGTCAAGTCATCGCGACCGTCGAAGGCGCGCTCTCGCGCTTCAGCGATCAGATTACTCGAATCGAGGTTCATCTTGCCGATACGAACGCCAACAAGGGAGGCTCCACGGACAAGCGCTGCGCTTTGGAAGCTCGTCTAGCAGGCCTGCGGCCGATCGCGGTGACGCATCGTGCCGGCACTTTCGAGCACGCAATCAGCGGTGCAGCAGGCAAGCTGCAGCGCGCCCTCGACAGCACTTTGGGCCGGCTGCGCTTGCATTAGAGTCTTGGCATGAGCATCAACCGATCCTAGCTCTGTGGAATTCGTAGCGAACGCGTTGACTCAGTTACAGGAGCGTCCGTGGACGATCACGGCGCTTGAACTAGTGCTGTTGCTCGTACTCGTGTGGGTCGCATACGTATCGGCCAACTGGCTGCTTTCAAGAGGTATCGGCAGCACCGCGCCTGCCACTGCTACGCGCTGGGACAACACGCTTCTGAATAGTGGTGTGCTCTCTCGTCTGTCGCATATCGCACCAGCGCTGGTGGTGTACTACGGCGTCATCCTCATCAATGGTTTGCCGGAAAAGGCAGTCACGGCCATCAGAGTCCTGGCGAGCGCTTACACCGCGCTTGCTATCGCCTTGTCGTTGAGTGGCGTGTTGGCCGCCATGGGCAACATATACGAGGCCCGCTATCCGGAGCGCGCGCGGATGCGCCCGATAAAGAGCTATCTGCAAGTCGGCAAGCTCGTCATCTATCTGGTAACAGCGACTCTGATCGTGGCGATGCTGTTCAATCGTGATCCGTTATTGCTTCTGTCCGGGCTCGGTGCAATGACAGCGGTGCTGATGCTGGTGTTCAAGGACACGCTCCTGTCTCTAGTTGCAAGCGTGCAGCTAGCGACGCTCGACATGCTGCGAGTCGGTGACTGGATCGAAATGCCGCAGCTCGATGCCGATGGGCACGCAATCGATATCTCATTGCACACGGTGAAGGTGCGCAACTTCGATAACAGCATCACCACGATTCCGACCTGGCGCTTGATCAGCGAAAGCTTCAAGAACTGGCGCGGAATCGAGGACTCCGGGGGACGTCGAATCAAACGCGCGCTGTTCCTCGATCAAAACTCGATTCGGTTTCTCGACGCCGATGATTGGAACAGCCTGCGCCGCTTTGCTTTGATCGATGACTACTTGGAGCGCAAGCGCACCGAGCTCGATGCACACAATGCCGAGCTCATAGCTGCCGGACGCGATGCGCTCAACATCCGCCGCATCACGAACGCGGGCACTTTTCGCGCATATGTGCTCGCCTATCTCAAGGCGCATCCGAGTGTTCTACAACATATGGACTTACTGGTGCGCCAGCTCCCGCCCGGCCCGACGGGACTGCCCCTTGAAATCTATTGTTTCACCTCGCCGGCCTGGGAAGAGCACGAACGCGTCCAGGCCGACATTTTCGATCACCTATATGCCATCGTCTACGAGTTCGACCTGCGCGTGTTTCAACAACCCAGCGGCTCTCGGTGACAAATCCTCGGTGCCATTGCGACTCGGTACGATTGCCACTTGACTAATGACTGGCATGTGTTCGGATCGGGTTCGCGGATTCGTTTTCGCGTGCACGTGCTCGAATCAAAATACTCTCGCCGATGTCGGCAGCCGTCTGCGCTGCCTCATGCGCTACGGCTTGCGCATCCTCACTGCCCGATTCGAAGGCGTCCTTCATTCCTTCGAGCTTTTCCTCCACTTCTGCCTTGGATCGCTTCCAAAGGGCCTGGCCCGTCTCGGCACCCCACGCACTGAGTGCCTTGCGTTCCTTGACACCCCAGAATAAAAGCGCGCAACTCGTTGCGCCGACGAACACGCGCCCAGCGATAGACCATCCGTCGCTGGACTTACCGTTATGCGCTGGCCGCACGCCCTCCGCGGGCTCGCGCGGCGTCAGATGATCGGTTACGACACGCACGCCAGGCACGGCGCGAGTTTCATCTAATGCTTGTTGATGCTCGTAAGTCAGAATATCGCCACGCAAGAAGACGTTGCCGTCACGCACGGCGCACGAGATTGCTTTCGGCTGAGTCACAGAATGTTCGATTGCGTGTTTGACATTCTTGCAGATCGCCTTATCGCTCATCTCTTTGCGTCCGAGGTGAGACTTAGCCTTGCCGGCGAGATCCCCAACATGGCTCGACAGGTCGTGGCGCGCATCGCGCGTTCCGAGCTCGAGCCGCTTCGCTGTCTGCGCGCACTGGTCGCGCAGCAACAGCCGCCGACGCCGACCGCTCACGGGATCCAAGAAATACATCGTGCCTGCAGCGAGCGCCACACTCAATGCCGATCGTGTAACCGCATTCATAGATTCGCTCCTTCATTCCAAGAGGCGACGCCAGCAGCGCTACCTCGCATCGTTTCGGTACAGCCTGTATGCCGATGCTAGATGCTTCGAGCCGAGGGGTAAGATGGACCTAGGGCCAATGAGCCGCTCGAACGAGCCGCACAGTTGGCAGTTGACGGTTGGCAGTTGACGGACGGAGGCGGAAGTTCTGGGTTGCAGGGCAGCTACAAAGCACTGTAGCCCAAGCTGCAGGCTTCTTGACGGTCAACGCTCGGCGGTAAACTTTTCCTTGCCGCGACTCGGCTCGACACTCAGGCTGCCAACTGTCAACGGCCATCCGTCAACCAGCGGCTCGCGATCGCCGCTCGGCAACGTAAGATGAAAGACGGCACCCGTGCCGATGCGTGCGTTCTCCGCCCACAGTCGCCCCGCATGTGCACCGATGATCGATCTGCTGATCGACAATCCGAGCCCTAAACCTTTTTCCTTGGTGGTCACGAAGGGTTGAAAGATCTTCTCCAGCTGAGCCTCATCGATTCCCTCGCCGCCGTCGGCCACCGCAAGCTCCACCTCGTGCGAACCTTGCAGCCAGCGAGTGCTCAAGGTCAGCCGTTTGGCCTCCGGCGGGACGTCGGCCATTGCCTGGCAAGCGTTCACGATCAGGTTGAGAATCACTTGTTGAATCTGCACTCGATCGCCAGGTACGCACGGCAAACTGGAATCGAGCTTCACGCTAGCGAAGACGCCGCGCAGCGCGAGATCGATGCGTGCGAGCATCAAGCTCTCCTGCACTACGTCGTTCAACTGCACCGGCCTGCGATGCGGCTGGACCTTACGAAGCATGGAACGCAGCCGCTGCACGACCTGCGCGGCACGCACGCTGTCTGCGATGATGTCGTTGAGGATTTCGCGAACCGACTCGACATCGACTTGCTCAGCCGCCATCAGTAACGCTCCCGCTTCTGCATTGGTCAGCATCGCAGCCAGCGGTTGCCTGATCTCATGAGCAATCGCTCCCGAGAACTCCCCGAGCACTGCCACACGCGCGAGGTGGGCGAGCTGTTGTTGTTGTTCCTGGACTTCGAGCTCGGCACGTATCCGCGCGGTGACATCGCTCAGGATGATTACGGCACCTCGCTCAGGACGCCTCAATGGCTCTATCGACAGCTCGAACCAACGCATTTGTCCGTGATGCGAGCTTGAAAACTCCAACTCGCACCGTGGACGGTCGCCGGACAACACTCCCTCTAAAGCATCGCGTACCTGAGAACCGATAGGATCGCCGGATTCAGCTACGCCGAGCGTTGCTTCAAGGCAATTATCGCCCGGCAGCAAGGCGATCACTTGAAAATGCGCACGCTCACGTGCGCGGCGCCACGACTCGTTGATCTCGATGACGATGCCGGCGCTATCGACGACTGCGACCTGATCCTGGAGAGAGGCTAGAACTGAGCGGTGGAGCACTTCGCTTCGCCGCAGGGCTGCCGCTGCTTCCTTCCGCTCTTGCATCACTGCGGCCAGCAGCAACAGCGGTGCACAGGTTACGTTCAAGAACAGCACGAGCGACAGTGCGTTGTGAACCGGGACGGGATCGATAAACGGGCCGGCATCGTGCAGCACACCCCACGTTGCGAGCGCGCCGAGGGTCAGCACCGATCCAGCTGCGCCGATGATTCCGAACCGCACAGTCGCGAACAACAACAACGGGATGGGGGCATAAAGCAAAGCTGGGAATCGCTCATGGTGCTCGCCGGGCAGAATGAACACCAAAGCGCCCGTGATCACCAGACATGCCGTTATCAGCAGCACCTCGGGGGCGCGGTTCCAATGAACGCGAAAATTTCCAGTGGCGAGTGCGTTCGCGCAATGAGCGATCAGCGGTACGAGAGTCATCGTCGCAAACGTATTGGTGATGGTCCGCGCAATCGTTGTGAGCCAGAACTCATCCGTCAGATTGAGCGCCGTGAATGCACCCGCCATTGCGGCACTCGTGATGAACGGCGCGACCAGGCTCCCCAAGACGATGAGATTCGCCATCGTGCTCAGTTTCGCAAAGCGCTGCGGCTGCGACTCGAGCCAAAGCAGCGCCGCGGCACCGAGCATCGACTCAGCGCAGTTCAGTACATATTGAATTGCCACCTGCTCGATGGGGGATACTGGCAGCTGCGCCATCACATGAAGAGGCAGCACCGCGAGCAGGTACAACCACCAGTGGCGCAGCGGGGTAAGCAAGAGGACCGCGAACAAGATCGCGTTCGGTGCCCACAACGCGGAGACCGGCGCGGAAGGAAAGGCTAGTGCTTCGCCCAGCTTCGCCGCCAGGAAGTACACCACCGCAACGACAGCGGCACCGATTACCGGCAATCGCGCGCCATCCGACCGATATGCAGCAATATTCGCCTCCGAGCGAATCCTCGCGAGACGCATCGGTCCCACCGATTGTTCGTACCCCACAGAGTCCCACCCGCCTTCGAATTTCTAACTTAGCGGTTCATCTGTCAGTCTCGCTGCTAGTCTCCAAGGTCCGCATTGGCCCAAGGTCCAATTGCCTGCGTGTAGACCTATCGAAAGTCGCCCCGGTCGTATCCAACGCGGGCAGTGTGAAATGAAAACACGAGCCGCGACCCTCGTTTCCCGTCGCCCATAGCCTGCCGCCGTGTGCGGAGATAATCGACCGGCTGATCGCGAGCCCAAGGCCAAGGCCGTCGGTCTTGGTTGTGTAGAACGCATCGAACACGCTCTCGAACTCGGCTTCGGAAATACCCACGCCGCGGTCGATCACTTTGATATGCACCGTCGCACCTTCGCGTGCGGCGATAATCTCGATTAGGCGGTCGTGCGCGGGGTTACCGCTCATGGCCTCCGATGCATTCAGCAGAAGATTGAGGAATACCTGCTGGATCTGCACTCGATCGCCACTTACCGCCGGCAATTCCTGGGAAATGCGCAAGCTTACGTTGACCTTTCTCGCGAGTAGATCGCTGTGTACCAGCGCCAGCACTTCGTGCACCAATTGCACCAAATCGAGCTGCTGTATCTGCGTGCCTCCGCGTCTGAGCATTGCGCGCAACCGCCGTATCACCTCGCCCGCTCGCTTATCGTCGTTCACGATATCCTGAACGATGGCGCGCACTTCGCCGAGATCGACCGGATCCTGCGACAGAAAATGCTGAGCTGTTTGCGCATTGCTTAAAATCGAAGTTAACGGCTGGTTCAGCTCGTGCGCGAGCGCGCCGGAGAGCTGACCTAAGATCGCAACACGCGTGAGATGGTTCAATTGCTGCTGCTGGCGCTCCCTCTCAGCTTCGGTTCGTTTTCGATCGGTGATGTCCACGACTACACCGCTCGCGCGCATCACTTGACCGCTCGAGCTTCGCCAGATGCGCGCCTTGCTGACTATCCAGCGAACCTCACCTGAGGATGTAATCACCCGAAAGCTCGAATCCAGAATCTCGCCGGACGCTCGGCGATGCGTCGCGTGGCCAAACAAGTGATCGAAGCTGGATCTATCATGGCTATGTATGCACTGACGCACCGCTTCTTTCGATAGAGGGGCCGTAGCCGGCAGCCCAATGATCGCGCGGAATCTTTCGGTTGCCCAAAACTGTTCCGGGCTCGAGCTCCAGCGCCACAAGGCGATGTTCTCCGGGAGCGTCGCGAGCGCAATACCTTCCTCGTTGTCCTTAAAGGACACTTCGGGACTGCTACGGCGCAATTTATGCCTTGCAAGCGCGATAATCATCGCCGACTGCAACAGGACGAGCGCCAGCGCTCCTCGAGTGCGCAAACTCATGACGCGGTGCACCGATTCAACTGGCGTTCTTTCGCGCAGTTCACGGCCACTCACTCGATACTTCCAACGGCGGCTTGATCGATTCGCCTCGATCGAGGCCAGCTCCATTGAAGCTCGAGTCCTCGCTGGCCCGGTCGCCTCTTCGATAGGCGATTCGCATTACTGGAGGAGCGTGGCAAGCGGTGCTCTCGACAATCCGATAGCCGCATGCAACACAAAGTAGCGGCGCAATGACCCCAGCCCATCCCGTGCGTCCTGAGTTATCGGTCTCATCCGAGTACAGTCGCTGATAGAGCGGCATCAGCTCGCTCCATTGCTCCTCGCTGGGCTTCCCAATACCCGGATCGACCTTGCTGCTCGCGCTTGAACGCGCGAAGACAGAGGAACTCATTCGCTGCACAATGTCTGCGCTCACATCGGCGAGCGTTCGTGCCGGCCCGCCGCGGGTTGATGCCGTCACTCGCAGATCCTCGCCGTAGTAATCGTGTAGGCACAATAGAGCGCGTACCAGAACTGCACCGGACGACACGCTGCAGAACGGGCGATCCGTCGATGCCGCTACGGCCTGTTGATCCACCAACTGCACAATCAAAGCGCGCAATGTGGATTCATCTACGATCGACAGTATGCGCCTGCCATTGATCGAGCTCACTTTGAGCGGCTTGAAACCCGTGAACGGGCCGGCCCGCTCGCGAGTCAGCGCGTGCACATATTCCACCAGGGCGGGCAGCCGCTTGTATATCGTTTCCGGGAACATCGCGGCTGCACAGACTGATATCAGATTGGCTGGACGCACGGGCCGTAGAGCTGGGTTGTTGCGCTCGTTCACCGCGTTCGGCACGCGCGCTTCAAGCCCTAGATCGATCGCTCCGATGACCGTGACGAAGCGCAGGTACAGCTCGATTGCGGTTTGCTCGTACTGAGCACTCATCAACGCGAGCTCGACTGCAATCTCGAACATGCTCTGGACATGTAATCCTATCCATGCGTTATCTGGCTCCTGGGCACGCAAGAGATTGAAGGCATGGCGTAAGAAGATGAATGCGCGCTGCGGACGGTAAGGGCGCTGCAATCGATACATGAGCAATGTCGCCCACGCATGGAGTGAAGTGTCATAGCGCTCCTCTACATGCGCATGCTTCGCCACATCATCTATATGAAGAGCGCTCAACAGCGACTCGAGTTGATTACAGGCGATATCGGGATCGACATGTGTGAGCGCAAGCGCATGCAAGATCGCATGCGAAGCTCCAAGGTGCGTCGGCTGCCATTTATTCGGCATCGCGAGCACACGGCTGGAGGCCACGTGATAGCGAGTGCGACCGCTCGGCACAGAGTCTGGCGCGCCGCGTCGATCGTATAGCCAGCCGCTCATGTCGTAGAGATAAGTCTGCTTGTTCCACAGAGCTGTCGCGAACGCGCGGCGAAATGTCCTCGACAATCTTGCATCACGGGGCTCCGGGGTAAGCGCCGTGTAGAACTGCTCCGCCTCCCGCCGTCGCTGCTGCAGGGTGCTGTCGAATCGGAGCGATGCGAGCGGCCATACGGAAGGAACGCCGGCGCCTAGCTGCAAGCGAACCGAGCGCGATCGACCCGGGGCCAGCGTGAGCTCATAGTGAACCGCAGCCTTGGTTCCTCGCGCCGTCGGATTCACTGCGTCCTTCACGCCATTCACGATGTTCTCGCAAATGCCATCCTTCACCCAGCGACTAACGTTCGGCCGATCGAAACAACGCATATTGCTTTCGTTATTCGTGAACAGCGTTTGCACCGCCGATTCGTACTGCAAGTAATGAAGACCGGCTGTTGGATGGCGCGCGATGAGAAACGGGCTCCCCAGGCGGCCGATCGAGCGCTCGATGAGCGGCTTATCAACCGCGCTATCACTCTGCCACGTGTTCCGAAACCAAAGCGTCGGAAGCACGTGCACCATCGCTTGCTCCGAGCCGCGATTGTCGAGGGTGATCCGTATCAGGATCTGTTCGGCAGAGGCCTTCGCATACTCGATGAGTACGTCAAAGCAAGCCGAATACTTGTAGAGGGCGCGCATATATGAATGCGTGGGAACATTGTCCAAGTAGATGCAGCGGTCCTTGGACACCTCATCGGCCTCCTCGCTGGCGGGACCCAAACGTTCCTTCAGCGTGAGATCCCGGCCGTTCCAAAGTGCGACCGCGAAGCACAAGCGCATTTGCTCATCTGAGATTCCGGCCAAGCCATCCTCACCCCATTCGTACGCCCACGAGCGCGCTTGTTCGTAGGTGAGATCGCGCAACGCCGGATCTTCTGCGCCCTGATTCTCACGCGCGATTCCCCATTGACGCTCCCGAAGATAAGGACCCCAGTTGCGCCAGCGCGTTCCGCGCTCGCGCGCCTCTTTAAGCCGTTCATGCTCTGCCGTCATTGCCACGCATTCCCTGTATAGATCCATCTTTCGGCACAATCTGAACGTTGGACGGCCCACCTCACAATGCGGCCTTGGTCCAACTTCCATCAGCCAGAGTCGATAGGCAGAGAGGCGCGTATGCGCTCGGAGAAGTCGGGCGCGGACCCGCTGGACTGGGCGGCCTCGTTGATGAGAGAGCGCCGTCGCAGATCCTCGAATGGCACAGTTGTGCTCAAGCGTCCCTCGCGGTACAGGGCACGGTCGGCCAAGCCGTTGAGGTAGTGGCGCACGTCGAACGGCAATGGACGTCCGACGACATTCGCGTAGCGGACAATGTTGATGGTGCAGCTGTTGCTCAGCAGATGATAGAACTCGGGATGGTCCGCCAACTGATTGATGCGCTGCAGATAAACTAGAAACAGCTGTCGCGCGTTCTCCGGCGTCGTTCTGATGCGATAGAGATACACGTCCTCGGCGCGATGATTGGTTCGCAGGCCGACGATATCTCGCTCCTCGCCGACCACGTAGATGAGCTCGAACTGCTTGAAGAGCGAGGCAATCGGCGAATACCCCTCGGTGATCTCCGGCCGCACTTCGATCGACACGCTCAATGGAGGCGCATTGTCGAACACGAAGCTCAAGAAGGTGTGCCCGATCGGGCCGGGCATCCAATAAGAGATATAGAAGTCCACGGCGATGAGGTGCGACAGAGCAACCTCGCGGCTTTTGTAACGCGGCGTAAAGTCATCTTGGCTCTCGTAGTCGAAATTGCGAACGCCGGTGATGCGAACGCGATCACCCTCGATCGTCGCGCGCGGCATCACGGCTACTTCCTTACGCCACGAACGATCGTGCGATGGATGAATAGTCATCCACCAAACCACTACGCCGGCAAACAGGACTGCGAAGGCTGCAACGGCGCGTGGACGGCGCACGAACCAGAGCGCCCCTATACCGAACGCCGCAAAGGCAAGCGCTAAGACGGCTCGGGCCCACACCCAAGGAAGATTGGAGAAATAAATGGCAAGCGTGCCCCAGCAAACCACTAGCACCTGAAGAGCATGCTTCAACGACACTGCCCCCGCGTGCAATAGCTTCCATAGCCAGGTTTTCCAGACTCGCGATTCGTACGTTCGAGGCGATCTCATGGGCTGCGGATGAGGGCCTGCGATGTGGGCTCTTTCGAGCTACATCGCGAGCACTCGGGCCTTCGCAGCGGCGTACTCTTTATCGCTCAATGCGCCTGAGTTTTTCAGCTCGGCAAGGCGCTGTAAGCTGCCTACGATATCTGGGCTGTTGCCGGCTGAGACAGGCGAAGCCGTCTCGAAGGGCATCGCGGACGCAGCACGATTAGCTTGGCGACTATCCTGGGCCGCGAACTTCTGTTGTTGGCGGCGCTGCACGCGCCCGGCCACGCTGCTGGCCGTACCCGCAACCACTGCGGTGCGCGCGGCCGTGCGAAGTAGTCCTCGTCGTCTTGGCATGATGGTTACTCCGCAGACGCACGTTCCGCGCGTTTGATCAAGAACTCGGACAGTAAGGGAACTGGCCGTCCCGTCGCACCCTTGGCATCTCCGCCTAGCGATGCAGTTCCGGCGATATCCAAATGCGCCCAGCGATAGTTTTGTGCGAACCGCGAGAGGAAGCACGCAGCCGTCACCGAGCCCGCGGGCCGCCCGCCGAGATTACTCATATCGGCGAAATTGCTCTTCAGCTGATCCTGATACTCATCGAACATCGGCATGCGCCATGCGCGATCGCACGTCTCGGTACCGCACTGAAGCAACTCGTCCGCTAACGCGTCATCGTTCGCGAACAAGCCACTCGTCTGCGTTCCGAGGGCGATTACGCACGCGCCGGTGAGCGTAGCGATATCAATGACGCAATCGGGATTGAAGCGCTCAGCGTAAGTCAATGCATCGCAAAGCAGCAGGCGTCCTTCGGCATCCGTGTTCAGTATTTCGATCGTAAGGCCAGACATGGATTTGACGACGTCGCCGGGACGAGTTGCATTGCCGCCCGGCATGTTTTCCGCGGCGGCAACGATACCGACTAGGTTGATCGGCAGTTCCAGGCGAGCCACGGTCTTCATCGCGCCGAACACGCTCGCCGCCCCACACATGTCGTACTTCATCATGTCGAGGTCTTCGCCTGGCTTGAGCGAAATCCCGCCCGTATCGAATGTGACACCTTTGCCTACCAGTACAATCGGTTTGCCTTCGTGCTCAGCGCCTCGGTAGTGCATGACGATGAACCTGCAGGGTTCATCCGAAGCTCGGCCCACTGATAGGGCTGAGTACATCCCCAGCTTCGCCATGTCCGCGCGCTCGAGCACCTCGACGCCGAATCCGAGCTCCTTGCCGAGCTCACGCGCGCTATCGGCGAGATAGCCCGGATGACAAACATTGCCCGGCAGATTGCCGAGATCTTTCGTGAGCGCCATGCCTTCGGCAATTGCCTGTCCGCTGCGCACGGCGAACTCTAGGTCCTTCGTAACCTCCTCATCGATGAGCAGGGCAATGTTGCGCGCACGACGCTCTGATTTGTGTTTGCCGTTCTGCTTCTCCTTCGGGGCATCGAAGCGATATCCGCCGTCCGCGAGAATGCGGCTTGCTTGCTGCAGTCGCCATGCTAGTGAACGGCCTGCAACATCGATCTCGGCGAGCGTCACCGCAACATTGACGCTCGATCCCGATGCCAATGTCGTCGCCACGGCGTTGAGTACGTTTGCGAAAGCGATGTCGTTGAATTTGTCGCGCGCACCGAGATTGACGAGCAACACTCGTTGCGCCTGCGCGCCCTTGACGTCGAACAACATGATCGAGGAGCCCGCCTTCGGATCCAGATCGCCCCGCTTGATCAACGCCGATAACTTTCCTTTGGAGGAAGAGTCGAGGGCCTGAGCTGACGGCAGCAACGAACCGTCGGCGAATGCACCGACAACCAGGACATCGGTGAGCGCATCCAAAGCTGCGGATCTCTTCAGACTGATCTGCGGCGACACACGCTCCAGTACGAGGTAATCGATCGGTTTAGCGCTCGGCGCGGAGCTCGATTCTCTCGCACGCGAAGAGGCTTCAGTATCGTTGGCCATCGAGACTCCTGTGTTTCGGCGCGCTTGCGCTTGCCTCACGTTGACAGTTGACTGTTGAGGGTTGACGGTCAGAACAAGCCCACTCTGCCTCTGGCTGTCAACTGTCAACCGTCAACGAAGAAGCGCCATCGTCTTTGGCGCTTCGTACTTCAGAATCCCCAGGGCAGGCCGAGGAGATGCCAGATAACGAAGAGCAGCGTCCATAAGACGAGAATCGTCAGCACATACGGCAGCATCAAAGCGATGACGGTGCCGACTCCCGCTTTGGGATCGTATTTCTGCGCGAACACCACGATCAACGCGAAGTACGCATTCAGGGGCGAGATCGCATTAATGGGACTGTCCGCTACGCGGTAGGCGGCGAGCACGACTTCAGGCTCGACATTCAATCGCATCAACAGTGGCACGAACACGGGAGCGAAGATCGCCCACTTCGGAATAGAGCCGGTCATGATCAGATCGAGTAGGAGAATCGCCGCGATGAAGCCAAGCAGTAGCGTGAGGCCACCGAACCCCGCGTTCTCCAGCGCATCGCCCAGATTCACGGCGGCAAGTGTCGCCATGTTGCTGTAGGTAAAGAACGCCAAGAATTGACTGATGACGAACAGCAGGAAAATCAGCCCGGCAAGACCTTTGACCGCCTTCTCCATTGCTGAGACGACATCGACGGTGCTGCGGATGGTCCTCGCACCGGCGCCGTACATCCATCCCGCCGATAGAAATAGAATCGTGATGAACACGATCAGCCCGTTCATGAAGGGCGAATCGCCAATCAGCGCGCCGGTTTCGGGATTACGCAGCGGCGCTCCCGGTGGCAGCGTCAGCAAGCCAAAAATCAACAGCGCGCCCAACAATCCATAGCCAGCGAACTTCAGCCCGCGCGATTCTTCGGGCGACATCGCTCCCTTACGCTGGGGCGGTGGGCCTTCTCCTGTGTAAGCACCGAGCCGAGGCTCGACCACTTTTTCGGTGATGAACGACACCACCAACGTCAGTAGTACGACGGAGGCGACGGAGAACCAGAAATTCGCGGTGAGATCGATGGACGCGGTCGGATTCATCAGATGAATCGCATCGTTCGTAATGCCTGTCAGAATGCCGTCGAGCGGCTTGATGAGGATGTTGACACTGAACACGGCCGCAACGCCTGCGAACGAGGCGGCGAGACCGGCGAGCGGATGTCTGCCGAGCGTCAGAAATGCCGCTGCGGCAAGTGGAATCAGCACGAGGTATCCGGCATCTGCCGCGATGCTCGAGAGGATGCCGATAAACACCAAGATGTACGTCATGAGCGCGCGCGGCGCGACATTGACCAGTTTGTGAATCAGCGCCTTGATCAGACCCGCTTCCTCGGCGACGCCGACACCCAGCATCGCCACAATGATCACACCGACCGCATTGAAGTTCATGAAGTTCTGCACGACTTCGGTGAACATGAAACGGATGCCGTCCGCGGTCAGTAAGCTTTGGGCACTGGCAGTAACTTCTTCAGCCTCGTGCGTATCGGGATTGATCGCCTGATACGTGACGCTCGAGCCCATCATGTAGAACACGTGCGAGAGCACGATGACTATTCCGATCAACAGCACGAAGATCACTACGGGGTGGGGAACTTTGTTCCCCACCCGCTCGACGACATCGAGCATTCGCTCCATACGTGTCTTGGAGCCGGCCTTGCCTGTCGATCTCGCGGGCTCATCCGCATGCGCGAACTCAGGAGAGTCGATCGGAGGCGAGTGTTTCGCCATGGCGGTTCTAAGCCTTGTGAAGTGATCGGCTGTTTCAACTACGCTACTTCGAGAGCTTCGCGCAGCGTGGTTTCGTCGTCCTTGTTCAGCGAAGTCTGGAACACCTTGCCCTTGCCGGCGAAGTCCTTCAGCCCAGCCAGCACTTTATCGGCCGTGGCGCGACGCACGAGAACGAACAACGCCGATGAGCCAGGCTTAAAGGACTGAGCAAGATCTTTCATCATCTGATTGTTGAGGCCGATGTCCGTGAATCGGGCTGACACCATGCCGGCAGTTGCGCCGAGTGCGGCACCCAACAATGGATTCAAAAAGATGAGTCCGATCAGCATGCCCCAGAAGCCGCCGCCTATCGCTCCCGAGTAAGTGAGATTCACTGCTTGATCGAGTTTGGTCTTGCCTTTCAGATCCTTGGTGACGACCACCGAATCCTCCAGCTCGACTAGATGCTCTTTCTGCATCTTGAGGAGTGCCGTACGCATTTCGAATGCCGTCGTCGGATCGTCGAATACCACCGCTACGAGTGTGCTCATTTGTATCTCCTAAAACGTACCAATCACTCCGGGATCTCGTCTGCAGAAATCGTTAGGCGAGAATGTGACTCGCCTCACGCGACGTCTATTGGGCCTAGGGCTAACGACGCGATGCGAAAGAATCGGTCATTCTCTACGGGAGGCAAGACAATTGCGCACGCATTCCCACGTAGAAGAGATCGCCGATTCGTCGCGAGTGTCGACAGGTGCGCTGCCGTCCGCGGAACTCGTGCGCGCAGCGATGAAGCAGGCCTACGAGCGCTATCGCTCGATTCAAGAAGGTGAACTCGCTACCTATATTCCCGCACTAGCCGCCGCCAACGCAGGTTCATTTGGCTTGTGCATCGTCAGCGTGGATGGCGCTGTGTCCGCGATCGGCGATTCGAGCTGCAGGTTCACGATTCAAAGTGTCGCGAAGCCCTTCGTACTGGCACTCGTGTGTCAGGCATGCGGCTGTGAGGAGACTCGCGAGAAAGTCGGCGTTAACGGTACGGGCATGGGCTTTGATTCGATACTGGCGATCGAATTGAATCCGCAACGCACGATGAACCCGATGGTGAATGCCGGTGCGATTGCCACGACCAGCCTCGCGCCCGGAGAAAGCGCCGCGGACAAATGGCGATTCATTCACGATGGGCTGTCCCGCTTTGCCGGCCGCACGCTCGAGCTGAACGAGGATGTCTATCGGTCCGAAACAACCGCCAATCAGCGCAATCTCGGCATCGCCTACCTGCTGGAGAGTTATCAGCGCGTGTACTTTGACGCGGCTCAAGCGACTGATGTCTATACCAAGCAGTGCTCGCTCGACGTCACAGTCGAGGACCTGGCGGTGATGGGTGCGACGCTTGGAGACGGTGGCGTCAATCCACTCACGGGCGAACAAGTCGTCGATCCGGCGATATGCAAACGCGTCCTCGCCGTGCTCGCGACCGCCGGAATGTACGAGCGCTCGGGTGATTGGCTGTGCGACATCGGACTGCCCGGTAAGAGCGGCGTCAGCGGCGGAATCGTCACGATCGCGCCAGGCAAAGGTGGCATGGGAGCGTTCTCGCCGCTCCTCGATGAAGCAGGCAACAGCATCCGGGCTCAGCTTGCAACTCGATTCCTGTCGGAGCAGCTCGGGCTCAATCTGTTCGCATCGAAAGCCGCGCAGGGTTCCGCTCACGTGAGAGCATCATGAACCACAAAGTCACGCCGAATAGCGCCACCGCAGAGGCACCGGATGCGTCCTGGATGCCGATGATCGTCATTGCGATGGCGCAGATCATGATGATCTTCAACGTCTCGACGCTGCAGGTTTCGATCGATGGCATCGCATCGAGTTTGGATATCTCGGCGACTACGGTGGGCACCGCGATCGTGACCTACGCGCTGGTGGTCGCCGGATTGATTTTGCTCGGTGCTCGAGTCGCGCAGCTCTATGGCTCGCGGCGCGTGTTTCGCGCAAGCGTAGTTCTGTTCGGCGCTGGGATGGCAATCATGGCCTTGAGTCCTGGCGTAATCACGATGATCGTCGCACAGGTCATCGCCGGTACGGCGGCGGCGGCTCTCGTGCCTACGCTCGTCGTCTTGATCGCCGACAACTACAAAGGTAATCAGCAACAAAAAGCACTCGGCTGGCTCGGTGGAGCGCCGGCGATGGGTATCGTACTTGCCTTTCTCATCGCCGGTTCTCTAGCGACGTGGGTCGGCTGGCGTTTCATGTTCGCCTTGCTCGTTGCGTTATCTGCGGGCGTTTACAAGCTCGGCGCTAGACTCAATCCGGCTAGCGGCGACTCGGCCGTGAGAATCGATTGGGCAGGAGCCGTTTTCGCGGCGCTCGGAATTCTCTTGATCAGTGTCGGCAGCGACAATCTCACCGCCTGGGGAACGTTGCTGGCACGCCCCGCCGCGCCTTTCAGCGTGCTGGACATGTCTCCGGCGCCGCTCATGATTCTCGGCGGGATCTTTCTCGGTCAGGCTTTCATTACCTGGTCACGAAGACGCAGCGCCGCTGGCGGGATGCCGTTGGTCTCGCTCGAAGTGCTGGACACGCCCAAGGAGAGATCGGCGCTGTTCTCGATATTCATCATCAGCGCCTTGGCATCCGCGACCACCTTTCTGATTCCGCTCTACATTCAGGTCGTTCAGGGCGGCAGCAGCTTTCAGACTGCGCTCGCGGTCATTCCCTTCTCTGTCGCGAGCTTCGCAGCCGCAGTGCTCGTAATTCGTCTATACGAGCGAGTCAGTCCGGCCCGCATCGCACGCAATGCATTTCTCATCGTCGCAACAGGCCTTGCGCTCCTGGGCACAGTGATCCGCAACGACTGGAGCGACACCATGGTGATGATCAGCATGGCGGTCGCCGGCCTCGGTGAAGGTGCGCTCGTGACATTACTATTCAACGTGCTCGTCACGGCCTCTCCGAAAGCACTTGCGGGCGATGTGGGATCCGTGCGTGGCGCGACCAACAATCTCGCGACTGCTGTGGGCACAGCCTTGGCCGGCGCACTGATCGTCGGTTTGCTGACCTCCGGTGTGCACAAGAATCTCATTCACAATGCGCGGATTCCCATCGAGCTGAAAGCTCAATTCGAGCTCGACAGTGTTCCGTTCATCAGCAACGGTCAACTGCGGCAGACTCTGGAGCGCACGCGAGCGCCTCCGGAACAGATCGCCGAAGCGGTTCGCATCAATGTCGATGCGCGATTGCTGGCATTGAAACTCACGTTCTTCACGTTCGCGGGTTTCGCCTTACTGGCGTTCTTTCCCGCCGGCTCGCTGCCGAATCATTTGCGCAGCGAAGAGTCGCGGTTCGAAACGCAGCAGCGCGCTTCCAAGCCGAAAGAGCGTTCCGCAATCTCGCCCGCTGCGTAGATGGCAGATGGAAGCTGGCGCCAGCTCGCGAGCCTCTTGGACGCCGCTCGCCGTCATCGCGATGGCGCAAGTGCTCCTGGCTTTCAACATCATCACCTTGAAGATCGCCATCGACGCGATCGTGACGAGCTATAACACGCCTGCGAGCACGGTGAAGACCGCGATCATCTTCTACTCGCTGGCCGTGGCCGGCTGCATCATGCTCGGCGCACGGATCGGCAGCGTCTTCGGCTCGCTGCGCGTATTTCGCACCACCATCGCATTGTTCGGCGCCGCCATGCTGATGATCGTGCTCAGCAGGAATGCGCTTACGATGATCGTTGCGCAAATCATCGCCGGAATCGCAGCCGCCGCAATGGTTCCAACATCGGTGGCACTGATCGCGGACAATTACCAGGGCGATCAACAGGCGAAGTCGCTCGAATGGTTGGGCACGGTGCGCAGCATCAGCCTAGTGCCGGCTTTTCTGCTCGCCGGCGCGCTGGCGACGTACAGCGATTGGCGCGTCGCTTTCATTCTGTTGCTGGTGCTGACCGCGAGCATCTACAAACTCAGCGGTAAACTCAGCTCCTCCCCGGTTCAGTCGGGCGTGAGCATCGACAGGGTCGGCTTCCTGTTGACCTGCCTGGCCGTACTACTGATTGGTCTCGGATTCAACAATCTTACGGACTGGGGAGTGTTGCGGGCCAGACCGGAGGCACCGTTCAGCGTGCTGAGCCTTTCTCCGGCGCTACTCGTGATCCTTTGCGGCGTGCTGTTCGCAAAGTTGTTCATGCTTTGGGCGCACAAGCGCCGCGCCGAAGGGGCCGCGCCTCTCATCGCGTTGGAAATGATCGTCGCTCCGCGAGAACGATCGGCGCTATTTTCAATATTTACCATTGGCGCCGTCAGCTCCGGCATCACCTTCCTGATCCCGCTCTATATCGAGATCGTGCAGGGACGCAATAGTTTGTACACGGCGCTCGCGATGATCCCCTTCACGCTATCGAGTGTTGCCGCCGCATTGATGGTTGCACGACTGCGTGGTCGGGTGCGCCCGCGACTTATTGCACGCTATGGCTTTCTGATCGTGGCCGCCGGATTGACCATTCTCGGCGCGACCATCCGCAACGATTGGAGCGACACTCTGGTGATCTTCAGCATGATCGTCGCCGGCCTTGGCGAAGGCGCACTCGCGACACTTCTCTTCGACGCATTGGTTACCGCCGCACCCCGGGAAGTCGCTCAAGACGTGGAACCTCTGTGCGATGCCACGAGCCATCTCGCAATGGCCGTGGGCACCGCCTTGGCGGGTGCACTTGTGATCGGCGTATTGAGCTTCGCGGTCCATCGCGATCTCTCAGTCAATCCCACCATTGCCGCAGAGCTCAGAACGCACCTGAATCTTGAGCGGGTTGCTTTCGTCAGCAACGACCATCTGCAGCAAACATTGGAACGCACCTCCGCCACTGCCGAGCAAGTTGCCGAAGCCCTGCGCATCAACACGCAGGCGCGGCTGCGTGCGCTCAAGTTTTCATTCTTCGCGTTGGCAGGTCTCGCTCTGCTCGCGTTCATCCCGCGCGCGGGAGTCGGAGAGGATGAGTCAGAAGGGGACACTCCTCGGGGGCCAGAAATGTCCCCAGTTGACAGTTGACGGTTGGCCGTTGGCAGCCAGAAGCGATGGGGAAATTCCTCGTCTTCGAGGAGTGTCCCCATTCTCTCGATGACCGTCAGAGGACGCCTGCTCTGGCCGTCAACCGTCAACCGTCAACTGCCGCCTCGCCAAGCGACATTGCTCCTAACCTACTCTGTCGTCATCACCTCATCACTTCATCTCCTCATCACCTTCGCGAAAACGCGCGTCTATTGGGCCATGGTCCAAAGGCGCGCAGCGTTCGCACCGTGGCATGGTCGTGTGCGATGTAGCAAGCGGAGTACTTATCGTGGCCAGGACAACCGAAACCGTGCAGCGCCAGACAAAGCCTTTTCTGCTCCAACGGCCGATGAGCGCGAATGTGTCGGTGGCCACAGCGCTCGCCGCGAATGTGACAGCGCTCGGGATCCCTGTGTTCGAGGCGAGGGAGCCGCCGAAAAACCTGGGATTGAGTTTCGATCGGTTGAAGGCGGCAGGATTCACGGCGAAGCCGGCCTCAACGCTGGTCGTTCCTCAAGCCGACGGACCACTCATGGTCGCGGTCGGAGTAGGCGCGTCGGATGCTCTCGATGCAGGGAACATTCGCGATGCTGCCGCGGCCTTCGCTCAAGCTGCCTCATCCCAGGATCGGCTCGCGTTCTCGCTCGAAGGAATCGACCAACTTCCGTTCGAGGTGGCAGCTCAGGCGGCGGTGGAAGGCCTTCTGTTAGCGCGCTATGAATACACCGGCTTCGGACGCGAGCGAAAAGCAAGTCCGATAGAGGAAGTCATCTTGCTCACCAGTTCCGCGCAAGAAGCTGCGGCGCGCAGTGGTGCCGAACGCGGCCATGCTTATGCGAAGGCCACGATCCTGGCACGCGATCTCGCCAACACCCCGCATAGTCATCTCACTGCAATGCAACTCGCCGATCTTGCGATAAAGCTCGGCAAGGAGAATGGCTTCGAGGTGGAGATCTTCGAGAAGCAAGCGCTGCAGAAACTGAACTGCGGCGGCCTGCTCGGCGTGAACGCGGGCAGCGTCGAGCCGCCGTGCATGATCAAGCTCACTTATCGTCCAAAGGGAAAAGCGACGGGTAGCATTGGCCTGATCGGCAAAGGCATCATGTATGACTCCGGCGGCATCAGCTTGAAGCCAAACGACAGCGTGCACGCGCGCATGAAGAATGACATGAGCGGTGCGGCGGCGGTGTTGGCTGCAGTGGCGGAGTTACCCGAGCTCGGCTGCTCGACGAGCGTCACTGCCTATCTCATGTGCACGGACAACATGCCTTCGGGCACGGCGATGGCACTCGGAGACATCATCACGACTCATGGCGGCAAGACCGTCGAGGTCAACAACACCGATGCCGAGGGCAGGCTCGTGATGTGCGATGCGCTTGCCATCGCGGCAGAAGAAAAGCATGACGCCATCCTCGATATCGCAACGCTCACCGGTTCGGTCATGCGCGCACTCGGGCCCGATATCGCCGGACTGTTCGGCAACGACGAGGCATTGATCAAGCAAGTGAAGCGCGCCGCTGAGGCGACCGGCGAGCCTGTATGGCAATTACCGCTGCACAAGCCTTACCGAAAGGCGCTCGATTCCGATGTGGCGGCGATGAGGAACACGGGGCCGACAGGCGCGGCGCAGCCGGATGGCATTCTTGCGGCGATGTATCTGGCGGAATTCATCGGTGACGCGCCATGGGCTCATATCGATATCTGCGGGACGGCCTGGAATGAGCGCGATCAATTATGGCGCCGGGCGGGCTGCTCGGGTTTCGGTGCTCGACTGCTCTTGGATATCGCTACGAACTTCGCTCCGCCTACACCGTCGACGCGGCATTAGTACTGGTTGACCACGAAACAATCTTGCAGAGCTCGGCGCCGAAGAACAGCACCTGGCTCATGACCTTCATCCACAGCATGATGACGAGCGCTGCACCGAGCGCGCCGTAGGCACTGACATTGTGGCCGAAGTAAACAGCATAGAGCGCCAACAGTTCTGCGCCAATGAACCAAGCCGCGGAGCACAGCAGCGTTGCAGGCCAGATCGTGTGCCATCGCAGCTTGACGGGTGGCAAGAACCGAAAAAGCAGCGCGAACGTAAGTGGCACGAGTATCAATGAGCCCGACAAAGCCAGCAGCCAGCCGATCGCACCGCCAAGCAACGGTATGTGACTGAAGAGCCCTCCGACCCAGTGCACGATGCCTATCAGCACCAGCACTGCCAACAGTACCGGTCCGCCTGCGAGCACCATTACAAACGCCATCGACTTCTCGATGACGGTCTCGAGCACTGCGCCGCGCACCGATCCGGAGGCAAGCGGCGGCTTGTGCTTCCAGACGGCGCGAAACGTGATGCGCAGATGGCCGAACAGCACCGAAGCGGTGACGAGCAAGCCCGTGAGACTGATGACGGTCGCAATTCCCGAGCCTTGCTCGATGCGCTCCAGCAACGTTTCGATCGTCTCGCGCAGCGGTGCGCCGAAACTTGTTTGCACCATGACGAGCACACGTTGCGCTGTATCGGCCGCGATTGTCGACAGTCGCAGCAGCATTCCCGATGCGGCGAGCAGCAGTAACACAAGCGGCACAAGCGAGATGAGAGCGTAGTACACCATCGCAGTGGCGAAGTAGCGCGCGTAGTCATGCTCGTACTCGCTCCAGGCGATGCGTAACAGACCGCAGAATGCGCGCGCCCGCGAGCCGCTCGCACCGCGAGCCCTCGCCGCAGCAAGGCGAACCGCCTGTTCGTGCCGCGCGAGCGCGCTCGACCGCGATGAAGGATCGCGATCACTGATCGCATTCTGCGCGTCAGATGGTGACGGCATACCTGTTTGCAGCCCCATCGCCGGCTGCCCTCGCCGGCTCGCAAACGCGTGCCGCAAGCATATTCAAGTTGCGGCACCGGCGCCGCGTAGTCATGCACCTGTCCTGAAGCTCTCCTCCAGGATCGGCTCGCTACGCGGTGCAGCGCCGGTAAGCGCTTCGCTTGCAAGCAGTTCCGTGATCTGCTCCTTGCTCATCAGCCCTGAGGACACCACGAGGTCGGCGATATTGCTGTTGGCGCGCAACGCTTGCTTCGCAAGGTGCGAGGCGGCGCTATATCCAATGTGCGGCATCAGTGCCGTGATCACGCCGACGAAGGAATCGATTTGCCTGGCGAGGTGTTCCTCATTCGCTGTAATGCCGACCACGCAATTCTCGCGCAGGGTTGCCATCGCGGCAGTCATCCACTTCAGATTCTCGAACAGAACATGGGCCATGACGGGCTCGAACGCGTTGAGCTGAAGCTGCCCCGCCTCCGCAGCCATCGTCAGCGTTACATCTCCGCCGGCGACGGCGAAGGCGACCTGGTTCACCACCTCCGGAATCACCGGGTTCACTTTCCCGGGCATGATGCTCGATCCCGCCTGCCGCGGTGGCAGATTGATTTCGCCAAAGCCAGCTTGAGGACCGGAGCTGAGTAACCGCAGATCGTTGCAGATTTTCGAGAGCTTCATCGCAGTGCGCTTCAGCGCGCTGGAAAGCTCCATGAACACGGCGACGTCGGTCGTCGCCTCGATCAGATTCGGTGCCGTGACGATGCAATAGCCGGTTATCTCCTCCAGGTGTCGGCGCGCGGCTGCCGCATACCCAGAGTCAGCGGCAATTCCCGTTCCGATCGCAGTGGCGCCCAAGTTGATTTCCCACAAATGCATCATGATGTTCCTGAAGACATCGCGATCCTCCGCGAGCGTGACAGCGAATCCCTCGAACTCCTGTTCTAGCGTCATGGGTACGGCGTCCTGCAGTTGTGTGCGGCCCACTTTGACGATCCCGGCGAACTCGCGTGACTTCTTATCGAAGGCGAGCGCAAGCAATGAAAGCTCATCGAGCAGGCGCTCGATCGACATGCAAAGCCCAATCTTGAGCGCCGTCGGATAGGTATCGTTCGTGCTCTGACCGCGGTTCGCATCGTCATTCGGATCGAGATACTCGTAGCTTCCCTTGGGACGACCGGCCAGCTCCAGTCCGCGATTCGCAATGACCTCGTTCACGTTCATGTTCGTAGATGTGCCCGCGCCTCCCTGCATGATATCTACGACGAACTGGTCTCGAAGCTTGCCGTCCTTGATCTCCTCGCACACACGGTCGATCAATTGCGCTTGATCGCGATCCAGCACACCGAGCTGCGCATTCGCCCTCGCTGCCGCCTGCTTCACACAAGCGTAGCCGTAGATCAAATCAGGGTAGATCGAAATCGGCCGGCCGCTGATCGCGAAATTATCCAGAGCGCGACTAACGTTGATGCCCCAATAGGCATCTGCCGGTATCGCTTTGCTGCCGAGGCTGTCGGTCTCATATCGAGTTGCACCGTGGACAGGCGGCTGTGTGTGTATGCACTCATGGAACGCCGTCTCCGCGCGCTGATCTCTCATGGTCCTCTCCTGAATGTTTGCCGAAGCAACAAGACAGCGCCGCTCGAAGTCAGTAACGGTAGAAGGCGTCTTGTATGGCGCTGCGATCCTTGCCATGAGCAAGGCACAGTTGCAGTAACACGCGGCTCTTCTGCGGATTGAGTTGGTCTGCGGCCACGAAACCGAGGGCATCGTCATCTACCTCGATACCTCGGGCGACTTCCCCGCTTCCGACTCGAGTACTGCGTACGACGATGACGCCGCTTGCTGCCGCGTCAGCGAGCGCGTGTGCAATCGATATAGGTACGTTGCCGTTGCCGAGGCCTGCGACGACGATGCCGCGCGCACCGTTCGACACGCTGTCGCGCACGCAATCCGTCGACATGCCCGTGTAGGCATACAGTATGTCGACACGCGGCAAGCGCGTCATATTGTCCATCAAGAACTCGGAGTCCGCGGTGTGGCATCTTGACGGCGTGCGAAAGTAGCGAACCTTACCGAAGCTGGCCGTCCCTAGCAGTCCTGGCCCCGGCGACACGAACGCGTGCACATCGGTGGTGTTCCCTTTCGTGACATCGCGCGCACAGTGAAGATCATCGTTGATCACCACGATGACGCCTCGCCCGTGTGCATTGCGATCGGCGGCAACAGCTACAGCATTGTAAAGATTGAGCGGCCCATCCGCGCTCAATGAATTCGCGGGTCTCATTGCCCCTGTCAGGACGACGGGATTGCGGCTGTCGATGCACAGATGCAGAAAGTATCCGGTCTCCTCGGCGGTGTCGGTACCGTGCGTGACTACGACGCCATCGGCCTCCCCTGCATTGAAGAGCGCGTTGATGCGCGCCGCGAGACTGCACCAAAGTATATCGCTCATATCTTGACTGCCCGTTTGCGAGAACTGCTCGCCATGCAAGATTGCGAGCGAGCGAACGCCGGGCACCGCGGCAATCAGTGGCCCGACGCCAATCTCGGCAGAGCGATACCTCGACGCGGTTTCACTCGCCGCTTCTCCTGCGATCGTGCCGCCCGTCCCCAATATGCGCACTCTTTGCATCGCCGCTCCACTTGACCGGTTGCAGGCTGGCACCTGAAGGAGTCGGATCGCAATTAGCCCCTGGTCCAATGAACGGGACCGAGGCTTCCACCATACGATCTAGCTGGCCGCTCGTTTGTTTATGGCAGGCGAGGCTCCGTGATCTCGAAGATCACGGTAGTACGTTCACCGCCTTGCCATCGGCGATGCTCCGCACCGCTGAACGAGGCGTTCTTATGCGAACACTATTTCAACCATCGTCGTTCCTTGCGTTCCTGCTGTGGACCGCGAGCGGTCACGCCGCGGATGACTTCGTCGCGCTTTCGAGCGGCAATCGAATGAGCGGAGAGATCGAGAGGCTTTCCCGCGGCCAGCTGTTCTTCTCCATCGATGGCGCCGGCACAGTCGAGATCGATTGGCAGAACATCATGTCTCTGCGCAGCCCGCGCACGTTCGACGTGGAATTGACGTCTGGGCAACGATACATAGGAGAGATCGTTTCGCTGTCGGCAGGCGCGCTAAAGATCCGTACTGCTACGGGCGTGGAAACGATCGATATGAAGCAGTTGGTCCGGATCGAACCGATCCACGCCGATTTCACCGACCGAATGTCCGGATCCATCGATTTAGGGTTCGATTTCCTGACGGCGCACGATGAGATCGATTGGACGCTCAATGCCAAGGTCGAGCACCGCACGCTGAATTATCTGACGCAGAGCTCGATCAGCTCGCTCCTGCGTCGGCATGACGATGAGACCACGCAACGTCGCAATCATTTCGAGATCGGATCGCGCCGGCTGCTCGAGAATCGCTGGTTCGTGCTCGGTCAACTCGAAGCCGAAGAGGATCGAGAGCTCGATCTCGACTCGAGATTTCTTATCTTGGGCGCGCTCGGACGCTCCCTCGTGCAAACCAACCGTACCGTTCTGTCCGCGTACGCCGGCGTTGATCTGAGCCGCGAAAGATTCCGTGGACTGGACACGCAGAACGAGCCGGAAATCCTCGCTGCTCTCGAATGGGATTGGTTCGATGCCGGCTCGGATACCGAGCTCATGATCGAGGCCACCAGCTACTTCGGTGTCGATATCTCTCGCGTCCGCTTCGAGCTCCAAAGCAGCTTACGACGCGATATCTTCAGCAATTTCTATTGGAGCTTGAATCTGTTCGAAAGTTACAACAGCGATCCGCCGGAGGGCCTCGAGAAGAGTGACCTCGGCCTATCGATCACCATCGGTCGATCGTTCTGACCCACAGCATGCTCGACACGTATGTCCGAGCGGATCGGGCCGGCTATGGTGTCAGTCGGAGTACCGACTCCGACGGAGGCGGCGATCCGCACCAGTTGCGCAAGTGAACGCACACCCATCTTCTGCATGACACGCGCACGATGAACCTTGATCGTCTTCACAACGGTACCCAGCTCCGCGGCGATCTGCTTATTCAAGCGGCCCGCGACGACGTGCGCGAGCACTTGCCGCTCACGCGGCGTGAGCGTTTCAAGCCTCTCGACTACCGCATGACGGCGCGAGCCCCGCGCACGTTCCTCGGCATCGATGCGCAGCCCTTCGTCGATCGCTGAGAACAAATCGCGATTCTCGACCGGCTTGGTCAGGAATGTGACTGCACCCGCTCGCATGGCTGTCACGCTGGTTGCGATACTGCCGTTGCCGCTGAGAAAGATGACGGGGCGGGGGCATCCGGAGGCCGCCAGCGATGCTTGTACCTCGAGCCCATTCATATCGGGCATAGCCAAATCGAGGATTACGCAACCCGCGAGATCCGGATCGTGTGCAGCCAAAAACTCTGCTGACGAGCTGAACAGTCTTACATCGTAAGCAGCCGATCGCAGCAGTCGCCCCAAAGCGCGACGTACGTCCGCGTCGTCATCGACAACAAAAACAGTGGCCATCGGCTTACCCATTCCTTTCTCCGTGGATGTTTCGCCAGGAGCCGCACACTGAAACTCCCTTCTGCGTACATTTCAATGACGACTTTCCCCGGCGAGTACGATAATGCCCCCGACCCTGCAGTGTTATATACGTATGACTATCCGCGTTGCATCGAAGCTCTCACGATAGCTGATACATCTCGCGCCGCGGCAAGCGCATCACGAACTCGCTACCGCAACCTGGCCCGCCGCTATAGGCAGAGAGCGAACCGCCGTGCAAGTGTACGAGCTCGCGTGCAACGGCCAGTCCAATACCGAGCCCACCCATCGAGGCATCGGAGGGGCCTGAAGCCTGTGCAAATATATCGAAAACGCGTGGCAGCAGATCCGCAGAGATGCCGATGCCGTTGTCCCGAACGCGCACGACCGCGACACCTTCGAGTGATTCGAGCAGAACCGAAATACAACCCTCCGGATGGGTGTACTTCGCCGCGTTGAGCAGGAGGTTGGTGAGGACCTGGCAGAGCCTGACCGCGTCAGCGTCCACTGTGACGGTACCGGAAGGCACATCGATCGTGAGCCGATGTCTTCGAAGCTCGACCAGGGGCCGTGCCGCCTCGATCGCAGTCTTGATCACCTCGCACAGATCGACCGGTCCTTTCTGAATATCGACTTTGCCGCGCGCGACACGCGACACGTCCAAGAGATCATTCACGAGCCGCGTGAGCTGCTTCAACTGGCGCTGGATCACGCCGCGTGCAGCATCTACGGCGTGCGGATCGCGGCAACATCTTGCAAGCATCTCTGTTGCGTTCGCAATGGGAGCAAGCGGATTGCGAAGCTCGTGCAACAACGTAGCGAGGAACCGCTCCTTACCGAGAAGCAACGCCAGCAATTCTTCTTCTCTGCGCTTCTGTTCGTCGATACGCGTGGCCGTTATGAACCAACGGTCCGAGCTTCCGGAGCGCTCGAGCTGCGTTCCGCGCTCCAGATACCAATGTGCAATCCCATCGCAATCCGATCGCACGCGATACTCGACTTCGTACGGGTAGCCGCTTTGCAGTGCGCGGCGCCACATGCCAAGCCATCGCTGCCGATCCTCGCTGTGAAGAAGCCGTTCCGGGATGATGTATTCGACCGCATGTCCCTCGCACGAGCCAAGGCGCCTTCGCACCCCTGAGTTGCAATAAAGGAACCGCCCATCGACGCTCGCGGTCCAAACGAGCTGCGGGACCGCATCGAGCAAGTTCGCCAGTCGCGGCATCTCCTCGCAGGGTGCTTGCTCCGCCGGAGTTCCGAGCATCGGCGGGTGAGAGCCGACGAACCCGGAAGCGCCGGTTACATCGTAAGAGGTGTGCATTGACGAACTCACTGAGGGCGGGACAACTTCACTGCGCGGGCCGCACGTTCACAGCGACAGCCTCCGTGTACATGACTTGTACCTCATCGCCGCGTTTCAGCTCGCGAATGAAAGCCTGTGCTCCTGGATCCTCCACGGCCACGGTGCGCGTGATCCCGTCCGGGCGCGTAAACGTCACAGTGTCGAACGAAGTGTCGACGGAGTCGATCGAGACAGTGGTCGCAATAGTGGAGCCCACGCCCTTGGCTGGCTGCGCACCTTCGGGTGCACGAGCAGTCGCAGTGGCTTTCTTTACGCCCTCAACGCCCTCGCCTTTCGGCTTCACGTCCGCCGCAAGCGCCACTCGATAGCTCGCCACTACGCGGTCACCCTCGTTGATCTGCTCCAGGTTACGAACTTGCGGGCCGGCAACGATGAGCGTACGCGCATCGTCCTCACCGCGAAGGACGAGCGTTCGATCTTCATGGTCGACCGATTCGACTTCAGCCGTGACCTCCTTTAAGACTTCTGAAGAGAATGATTTCGGCTGCTGCGCGAACGCGCCATGTGACGCGAAGGCTGCAACACCGATGAGAATGGCTGCACGTGGAATCATGACTATCTCCTATGCACTTGTGATGACGACCGGAGCGAGCGTGTGTTTCATGCGCTCGATGGCATGCGGGCCAATCGCTTGCGCCTTAAGGAACGCACGCCGCGGATGGCCCTTGCGCCTACCGCCGCCGCGATGAAGAACAGCCCCATGGTCGCAACCAAAGGTGCCGGGCCGGCAGTGTCCGGCATAGCCAAGTCTTCTTCTGCGCTCGCAAGCTGTGTTTGGTCGGCCTCGCGATCTGCCTCACCTGCGGCGGACTGATTCGCCGGCTCTAGAACGAGGGGTGTGACGTGCCAAGCTTGCGCCGGTGTGGCTGGAGCAAGTGCCACCATGGGACGGTCCACTCTCACGTAAGCGGTGAGCTCTTGATTGGGTGCGAGATCCCTGACGCGCGTCGGCTCGCCTTCGACAAGAACGCGAAAATCAGGCTGTGCCGTGATGCTTGTTCTCGGCCCCCGAGATCCGTCTGGATAGTTGAAGCGCACGTGCAGCGTGTTGCCACGCACGCGCTCGAGCTGAACTCTGAATACCGCGTACTCTTGCCCTCCTCTGGAAATGACATCGAGGCACGATTCCGATGCATTGGGAAAGCGGTTGAGAATATCCTCGCTGAATTGCGCGCTTTTGCAGGCCATCGGATTCTGTCCGTGCGCGGCATTACCCGCGAACAAGAACAGGCTCGCGCATGCGAGTAGAACGGAATGCGCTCTCATATTGATCTCCTTGGCTCCATTGAAGACCTCAGCACGGAATGCCTTGGCACGGGTACGGATCGGTCATGGCTGGACACCAGCTCGCTGCGCACGATGAAACGCTGAGGAGCGCGGCCCACGAAATAAAATGGATAGCAGGTTACGAGCGTCAACGTCGGTGAGTGTGTATTGCGAAGGAGCGAGGTGTCATGACGCTCTACGACGGCCACGCTGGATACTCGATAGAGAAGGTCACGATCGCGCGTGCGTATCTCGATACCATCGCCCTTCTTGATGTCTTTCAATGCTCGGAAATGGCCGTCGCGGTGGCCCGCAATGCCCGCGTTTCCAGAATCGCCTGGGGCGGCCATTGCAGCCACCAAGCCGACGCCGCGATTCAAGTGCAGCTCACGGGTGTCGATATAGATGGGAGCTGCGAGATCGAGCGACGGAATAACGAGCGCACCCACGAGAGCGTCCGGCGGCGGTGCCGATGTCGAGCTATACAAGCGCCGGCGGGAGTCGGACCACAAAGAAGTGTCCGTCGCTTGCTCATCGAACCATGACAAGTCTCTCGAACCGTTGGCAATCGCATCCACGCGCAGCAGCATATAAAGCGAAACCAATACGAGCCCGATCTTCAACAGCGTGAGCTCCGGTGCTTCGGACTGCAGCCGATAGTCGTCGAAAATCCCTCGCGGCCTTTCTCGCGTCTTGCGGCTCGGACTACACGCCACCCGGATCATGCCGACAAGCTTCGAGGCGATCGATGTGGCTTGTGCGCGTATGACGCTCATGGTCTTGCGGATACTCATTACGGACCCACTCTCATTTGCCTGCAGTAACACTGCACGCGCTTTTGTCTAGCTTGAAGACGTTCGCTTGCGAGTCAACGTCGATGCTGGAGCCTGTGACGTTGAAGCGAGTCACTCAATTAGCCCTTGGTCCAATGCCTGATGGGTCGAACGAGATATTCGACCGACGCAACGCCGCTCATCCGTCTTGTCTAGTAGGTGTGGGCGTCTGCCTTAGATCTGTGCGGGTCGTCTAAGACTGGCGCCAATTGAACCTGGGATCCCGCTCGGCGGTGTATAGATAAGTCAGGGCACAGGTAAGGGCGGTTTGCGCATCGAGGATTCTGTCGCTCGGTAACACTTCGCGGGTTCCGCCGACGTTCACCGTTGCAGTACTCGCCTGAGCCGATGACGCGCCTATCAGGTCGAACAATCTTGACGCACCATCTCTCGCGCAGATGACGAACTGGCCTGCTCCTCCACGAATGATGAGTTGCTTATCTTCATCGGCCCTGAGTGCGACCACGGTGTGATGCCGCGCATCCAGCCTTCGGAGCAACCTCGCAACGTTCCGGGGAGTCGGCTCTTGGAGATTCCATCGGCATGAGTCGCTCGCGGAGAGATCATCGGTGACTAGAATCATAGCGTTTCACTCGCTCTTATTTGAACGCGCCAGATTAGCGAAGCCGTAATAAGCTGTTCTTATGGACGCGCCCGAGCATGCATGCAGACGGCGTCCTTCGCAGATGCTGGCAGCGAGCGGCGATGACGTCAGTTGGACCAAGGTCTAATCATCTATCGTGCAAGTCGTCGCACCTTCTCCTCGGCGCAGTGTTGCGCAATGGTCCAATAGAGCACGACACGGCACTGCCACAGTCTGTGATCGATTAAATCGTTCATTGCTCGGCATCCTGGAGGTTACATGACTGGCTATGTCACAGATCTGAAGCAAGAGACTCTCGCCAATGAAGCGTACCGACGTGTGCTCGTGACTGGCCGATATCTGCAGCTCGTGCTGATGACGCTGCGGCCGACCGAAGAGATCGGCGCCGAGACTCACGATGATCACGATCAGTTCATTTGGGTCGAATCAGGCGTAGGCAAGATACTTCTGGGTCAGCAAGAGCACCCGCTCAGCCCTGGCATCGGCGCGATGATTCCGGCGGGCATCAATCACAACGTCGTCAATACCTCTGTTACTCATGCGCTGCGCCTTTACACACTGTACAGCCCACCCGAGCACACGGAAGGAACCATGCACCACACCAAGGCAGACGAATAGGAGCATCTATCTTTCACTCGCCTGTGACGGCACCGCCGTGGTTGGGATCTTCAGCTGAAATCCGGGTGCGTCTTGGCCGTATCGGCATCGAGGCGGATCGAGCGCATACCACACTCCAAACGCTAGGCTTGCCGGTAGGACGAGTAACCGGATCAGCACGGCGACGGCGAGCGCCGCCTCGTACTCGATCCCGAGCGCCATCGCCGTGCCCGCGAAAGATCCTTCGACGACACCCAGTCCGTTGATGGAGAGCGGGACAAGCGTCGCAAGACCAGCGACCGCGCCAAGCATGGCGCACAGAGCCCACGATACGGGCGTGCCGAGACTCTGAAAGAGTATGTAGATGTTGGCGATCGCGATCGTCTGGAACAGAAGTGAGATCGCGAGGAGCGGGAGCCATTTGCGACCGGCGTGCCGGAGGTACTGGAAGTTGTGGCGCACCGCATCGACGAACGTGGCAGATCGCAAGCGTTCCGTAAGCGCCTTGACCCAACCTGCATACACCGCGAGTACGAGCGCTCCGCCTAAGAGACCTCCTAATGCGCTCAGCAGTATGAAAACTCGCGCGGTCCGGCTGTGCGCCATCAACGCGAACGCACCGATGTTGCCGATCGCAAGCAATGCCGCGAATCCGACGATACGTTCGATCACCACAGCCGATATTGCGCGGGAACGATAGCCTTCCTTTGGCCAGGTGCTCATGATGCGGTAGGCATCGCCGCCGATGCCGGTGGGAAGAAAATTGTTCAGAAAGAATCCGATCCCATTGGAAGTCACGAGATAGAAGAGTTTGAAATGCAGATCGTGGATCTTCAGCGCGGCTTGCCACTTCCAGGGACTGATGACGAACGATGCGGCAAGCGCGCACGTCGAGAGGAGCGTTCCTTGCCATGACAAGCGAGCGAGGTAACCGGGCATTGCCTGCCAATCGATGCCATACGCGAGTAACGACAGAAGAATGACACACGACACGATGCGCAGTGCGCGGTTCAACCGCTGCCTGTTGGATGTCTGCTGATGCAACGCTCTGCTCCCCATTTACATCGAACCCTCTCCCGGTAATTCGATGATACGCAGCCTCGAAGGAAGTTCTTCGTGCTTGCCCCAACTACGGACTAGGCCGCCGCCGCTTCGCTGCTAGGCTTTCTAACGGCACTTCGAATCAGCTTCTTTTAAGGCGAGTACCCATGGACGAACGGCTGCGTGCGCTGATCGCTGAGATCCTTGATCTGCCGCTCGCCCGTGTCAGGGCCGACATCCGTCGAGCCGAGACCGAGACTTGGGATTCACTGAGTCACCTTCGCATCATCACTGCTATCGAAGCCGAATTCGATTTGGCATTCACCATGGAGGAGATCGCGAGGTTTCAAACGCCTGCAGACTTTCAGCGATGCATCGATTCTCGCTGCCGCCTGCGCTCTAACGGATAGGCAACATGGCTCGAACCTCAGACGATGCGGTGAGCTCTCATGGCAGATTGCACTCATCGCCACCGAAGATTCGTGAGTTACTAGCGCCAGAGGCCGGATCGGCCTTTGCGCGCTATCGCCAATTGACCTGCCCAGGTTCGATCACCCGCTTCTGCTTGTACGAGCTGGCGACGATGCTGCTGCTTCCCTTACCCGGCGCTTTGGGACTGTTGCTTCGAAGAGCTCTTCTGAAGCCTTTTTTCGGTGCAATGGGACGTGATGTGATCATCGGCCGAAACTGTGTCTTTCGGCATCCGCAGCGGATCTACATCGGCGACGGGGTGGTGATCGATGAGAACTGCCTGCTCGATGCACGCGGTTCGGGCACACAAGGTCTGAATATCGCGAAGGGAGTTCTGGTCAGCAGGAATGTTCAGATCAAATCGAAGGGCGGCTCCATTTACATTGGCCGCGGGGTGAATATCGGAGACAACTCGCTGATCGTGAGCCAGAGCGGCATCTGGATCGGCGATGGCGCGGCGATCGCCGGGAGCTGTCAAATCATGGGCGGGACATTCTCAATGAACCAGTTCAATCTGCCTGCATCCGAGCGACTGAGCACCAGTGCAGGTCCGATTAGTATTGGATCCGGAGCTTGGCTCGCCACCAGTGTCATAGTGCTCGACGGCGCGTGCATTGGGAACGACTCCATCGTCTCTGCGGGCTCGGTGCTGAGCGGTGCCCTACCGGCTAAATGCGTCGCTCAGGGCAATCCTGCAAGACAACTGTTTGGTATTCGCTGAGTCGGCGTTCGCTGCGCGTAATACAGTGCATGATGAGCCCGATCGAGCACATCTGCGGTGTAGATCCATTTAGCCTCAGTGTGAGCGAGACGCACAGACTCGCACGCGAGTTGCGCCGTGCAGGCACCGCGCCTGAAGCGCGCGTCGCCTTCGGCGGCAATATCGTGTTCGAGCCATTGCCTGAATACTTGGAAGCACACTTGGCATGTAAAGGCATCGCTGCAGCAACGTATTCGGGTGGCTTCAATCAGCATCTACAAGAGATTATCGATCCGACTTCCGCGTTGCACCGATTCGATCCCAATTTCCTGTTCTTGCATACCGAGCTCGATGCGGTATTGCCGGGGCTGGTCGATCGGCATGACGGTACGGCAGAGCACTGGCGTCGCGGCATGACAGAAATGCTCAGCTTGATTGAATCGGTCGTGAATGAAGCGCTGGAGAAGACGCACGCATCCGTGCTGCTCACGAACTTCGTCGCACCGGATCGTTATGACTTCGGCCTTGCGGATTGGCGCTGCGA
The DNA here is from genome assembly GCA_025929585.1 of Steroidobacter sp. Classification (GTDB taxonomy): domain Bacteria; phylum Pseudomonadota; class Gammaproteobacteria; order Steroidobacterales; family Steroidobacteraceae; genus Steroidobacter. The sequence continues at coordinate 48,373 of JAICPY010000005.1, forward strand.
ACTGGGCGAACAGGAATTCTCTTGGCAGCTCAACTCGGCGCTGAACAGGCGGTTTCGCACCGAGCCGCGCGTCCAGATCGTCGACCTGTGTCGCTTGATGGCACTTCATGGCCACGAGCGCGCACGCGACCGGCGCCTTTACTATCTTGCGAAGGTTCCCTGGCACGAAAGCTTTTTGCCGATTCTGGCGAACGAGCTCACACGACATGTCAGCGTCAGCCTGGGTCGCATTCACAAATGCTTGGTCGTGGACCTGGACAATACGCTGTGGCACGGCGTCCTGGGCGAGGAAGGTCCATGGGGCGTGCGTGTCGGCACTGGAGACTCTATCGCCGAAGCACATCTCGACCTGCAGCGCCGAATCTTGGCAATCAAGCGACGTGGCGTGCTTATCGCGGTGTGCAGCAAGAATAATCGCGAAGACGTGGAGCAAATGTTTGGGCTGCATCCAGAGATGCCGCTGCGGTTGGATGACTTCGTATGCTTGGAGCTCGGTTGGGAAATGAAGCACGAAGGTCTGCAACGCATCGCTGCGAATCTCAACATCGGAACCGACAGCTTGGTATTTCTCGATGACAACCCCGCCGAGATCGAACTGATTCGCCAGATGATGCCCGAGGTCGAATGCATTCTCGTGCCCGAAGATCCAGTGCTGCGTCCGATGTGTCTCGATCGCTTTCACGGCCTGGAACGCACGGTAATCACATCGGAGGATCTCGCGAAGACCCGCCAGTACAAGGAGAACGAGGTTCGCCACTCGGCGCGCAGCGGATTCGCGGATCTGCAGGAGTATCTGTACAGCCTTGGAACACATGTAGAGATTCGCGCGGCGACGCCCGAGCTACTCGCCCGTGCGCAACAACTGTTCGCAAAGACGAACCAGTTCAATCTCACCTCGCAACGCTACACACTCGCCCAGCTTCACGAAGTGGAGGTAGATGAAACCTCGACCGTACTACTGATTCGAGCCACCGATCGCTTCGGAGAGTTGGGCTGGATCGGTGCCGTAGTACTGCGAGATCTCGATAGACCTACGGCACGGATAGACAATTTTGTGCTCAGCTGCCGCGCCATGGGCCGTGGAATCGAAAGCGCGATCCTCAATCACATCAAACGGCTGTGCTTCACACAATCGAGCTGCAGAATCCTGCAGGCGCAATATCTACCCACCGCAAAGAACGCACCTGTCTGTGAGCTATACGAGCAACACGGTTTCCTCGCTACCGGGACGGATGTCCACGGTGGCAAGCTGTATCAGCTCCCGAGGGAGGATCTCGCTTTCACATCCTGCGATTGGATCGAAGTCAAGAACGCCGATACAAACGATCTTGGCGACGAAACACCCCTGAATTGTCGAAGTCCGCTGCCGCTCGTCACCTCATCGAGGCAATAGGGTTCTGCATTCGTCTTGGTAACGGGTCCCCAAACCAGACCCAACCTATACCTGCGGAATGGAAGCCAAAACGATTCCCACCGCCAGGTAAATCGTGCCATATTGGCCTCGTATCGCATATCAATCGGGTGCGGCCTCATGGTCCAGCTTGCGTCGACCTACTAACCTTCCCTTAAAACGTTAGGGGAAAGACGTGCATCTTGCTCATCACCCGATATTCATAGCGCTCTCTGCTCTGACCGCTTGGCTGGGCGCTTGGACTGCGCTCGATCTTTTCCGCCGAATGCAAGCGCACACGGGGTTCTATCGGCGCGCCTGGGTCGCCGCAGCCGGTATAGCCATGGGACTGAGCATCTGGTCCATGCACTTCATTGCGATGCTGGGCTTCGACCCCGGAACAGAGGTGCGCTACGAAGTCCGACTCACGGTGCTGTCGTTGCTACTGGCTATTGCGGCCACAACGTTCGCCTTCGTGTTTGCGCGACCGACTCGATTGCGCCAGCTCGCCAGCGGATTGGTCATGGCGACCGGCATCTGCGGAATGCACTACATGGGAATGGCGGCTGTTGTCACACGGGCAACCCTGACGAACGAACCGGTGTTCGTAGTGCTCGCGTTTCTCGTCGCTGTCGTCGCTTCAGCTGGCGCATTGATGGTGGCGATGAGGGAGACCACTCTCGCCCAGAGATTGTTGGCTGCTGTCGTGCTTGGATTTGCAATCGTAGGCATGCACTACACAGCAATGCTTGGCGTGCACATCACTGCCGATCCAAGCTCGATCATTCAATCGAGGGGCATCGAGCCATTCGTGCTTGCTGTAGCGGTAGCGGCAGGCACACTTTTCATTCTGATGTTGGCGCTGATTGCCGCATTGTCCGATCAAAGATTCGAAGCCATCGCCGTGCACGAGGCTTTACGCAGCGAAAAGCAAGTGCGATCCATCCTAGAGAATCTGCCGATGGGAATCTTCGTTGCCGCTTCTCCGTCGGGCGAGATTCAATTCGCGAACGCGGAAGCTGCGCGGCTGTTGGGGCATCCTTTAGGCGGAGCCGCGCTATGGGCGCATGAGGGTACTCACGGCGCCATCCACGAGACTGGGCGACGGCTCACGCCGGAAGAACACCTGCTACATAAAGCCATCCGGGAGAATCGGCGAGCCGGACCGGTGATTCAGAGGTACCGGCGTGGCGATGGCGAGCTCATTCAACTCGAAGTCACAGCAGCACCGATCCCAGATCGCGAGAACTGCGGATCATTCTCTGTCGCCGCATTCCAGGATGTCACAGCAAAGATCCTGGCCGAGGAACAAGCGCGTCAGGCTGCCACGTTGCGAGAAAGCGAAGAACGCTTTCGGCTAATCGCGGAGCAAGCACCGGTCATGTTGTGGATGAGCGATGTGAGTGGCCACTGCGTCTACGTAAACAAGGCGCTGCGCGAATTTAGCGACTCGGAAACGATCAACAATACGGATGCTTGGATTGCATCGGCCGATGAGGAAGGTCAATCCGACATTCTGAGGCGCATCGAACATGCGCAGCATGCTCACGAGGGCTTCTCGCTGGAAGCCACTGTGCGCCGCGCCGATGGTGAACGACGCTTGGTTCATATTCTCGCTTGCCCTCGATTCGGCGAAGACAGGCATTTCCTGGGACTAATCGGCGTGAATACAGATATCACGCAAGCGCGACAAGCGGAGCGCAATCTGCAACATATAAATGACCTACTCGAGCAGCGTGTGAAAGCGGCGCTGGTAGAGAAAGGTGAAGCCGAAGCAGCGCTGATGCACGCACAGCGGCTCGAATCTCTGGGCAGGCTCACCGGCGGAGTTGCCCACGACTTCAACAACCTGCTCACTGTAATCATCGGGGCACTGGACATTATTCTCAGAGATTCGGACAACGCTGCTCGTCGCGCTCGCCTAGGTGAAGCGGCATTGAAAGCGGCACGTCGAGGCGAACAGCTCACCGCACAACTGCTCGCGTTTGCACGCCGCCAGCCCCTACAACCCCAAACGTGTGACCTCAACCAGCTGATTCGAGAATGCGAACCGCTCCTGCGGCGAGCGACGGGCGAGGACCTCTCGCTCACGCTGCGCTTATCTGAGGAAAAGACGATTGCGCTCATCGACCCAACGCAGTTCGCAGCAAGCTTGCTGAATCTCGTAGTCAATGCGGTCGACGCGAGCACTCCAGGCGGAGCGATCGAGATCGACACCCGGATCGTTCCTGCACCCAAGGAGAAGGAGCGAAACGCGAAGCATGAACGAGTCATTCGCGTAAGCGTATCGGACCGGGGACAAGGGATGAGTCAGGAGTTGGTCGATCATATTTTCGAACCCTTCTTCACGACCAAAGCGCCGGGTAAAGGCACGGGCCTCGGCTTGAGCCAGGTGTATGGCTTCGTCAAGCAGTCCGGCGGCGAAGTACAGGTGGAAAGCACACTAGGCAGAGGCACCTGCATGAGTGTCATGCTACCGCTCCAAGCAAGCGAGTCGCAGATCGCTCAGCAACGCGCTGTAGCCACGCAGTCGTTCACTCGAGCACTGCATGTTCTGCTTGCTGAGGATGACTCGTCGGTTGCCGCGATCACGCAGGCGATGCTGGTCGATTTGGGCCACGAGGTGACCTGCGCGGCGAATGCCGAGCAGGCGCTTCAAGCATTACAGTCCGATAGCGACGTCGATGTATTGCTCACAGACGTTCTCATGCCCGGCGGCATGAACGGCGTCGAGCTTGCGCAGGAGGCGGTGAAGATTCGTAATGGGCTGAGCGTTCTACTGTGTTCCGGATACGCCGGTGAAGCACTCGATCAATCGATCGCGCGCGGCGAATGGCCTTTTCTCAAGAAACCCTTTCAGCGCAATGAGCTGGCCGAAGCGCTCGGATGGTTAGCATCTCAGTCCACAATGCAACGGTCGCGCCGGGGCTGAGTTAGACAGCGGCAACGACAGCGATTCACGAGGTGCGCGGTTCGGGGGAACCCCATAGGCATCCGAGGACACTCACGGGCTCCGACCCTTCATGGAGCCAAGATGAAGCACATTCTGTTGACTTTCAGCCTCTTTCTGAGCTCAGCCGTTTTGGCACAGTCCCTTCCGAGCGTCAGCGACACCGACGCGAATGGCAGGAATATGATCCATCTCGGTGCTGCCAATACGGGTTTCATATATATGAAATCCGACTGTTCGGAGGAACTCGCGGCAGGACTCAAATGCACAATCATTCAGCCGGCGCCGGCGCCAACCGAGTTCCAACACGAGGACATCGTCTCGATCAGAATCCCGGCACGCGCAGCCAATTCAATGCTGTGCTTCGATATCACACCGTTGATCGATGTCACATTCGAGAACACGACCGGCAATCCCGTTGCGAACGCGCTGTTCTCGGGTCGCGCCACCTTGACGCTCAAGAGCCCGGTACTCGAGGATCCATCACTGGTTCGCCCTGGTAACGGCGAGCCCTACAATGGTGAGCTTCGGATACCGACCGTTCAATATTCCGAGCAGTTGAAGCTCGACGCTGGCGAGCGGAACGCCCGCAGCTATCACTATACGCGCAGCTGCGGAAGTGCCTCGCTCAGCAAGCAAAAGCTGATCAGCATTTTCGGCTTCGATGCATCGCAAGCAAACAGCTTCTTCAACAACGCGATCACGGTCGAGCTAGATGCGAGCGCCATTGCCAGGCACATCAGCTACGTGCACTACGACTACCACGTTCGTCTGTACGGCGATCGACGGTAGGAACGTGGAGCGCTACGAGTTCGGCCTGGCTTTCTGCGCGTGCCTATCGGCGCTGTTCGACCAGGCTTGGTGCCGGCTGAGGGATTCGAACCCCCGACCCCCTGATTACAAATCAGGTGCACTACCAACTGTGCTAAGCCGGCCCTGAGGAAGTGACTCGTGACTGGTGACTCGCAGGTAGTCGGAAGTCGAGAGTCAGGCTGTGGGACGGGATTGTAATCGCAGCGGAGCTCTACGGCTACTCAGAACCGGCTCCAATACGGCCATTTTTGGCTTCACGAACCGCTAATCACGAGTCACGAATCACGTCTATGCGAAGCTACGCTTCGCCAGGACACTGCCTCATCTCCAGTCTCATGATCTTTCCAGGATCCGACTGAAAGATGGCGGTGTCGATGACTTGGCCGGGCTTGGAGAGTTCGACGTCCAGCCAATACACAGAACCTGCGCGTTTTCGATCCTCGATGCGAGCATCCAGGCCCAGAGCACGGGCTTGATCGGCGCGGCGTTGCGCACGTTGATGATCTGAGAACACGCCGAGGCTCAATGTTTGACCGTCTTCGCCGCCCGGCATCAGATACACGTCCGTGATGTCATTGCTTTGTAGAGACTGCATCGCAGCCTCGGCGACTTCGCGCGACGATAGATCTTGAACGCTGACCCAATAGCCCACCCAAAGCTCGCCCTGTTCCACGCGCTGCTGGGGAGAAAAGCCAGCCTCGCGCAGCGAAGCCTGAGCTTGAGAAGCTTCTGCCAAATCGGCAAATGGGCCGATGCTCGTGCAAGTGAATGAATCGTTCGGCATCGCGCGCGCAGTGTTTTGAGTGGGCGATTCGATCGCGGAAACGCGCGGGGGCTCGACGTCGCGTATCTCGGCGGGTTCTTCCGTCGGTTGAGTTTCCTGAACTTCGCGAGCTAACACGATGCGAGGCGGCGGCTCCGCGATACGCGAGGGCGCTCGATCCAACGCATTGACCTGTACGTCGATCATTTGCGACCAAATGAAATACAGCGCATTGACGAGGATCAAAATGAGACAAAGGGTGCGCATCTAGCAGATCAGGATAGGGTGACGGGTGACGGGCAAGATTCTTCTGTTGCTGGTTGCTGTAAACCGTCAGGTAACACGGCCAACGGCGCATCTTTCATCTGCCGCCCGATCCCCAATACGCGGCGATATTGGCGATCTCGGCGGGCGTGAGATCGATCTTTGTCCGGTGCTTTACCTTCCCGGCAACGATGTCTTTGATCAGACTTTCCAAGGAGGCCGCGTCTTCGCCTTCCCAATCGTCGGCTTCATGACACTGTACGCACTTCTGTGCCGCAGCTCTCCCCGCCTGAGTGTCCGCTGCATGTGCATCGGAATAAACGAAGGCGATCAGCGCCATCAGAAGCACGGAATATACGATCTGCATGCTTGTGCCCCTTCCACGAAGAAGCCGCATGATACACGAGGAATCCCGGCTACACGGCGAGCAGCGCCAGCCCGCGCAGCACTAGATCCTCGACCTGCTCATGAGGGGTTTGAATCAGAGGTGAAAGCCGGGCGGCCGCCCCACCCGTCAATAGCAGCGTAAGCGGCATAGATTCCGGGCTCTGCATCGTGTTGGCGGCGCGATCGACTAAAGCGGCCAGTGCGTGCAAGCAACCTTGATGTACCGCGCCGAGGGTGTGGCTCGCGAATAGTGCTTCTTGCGCAGGCTCATCTCCCATCCGTGAAGCGATGTCGCTCGTGTTCGTCAGGAGACTGGAAATCATCAGATCCGGGCCAGGCACGATGAGCCCGCCCAAATGCATTCCCGATGCGTCCACTCCATCGATGGTCATCGCCGTACCGACGCTGACAATGCACGCTGCACCTCGATTCATCGAATGGGCGGCGATCACCGCGAGCCAACGATCTACGCCCAGCTTCTCAGGCTCTCGATAAGCGTTGGTGACACCGGCAGCGTGGGCGGACGAGATTGAGAACTCTGGCTGTATGTTCCAGCGGCGGTTGAAAGTTCTGCTGCACGCGGCAGCGATAGCAGGCCCGCCGACGTTCGAAACCAAGATTCGCCGCGGCGGATCGTCGTCTTGGCCGATACGATCGAAAACCTGCATGCGATCTTCGGCATGCGTTGCGGCTGACTGTGCACTCAACGCGCCGTTCTCAAGCTGCGCCCACTTGATTCGCGTGTTGCCGATGTCGAGTAAGAGAATCATGGGAAGGAGGGAAGGCGATAGGGGATCGGGGATCGGGGATAGTAGTCGGAGACGGGAAAAAGCATTTGCACACTCCAACAAGACACTCGCCGTTCAGTCGCGCGATCCTCTTTTTCCGATCTGACCATCCCCTATCCCCTATCGCCTATCGCCTTCTCTCTTCTCACACTCACTTCCCCCGAAACAAACCGTTTCAACTCGCCATCGACATCGACCAAGAGCGAGCCATCGTCATCCACTCCGCGGGCGATGCCGAAGGTGGTTTCGGAGCCGTTGAGGATCTTCACGTTGGAGTGTTGGAGCACATCGAGTGAGCGCCACTGTTCGGCATAGGGCGCAAAGCCCTCGGTTGCGAATTTGTCCAGCATGGAGGTGAGCTCATCGATGAGCGCGGCAACAAGCGTATTTCGTGTCGGCGTACGATCGCGAAGAATCTCATGCAGGTCGGCGATCAGCACGGCTTGATGTTCCGCCAACTGCAGTCTCACAGAAGCCGGCATGCGCATGTTGATGCCGATGCCGATGACGACGTTCGCGGGACCGGCGGATTCGCCGCGCATCTCGATCAGAATGCCGCCCAGCTTGCGGTCCTTCCACATGAGATCGTTTGGCCATTTGAGCCCGACTTCTTGAGCCCCGCAGCGTGCAAAAGCTCGGACCGCGGCGACGCCGACCGCGAGGCTCAGAGCGGAGAATGCCGGCGGAGCTTCGATGAAGCGCCAGCCTAAGGACATGCAGATACCGCTTGCGAATGGCGCCAGCCAAGTGCGACCGCGGCGACCTCTTCCCGCAGTCTGCAATTCGGCCACACATACTTGGGCGCAACTCGGCTGAGCCTCGCTCAAGTCGTTCACGTACCGGTTAGTCGAGTCGACGGTGAGCGGCACATCCATGCTCTGGATCCGCTCGCGCGTGTTCGGACGCATGGCCTCGAAAATCGCTTCGCGATCCAAGAGATCGACCGCATGGGCGAGTCGATACCCTTGACGAGGGACGGATTGCACTTCGATGCCGAGTGCGCGCAACGATTGCATCAGTTTCCAAATACCGGCGCGCGATATCCTGAGCCGCCTCGCGAGTGCTTGACCGGAGTGATACTCACCGTCAGCCAACAGGGCTAACAAGCGTCGGCGGCGCTTTTCGGTTGGCGAAATCTTGGCCTTCACCATATTGCTAACGCGGGCGCAGGAGCCACAAGCGATTGGCGCGATTCTCCGTGCCGGCGCGCATCCGTTGAATGTTCGCACGATGTGTAAAGCACACGAATGCGCACATCGCGATACCAAACGTCAGCAACGCGGGCGAAGGTTGATCGCCGGCGGCGAGCACGAAGAGCACGAACGCGAACGTCGCTAACATCGTCGATAGTCCGACGAAACCGGTCGTGACGAGCACGAGCAACCAGACGGCCAGCACCGGACCTAGGGCAAGAGGATCCAGGCCAAGCAGTACTCCGACCAGCGTCGCCGCACCTTTGCCGCCGCGAAACCCATACCAAACGGGGTAAACATGACCCAGCACGACGGCCGTTGCGCATGCGACCGCAAGCCACTCACGCGAAAGCGCAGAGTCAATCTCGATCCCAGGCAATGCCATTCTTGGCAACAATCCTGCGGCGATCCATCCCTTGCCTATGTCGATCACCATCACCCAGATCGCAAACCCCGCCCCTTGCGTGCGCAACGCATTCGTCCCACCCGCATTCCCGCTTCCCATCGTGCGGATGTCTATTCCCCCTCGAAGCTGACCGACGATGAGGCTGCCGATCAAGGCACCGAGCAAGTAGGACAAGAGGGATTTGGTGGCGAGTTCGAGCATTTCCGGATTGTAGCGGAGTGACGGGTGACGAGTGACGGGTGACGGGCAAGAAAGGCGCGTGCAGCCATGCCGCTGAAGGGGTCTCCGGGTTCCGATTCTTCCTCGTCACCCGTCACTCGTCACCTTTTCCTTAGCGCAATCTCCGCCAACATACATCTCACACTCCCTCCACCGAGCGTTTCGATCGTTGGAATGGGGACGGCAAGGATAGGGCCGGCGTGGGATTCGATGAGCTCGCGCTGTGCAGGGATGAGGGATTCGAGCGCCCGGGTAGACATGGCCACAACGGAAGTATCTCGGGCTGTACGCAGTTCGAGCATGTTGCCCGCGAAGGCATTCATTTGATCATGGCTCAATTCCAGAACCGCGCGGCCGCTTGCACGCAAGGTGTCGAGCACACTCGATCGCGCGTCCTCGCGAATGGACGCCGCACATACCGCGGCGAAACGCGCCCCGACCGCCATCAAGACGTTGGTGTGATAGATCGGCGTGCCCCGTGCATCCACTGCCTCGAAAGATACGATGTCGTAATCCAACTGCTGAGAAAAGTCACCGAGCACATCCAGATCGGTTCGCGGCGAGACACAGGCATACGCGATGCGATTGACTCGATCGAGTACCAGGCTGCCGGTACCTTCGAGGAACTTCTCGTCCCTCTCGTGCGGTGTCAAATCGATGACGCGACGAATCATGAAACCGCGCTTCGCGCTTAGCTCACTCAACACGTCCTCGCGCCGTTCGGCTCGACGGTTCGGGGCCATCATCGGATAAAGCACCGCCGTGCCGTCCGCGTGAAAACTCACCCAGTTGTTCGGAAAGATGCTGTCTGGGGTATGCGGCTCCAACGTATCACCGACGATATGAACGCCTACGCCTGCATCCTGGAGCGCTGCGGCGAGCGCATTGAATTCTTGCAAAGCACGTTCCTGCGCTTGCTCATCGGACAAGTCGCAGCGAGCCTGAAAAGCATTCGAGCTTGAAGTCTGTGGATTCCCGATAAACCTTACGGGCCGGATCATCAGGACGTCACTGGCGGATTGGAGGTCGGCCATGGGAGCTATTCATCCGAGTTTGGGCGAAAGGCTTATTCTCAAGACGGATCTTATACGTTGTGACGGCCAGACAAGACGGCCTCTTGCTGCCAACCGCCAACTCGCCGCTTAAGGAAGCGGCATTGCCGGTACCCGAGCCATTCCGTTCCCATCTCGCCCTTTGCGCAGACAAGGGCATTGTCTTGCACTTGCTTTCCGGATGGACCCTCGCCCGCGCAAGGGCGACGAAAGAGTGCCACTCGTGTAGATACGTATGCCCTGAGGGGAGATGGGGATGCAGCAACGCAGCGGCTGACGGTCAGAGAAAAGGCCGGCTCTGGCTGTCAACTGCCAACTGTCAACTGCCGCTCAAATAAGCGGCCCGAACAGGTACTCCGATACGAACTTTTCGGCCGCCGGTGAGGTGAAGCGGCCGTCGGCATTGTCGGGGCAGTGCGTGAGCTCGCCGACCAGCAGTTGCGAGCCATTGCTGTATAGATCAACTCTGACGAACCAGAAGTTTCTGCTGAGCTTCGCGGCTACGGCAAGCATCTCGGTCAAGTTCTCTGGTTTCGCTAGCGTGCGATCCGCTCGCGGGTACTTGATCGAGAAATCGAGCTCTCGCCAATGGGCATCGAAGTACTTGCGCTTGTGGCCGCTGCGACGATCCAGATCCACCTGGATCATTCTGGGTTCTCCCCGGCAGCAGAAGATCTTGTAGTCCTCTACATTCGAGCTCTCAAAGATGAGCGGCTCGATGATGATCTTTGGACAGAGCAGCTTGTAATTGGCTTCGCGATTGATGCGATAGTAATTCAGCTCGAACCACTCCTTGATTCTCTGCCTGTGCACCGGCTCGCCATTGCGCCTCAGAATCACTTGACCGCTGGCGTGAGTCGGCTTGATGCAGCAGTTTGCGGGGAACTCGTACGCATCCACAGTCCCGACGTCTCTGATGACATCGATCGTCGGCACGTTGTACTCATCCCCGACGACGGCTTTGACATATAGCTTTACGTATTCCTTGTCCGAAACGAAAACGCGCAACGGATCGAGGATGTCCTGTGTCGTCTTCAATTTGTGGAGGACGTCGTTGTACGTCTTCGCGTCGCGCGGCAATCGCTTGTGGAACTTGAAGAACTCGATATGGGCGAACACTCTGTCGCCGAAGCGATTTTTCGGAAGCGCCCGGATGCACGACCTATAAGTCCGACCCACAACTCGCCTGATCAAGGAAGGCCTTCTTTTGACCAATGGCGGCTGGCGTTCGGATCCCTGCTGGCCATCCAACCTTCTTGACTCAGCGCTACGCAAGATCTCATTTTGTGCTTGTATCGACATCAGTCATGCTCGACTAGCAGGTCGTCGTCCCACCATTTCAGCGCGCACTGGCGTGACTGCTGTGGACTCGAGTAGATCGAGGTATCGAGCAGCAATCTGATGCGCCGAGAACTCGCTCGCGGCAAATGAAAGCGCGCGCGCCCCGATGTGTGCGCATTCCGTTGGGTCACGTAGCAACCGATCGAGCTGCGCGCACATCTCATCGACATTGCTGCAGACCCTACCCAGCGCGCGGCGCTGAATCAATCCGTCAGGATCGTAGAAAGAAACCACTGGTACGCGGCGAATCCAGGCCTGTAGGAAGGTGTTCGGAAATCCTTCGTAATCCGAGGTGTTCAGATGAATGCGCGATCTGTCGAACCAGTCACCGGTACTGCTGTAAGGAACCGCGCCGATGAAGTCCAAATTCGACAGCGCCTGGGCCTCGCTCTTGATGCGATCGAAATACGCTTGTCCCGCAGGAACGCTTCCACCGACGAATGCGAAACGATACTGCGGAAGGCGCCGTGCGATCTCGAGCGCAATGTCCGGCCGCTTCACCTCGCGAAAGTTACCCAACCAAAGCACATCGATATCTTTGCTGCGTGGCGCAGCTGCCGCCGGAAGCTCGACGGCGATGTTCAAGATCTCGCTGTGCACTCCATAATGGCAGGCGAGGAGCTCACGTTGCCTCTCGGTCTGGGCAGCGACCAACGATGAATTCCGTACACCGTAGTCGAACATCCAGCGATCCCGTCGATATCTCACAGGTTGCTGGCTATATCTCGCCGGCCGCTGGCTGCGCTGACAATCGCTGTCGGATGCAATGCGCGCGATCGAGCTCTTTCCAAATTGTTTTGCGAAGTAAGCAGCGACTCCGGTCCAAGGTGCGGCGGGGGATTGATAGTAAACGTCGGCTTCCGCCTCACGCATGGCCCGGATCACGCTGGTCAAACGCGGGTGTACGAATCGCAACACTCGCGTGCCGCCATCGCGAGCGAAAGATGCGAGGACGCGGATACCATCGATCATGCTGGTTCGCGGTTGGCCGTGGTCGTACACGATGACGGACACGTCGAGTCCCATGTCGCGCCACGCTTTGGCGAGCAACACGTGTTGCACCGATTCGCCGCCGATGGGACCGAACGATGAATCGCCTGTAAGCATTGCATAGTCTTCGAGCCCCAGGATGCAGATTCTCTTTATCCCTCTGTTCTGCAAAGAACTTCCATAGCTTCGCAGTTCGGTCATTGGCCTGCGCCTCCGACTGCGCCTCGCCCTCGGTCGCTTGCTTCGGTCGCAATCTGCTCTACATATATATATGTAGTCAGAATCGTTCGTTCCTGGGCGACGGAGCGCCAGACGACCGTCGTGGTCGGCTCTTTGTGGCCGAAACGTCGGGAAATCCAGCCACCCTCTTCTGCCGTGCCGCCGCGATAAAGCTGTACATGAGCTGGCATGGACTGCGGAACGAAACGAATCCGGTGACGGTCGGTTTCCACGTGAATCTCATCCTCCGCGACGATAGGCGCTAGATGTTCAGCGAAGTGCCAGTGTTGACACACTTCATGGGTACCCTGCCCCTCCAGAATGTCCTTGATCATGAACAGGCGTTGCACAGGATCGAACAGAATCTCGCGCTGATGCTCCAGCGGTTCACGCAGTGCACAGTAGCCATCGTGCTCGCCTAAGAAGCGTTGCTGAGTGCCGTGCTCGCCAAAGTGCAAACAGCGCGCAACGGCATGACGCGACCACATGAAATTGCCGGTCTGCACCGATTGATCCCGATCATCGACCATGACGGTGTTGTGCGCGCGCGTGCTCCGAAAATAACGCCGCCACTCTGGCTCCGTATGATAGGAGTACGTGCCTGGGTCGATGAGCACCTCCTCACCGCCCACGTTCAGCGTGACGCTGAGCGCATCCGCATGACCATGCGCCGCAATACTCAGATAGCCCAAGGGACCGGAATCGATCACCATGCGAATCTCATCGGGCGTATCGAAGCTCGAACCCAGAACGTAATACCCTGATTGGGGAAACTCGCGACGTGCGATCGCAGGTCCTCGCGAGCTCGCGAGGCGATCGAAATCCGAGAGCTCATCCGCGGACAGCAACCAGCGGGTCTTATCATCGAGCTCGCCGACTTTGCGAGCGAAATCCGCACGCCTGAACAATGCCGCGCCCGTCGCGAGAAGCGAACGATAGTTGTCCCCTAGTGTATCGGGGCTGTCGATTGCGGAACGATTCGTCGAGCTCAACGCCACGACATAGCCATCGTCGGCATCACCGATCATCGGCACGTGACCCTGAACGTCCATCATTGCAGCGAGAAATTCCATCATGCGCTCCATGCGCTGCCAATAGTCGAGAGGAAAGTCCTCGTGGCTGGCGCGCGCCGCGAGCCCTGCAATCAATAAGAAGTCGAGTACGAATTGCTGATAGGCAAAGGCCTGCTCGCGGTTACCCCCATCCTCGGCGTTCTGAATCATCGCCTCTTGCGACAGGATCTCCTTGCACTGCAGGCCCCAGGCGCGCATCTGCGGCCAGCAGTTCCAGGTCGTGGACGCGACGTAAACGCCGGCGGTTTCTCCGATCAAGTGATTGTTCGCTGAGGAGAAGCGCGACAATTTCCGGGTGATTGCACGCGTTTGCAGGAATACCGAGCGCATCCAACGCTCGCGAAAGACTCGGCCAGCGGCATCGGCGAACAAAGGCGCGCCATAGCCACCGAGCAGCTGCCAGGCGATGCTCCAGTTGATGAGTCGAATCGCCAGCTCGAGCGAGCTGCACCAGTTCGCTCCGCGGCTAGGCGGGCATTGCTCGATCCACGACTCGATATGCGTTTTGACGGCTTGCGCGTAGCGCAAATCACCAGTCAACGAATACGCTTGTGCGAGCGTCGGGATGTGCAGGTGCCGGTTCGGCTCCCACAAGTATTTGATATTGCCGACCAACCGTTCGTCTCGATAGTCGAGCGATCCGGCCGCTTGGGGCGGCGCAATCGTGCCTGTCAGCGGATCGCGATTCCAGTTCGGCGGATTGCCGAGCTGCACATCCTCGAGATCGAAGATCGAGTATCGTCCCGCGAGAATCTTGTCGGCTTGCCGTACATAAGGTGCCGCATCGATGCCGGGGTGAGATTGAACGAACGTCGCCGTCGCATGCAATGACTGCGGCGCGGGCACGCTGATGCCATGTGCGCTGATCAAGCGATCTTGTGTCGAGCGTGCCGCTTGCTTCAAACGATAAGCAAGTTCAGCGGCAGACATTCGGCCAAGACGGCTCACGTACCATTGAAGAGATTGCATGAAACAGATGTGCCTAGATTCGATTATGAAGATGAGCTGCTCGCGCGCTCATTTCTTGCGAATGTCGCGGTTTCAGACTTCGCATTTGACTTGCTCGGACGTGGCGCTCATCGGCTTGCCTCGCGATTCGATCGGTCGCGGCAGCACATCGAGGCCTGCATACAGATCCTCGACTTGGGCGAGCACGGTTTCGGTACTGAACAGCTGCCGGGCTCGGTTGCGCGCCTCGAGGCCGAATCTTTCCCGAAGAGCAGCATCGCGAAGCAAGCGAACGATCCGGTCGGCAAGCATCGGAATATCGCCCGGCTCTACCAGATAACCGGTAACGCCATCGACGATTGCATCGGGAGTACCTCCGACTGCGGTAGCGATCACCGGAGTGGCCGAAGCCATGGCCTCCAGGACGGCCATCGGCAAACCCTCTGCGTACGAGGGCAGGACATAGATTGCCGCCTGCGAGAGCTCGCGTTCCTTGATATCGCCGCTCACCCACCCGAGCAGCTTCAATGAGCTTGCAATACCAAGCTCACGCGCCTGCGCCTCGATGGCCTCCACATCCCCGTGCCCACCACATCGGAGCTCCAGGTTGGGGCACTGCTGCTTGACGAGTGCAGCGGCTTTCAGCAGATCGAAGAACCCCTTCGCCTCACTCAATCGCCCGAGGAACAACACCGCTTGTGTATTACGAGCCGCAGGTTGATCGCGATCGCTCGATACTTTCACTGGATTGAAGATGATCGTGATATTCGCCTCAGGCGCAATCTCGCTCAAGGCACGCTTCCACTGTGAGGACAACACCACGACGCGGTCGACACGTCGAAGGATGAACCGAATCAACCAGCGTCGAAGCGGACCGCAGTCATCACGGTAGAAATGGATGAATCGTCCGCCATGCAAATGCAGAATTACCGGCCGGTGTGCCGCTAGGCTCACCAAGACGAACACCGACTTGCGCCAGAAGCTCGCGCGCGAAGCGGCATGCGCGTGCACGAGTGCGACTTGACGATTCAGGAGCAGCACGAGGAATTCGCACAGAGCCGACGCGAACGTTCGTACTTTCCCCAGCATGGATCCGGACATGACCGTGCCGAGATAGTGTATCGGCCAGCGCGCGAACAGACCGCTCTCTGCGTACACGTCGACGACCGAGGAAATGCCGCCTCGCTTCTTCGAAGCCGGATGCATCCCGAGCATGACGATCATTCTTCGATCAGCTTTCGTCGCCGCAGTCATATCATTGATCGCCGGTGCATTCTAAAAACCCAGCACGCGGCGATAGGTCTCGAGAATAGGTGCGAGAATCTCTGCAAGCACGTTATCTGCTTTCCTTCGGAGCGCTGACGTGCTGGGCTCGAAATTGACCTTGCCCTTCTTACGCAGTCGATTGCCGGTGACGATATGGCCGACATCGAACGCCTCCGAGGCGGCAATGCGTGCTCGCGCGACCCCGAGCGAATACCCGCCCCAAGATTCGACGGCGGCGAGAACAGCATCCGGATTACTGTTCAGATCTTCGAACCTGATCGAAAAACATCGCTCCTTCAGCCGCCACTTCACCAGCCGCATGCAAAGCAGAACATAGAGATAGTAAGCGGAAGCAGCGAGCGCGCCCTTCGGACGTTGCTCGCCTTCGTTCTTCTTGGCGAACGCCTTGAGCAGTCCGGCTGCGGATCGGGTTATGCACAAAACCTTGATGCGTTCTGGCAATGCTTGTGACAGCAACAATGCACGCCCTGCAAACTTGGATGAGTCCACCACTACTCGGCATTGCCGAACGGCGGCAACGGATCGGAACAAATCGCGAGCTGCAAGCGAATATTGCTCGCGTGCTTGCTTTGCGCCGAGGTTCGCCCAGATCAGCGGAAAATGTTGATGGCTTTCGAGATCCTGAACCGTGTCCCCCAGCCGCGCGCAGTCCTGCCTGCTCCATGCAGTCCTGCGTAGTACCTCGGACCACAGTTCGCAGCCGCTCGTAGGCTTGCCGCAGGAACAAACGTGGTCCGCGATGAAGCCATCGCGGAAAATGTGCTTCACCTCGCCGACGCCCGCGAAGCCTGGGTTGTTCGCCAGCAAGATCTCGAGGATCGTCGTGCCGCTGCGGCCGGTACCCATGATGTACAGAACTTCCGGCAGCGGCTGCTCAGAAGGTACTCGGTCCGTGGTCTGGACGTGGTTTGCGTGATAGCGGCTTTGCTGAGCTTGCGCGGCCATATGTTTCTCAGCGAGCTTTGGAGTGAGAGTGGGCTTCGATCAGCGATACATAGCTGTCGATCATGGTTTGAATCGAGAATTGGTGAATGACACGCTCGCGTGCAGCATGTCCAAGACCTGCGCGCAACTGCGGATCGGCATGCAAGCGTTCGAGCACCGCCGGCAATTCTCTGGATAGATCGCTCACTTCGATCGTGAAACCGTGTTCCCCGTCGGCAACCATCTCGGCGGCGCCGCCGATGCGGCTCAATACCACCGGTTTGGCCATCGACATGGCTTCCAGCGCAGCATTGGAGAATGTTTCTATGTGAGTGGACGGCAATACAAACACGTCCATCGAGGACAATGCCGGGCGAACATCGCGCAGCATGCCGACGAACGTCACGTTCGCTTGTAGCCCGCGTGCCGCGACACGCTGCTCTAGATTCGATCGCAGCTGACCTTCGCCGACGATCAACAAGTGCGCATCCACCGCTTGCTTGCGCATCCGTGCCAGCGTCTCGATCAACACCTTCTGATTCTTCTCTGGTGCAAGACGGCCAACCGTTCCGATGACGAACGCGCTCGGCGAAATACCGAAGCCCGCGCGTAAAGCCTGCCGCTCGGCTTCATTGTCGATTGGAACGAATCGATCGACATCGACTCCGTTGTAGATGACAGAGCTGTTCTCTCCTCCATCGAGCAGAGGACGCCACAGCGTGCGCTGAAGCTCGCAACCATAGACGATCGCGTCCAATCGTTGCAGGAAGGGTTTGTAGAACGATTGACGCCAGCGGTCCGATTCAGACAACGTCGTCGTGTTCAACAGTGCGATGCGTCGCGGGATCTTCTGCAAGCCCATTGTCGCGAGCGACATGTATAGCGTCGGATAGAGGTTCACCGAAAGGATGACCTCGGGACAGCAACCTTGGATCAACGAGCGAAGCCTGCGAAGAGCGGCGAACGAAAACTTACCGCGCCGATCCAGATGCTTCACCGGCACTTGCGGTTGAATCAGATCGCGAAGCGCATGCGGCGCTTTCAGATAGGCGATGCCGGCTGTGATCTCGCGCCCGACCAGACCATTTGCAACTCGCACGACCTTGGTTTCCGAACCGCCGACCGCAAGACTGTTCAGCACGAACAACGCCTGCGTCCTGCCGCTCGACTCGCGTGCGTGGAGTTGCTCAGCCGAATCGGGCGGCAAAGCGACCGTCGCGTAGGTTGAGGGTTCGGTTATCACGTGCGTTGTGTCCCAACCCAGCCGAAGGGGTCACGTTGCACCAACGAGGGTGACGGCTGTTGCGGCTGCGGCGCCTCGGCTTGGCTCCAAACAGGCGCCGAACGTGCATTCACGGCAATGCGCATCACCAAGCCCGCATAAGCCCAGAACCAGAGCCACGGTGTGTATAGATCGACGAAGAAGGTTGCCACGGAGATGGCGACCGCGCCGATCGAGAATGCGATCAACGCAGGTTGATACTGAACGCGCGCGGCAGACAATGCAGCCATAGCTTCCCGCACGACAAGCACTAACAAAGCGGTGCCGCAGATCAAGCCGACGAGCCCGACGTTGAACCACAGCGATAAATAATGATTGTGCGGCGAGAGCCGAAACGGCATTGACCAATAAGTGTACCAGCCGAACCCGGTCACGAAGCTCAATGGTGCTTCGGCCATCGCGGCGATCGCGGTAGACCAGATCTCCGCTCTGCCGGAAGAAGATGTGACGATGTCGGCGCTGGAGCTGTCGCCGATCACTCGTTTGTACAACAAATCGCCGTACTCGATGCTCATCAGCGCGACGACGATGACGATGATGGCGAGCGCGCCGATCGCGATCGCTAGAATCTTACGTAGCGGGAAGTACTTCCTGAAGGCATACATGCCCCAGATGGAAGCGGCGATCAATCCGACGTATCCGCCGCGCGAGGCTGTCATTACGAGGGCAGCCAGTGAAATGAGCACGCCGATAAGCGAAGCCAGGCGCCACACTCCGGTGTAGGCCAGCATCCCCGCCGCGAATGCCGGCAGGAAAAGATCGACAAAAGCAGCGTCCTGATTGGATTCGCCCATGACGCCCGTCATACGCCCGTCCCGGCGATGTTCCATGTCCCCAACTTCGATGATGCCGAAGGAGTTCAGCACCGCGGCGGTGTTCGCAAGCAACACCGCGAACAACAACAGCTTGAGCATCGAATGTGCATTACGGCTCTCGCGTACGCCGTAGAAGAACACGAGAAAGAAGATCGCGTGGTCCACCAGCCGACTCTTCAACGCGATCGTGCTTTCGATCAGCTCGTACCGCGGATACTCGATGACGAAGTAACCGACCAGCATCGATAGGATGCTGTACGCGATCAACACGACGAACGTCACGTGCAGAGCTCGCAGCTCGAAAGTGAACGACTGCTGGACGATCATCCTCATAATCAGCGCAGAAGCGATCACATACAGCATCGCATTCTTGGCGCTCAAGCCCGGGCCCATACTCATGGACACGTCCAGGATGTCGGTCATCACAATGAGCGCGAGAAAGCAGGCCAATAGGAATCTGATCCCGCGCTCCGGCGAGCCGAGCGGTTCGAAATCCGAATTCACGAATTGCGCCGTATTTGCGCGCATCAATGCCTCATCCTGTCGGAATGATTTGCCGATGTTGGAGCAAGATGCATACCAAGTCGCGGAGCAGATCCCCGGGAGCTGCATCGCCGCATCGCGAAGGCAAACCTTGTAATTGGTTCAACGAAGTGTCCTTTCTTACATCGGACCGCTTACATCAGCCGGCGGCCAGCACGTTCTGGATGCACGTGGAGTTACTCAACGCCGCTGCAGAGCCCGACCCGACGCGGCTGGACGTACACTTCGTCCTGCGCGGAAGGCCAGTGTTCGAGCCAAGATTGAAAGGCCAACACGTTCCACAAATGCTGAGACCAGTCTGCTTGACCGCTCAAATGCTGACGCCAGCGACGCTGCACGGTCGCAGCATCCAAAAAGCCCTCGCGGCGCAATCGATCAGGTTCCAACAGCTCGTTTGCCCACGGCCGCAACTCCGCGCGCAACCAGCGGGCAATGGGCACGGCAAAGCCTTTCTTCGGACGATCTATCAGCTCGTTCGGCAGGTGTCTGCGCAATAACTCGCGCAGTACCCACTTACCTCGGCCATCACGAAGCAATATCGATGAGGGTACCCGCCAGGCAGCCCGCGCCACGTCGGGATCTAGCATTGGAATGCGCGTTTCGAGCGAGACCGCCATCGCGGCGCGATCGACTTTCACGAGAATGTCATCGCTCAGGTATTCGCAGGTATCCAAGTGCATCATCTGTTTCATCCCATCGGCAGCTGTCAGATGCGGGATGATGTCGTGATCGTCTTGCAAAGTGCGGCCGACGACGAGTTGCGAAGAAACTGGCCACCGCCTGAGCCCGATGCGATAAAAATCACGCAGGCTTTGTGCTCGCCATCGCGAGGAGTGGTCCTGCATTCGATCGGCCAATCCCTCTTTGCCATAGCGCGTCCAAATGAACGCTGCAGGCGTTACAGCAATTTCCAGCGCCGACAATGGCAGCCGATCCAGTAAGGCGCTGGCGCCCGCACGCATCGAGGTGGGCCAACGTTTGAGGGAATTCCAACGCGCTAGGGCGATTCGATATCGCCCATAGCCCGCGAACAACTCATCGCCCGCATCGCCAGATAGGCAAACCGTAACAGCTTCTCGCGCCAGCTTGCAGACTAGATAAGTTGGAATCTGCGAAGAGTCGCCGAATGGTTCGTCATAAATTCGCGGCAAGTGCTCGATGACGTTTAGACATTCCTGCGGTGTGACTATCGCCTCGGTATGCCGCGTGCCCAAATGCTTGGATACTGCGCGAGCAAACGGTGCTTCGTTATAGGCTTCTTCCTGAAAGCCGATGGAAAAGGTGCGCACCTGCCGTGACGTCGCCTTGCGCATCAGCGCTACGATGAGAGAAGAATCGGTGCCACCGGATAAGAACGCACCGACAGGGACATCAGCAACCATCTGGCGTTCGATCGAACGACCGAGCGCCGCGCCGACCAGATCGAGGGACTGGGCCTCATCCAAAGGGGCTGCATTGGCCGCTTCCTCGATCAAAGCACCCGCATCCCAATAGCGTTGCTCTTGCATTTCGAACCGGTCGGCGCGCACCTGAATGCTGACGAAGCATCCGGGCATGACTTTGCCGATGCCTTGAAAAATACTCAGCGGAGCAGGAACGAAATCTCTCTGCATCATCAGCGCCAATGCGTTGCGATCGATCCGATCGCTCCATAGCGTGTGCTGACGCAGCGACTTGAGCTCCGAGGCAAACAGCAACGCATCGCCGCAGACGCCATAATAAAGCGGCTTTTCTCCGAAGCGATCTCGAGCTAGATAGAGTCGGCGATCGCGACGATCCCAGAGCGCAAAGGCAAACATGCCTTTGCAGCGTTCGATAGCGCCTTGCACGCCCCAGACCTCGATCGCCGCTAACAGAACTTCGGTATCCGATCCGCCGACGAAAGCGCATTGCCGGGACGCAAGCTCCTTGCGCAACTCTTGGTAGTTGTAGATCTCGCCGTTGTACACGATGGTGTAGCGCGAGCTTGCCGAATGCATCGGCTGATGGCCGGTGGCAGACAGATCGATAATGGCCAGGCGACGATGACACAAAGCGATTCCCGCCTGTGCGTCATGCCATAAGCCTTCATCATCCGGTCCTCGGTGAACCAGCGATGCCGCCATGCGAGGCAAATCGCCGTTGATATGCTCGGGCGTCAGCGGCAGTTTCGTGAAGAAACCTGCTATTCCACACATAAAGACCTCTTCGTCTCCGCCCGCACGCCGTGCAGCACTACTGCCGCTGTCGATCTAGGCATGCCCGCGAACGAGCGGTGTCGACTCGAGCAGCGATCTAACTGCAGGCCGATGGATGACAAATGGAGTTTTGCCCAAGGTAGTGCGCTCCAGTGTCTGAACCGGCCTTACGACGACGTTCATGCTGTCCGGGAGCTTGCGTCGCACGTTGCGCAGTAGATGCTGCTCGTCAGCCGCCGAATAGCCGGAGGCAGCGAGCACGAGAATACTGACCTCTCGCACCGATTCTTGAATGATCTGAATACGGTGCACGTGCTGCACGTCGCGATGGAAGTGACTGATACCGGTGACTTTGGCGCCCTCGGGCGTCAACAGAATATCTCCGCTACGTCCGAATACGCCGCCGAATGGCCGCACGCCCAGTGCGACTTCCTCGATCTCGCGTGCGCCCCATGAAGAAGGTAGGTGGATTAGATCGCCGGTGCAGTAGCGCACGAGGGACATCGATCGATTCCAAAGCGCAGTGCCTACGATCTCGTAAACGGCGCGTTCGCCTTCCTCAGTACCCACGCGATCCAACTCGATATGCGCGTAGCCTGGAAGGAATCGATATTCGCCCGGCACTGTCGCGTACGCAAATGCGACTCGCTCGGCCTGACCGTAGCGATCCAGCAGGGTGCAACCGAGCTGTTCAACGGCTGATTCCCAAATCTGCGCCCGCAACATCTCCGAGGAGCACACCACTCTAGGTACGTGCACCTTCAGTCGGTGTTTCGCGAGTAAAGTGCATAGCGCTTCAAGCGAAGTCGGATAAGCCATCATCAGATCCGGCTTGAAGTCCTCGAGCGCCTTGGCGAAGGCAGTGATAGTAGCGGTACTCAAGTGACTCGAAGAGAACACCAACCTTCGACCGCCGTTCGCGTGAATCCAATACGGGGGACTGAGATCATTGGGATCCTTGATGGCATCGGTACGCAGCACCGCGGTGCGTGCTTCACGTCCATCTACCCCAAGCCTGCGCATCATTTCATCCATGCATGCCTGCTCGAAGGCAACCGATTGCAGCGATCGAAAGATTTTCAAGGGCATGCCCGAAGTGCCGCCGGTCGTGGATTGAACGCTCAGCAAAGGGGAATGTGTGCAGAACGAGCGCGGCGCGGCTTGAACCTCGGGCTTTCGCAGAAGCGGCCAACTATGCAGGTCCTTCGTTCCTCGCACGCGCTTGCCGTAGGGCGAACGTCTTGCCGACCACAACACCTCCTCGAGGCGACGATGCGTCCACTCGCGACGCTCGCCGATACTCGATTTCTCGAGCTCATCGAGGACACGGCGTGCATCCGAGTAGAACCAGGGGTTCCGGCGCACTGCCACATCACCTAGACGCAGAAGCTTCAAACCGTCACTGAGGCGTGGCATTGCTGACTCGTTGTAATCGATGCAGGTGGATCATTTCGACGTCAATTGACCGCTAATGCCAAGCGATCGAACGCGGCACGATACGGAGCCAGTACCTTGTCTTCCGCGAACTCGCGTTCCATGAACCGGATGCATCGGTTGCTCGCGGCCTTCCAAATGGCCGGATCGGTTGCGAGCGCGCGGACCGCATCGATGAGTTGTTCTCGCGTATGTACTGCAATCCCTAAACCTTCCTTCGCGATCAATCCATCCGGATCGAAGAAGGCGACGACCGGCGTTCCACGCATCCAAGCTTGCAAGTACGAATTGGGAAAGCCCTCGATATCCGAGGTATTCACCAACACGCATGAACGCTCGTAGTACTCATTGACCTCGTGATATGGCACTTGGCCATGCACGGTGACGTTGCGGTGTGCACGCGCGGCGTGAGAGATGTCTTCGTAGTATTTGCGATAGCCCGGCGCGGCTCCGCCGACCATATGAAACTGCAACTGGGGCAGCGCAGCCGCCGCATCGAGCAAGATATCCGGGCGCTTCAGAGTGCGGAAATTGTTGACCCACACGATCTGGTAATCGCGCTCGTAAAACGTTCGTGCGGTATCGGCCGCCTCGACCAGCATTCCCGCGATCGTGCTTTCGACGCCGAAGTTCTTCATCAGCAAATCGTGCTGATAGTTGCTTTGCACCAGCACCACATCGGCACGACGCAAACCGTACTCGTACAGCTTCTTGTCCCGCCAATACTTGATCAGCGGTAAGTGCGACTCGCAGTCTGCATCGCTCGCGACACGAAAAACCATCTTGCGGCCATGGCGTTGGCAGAACATCGCGACCTGGCCGATCACCGCCCCACCGCAGCTCGTGTAATAGACGTCCGCTCGTGCGCGGCGCATCGCTTGCCACAAGCCACTCCATCGTGGGTGGAAGAAGCGTACGCCCGGCAAGCCTTCGCTCAATCCGAACGCTTTATATGTCCGCACGCCGTCCCAAGTTGCTCCGTCCGCCTGCCCGTAATCGGAAGTGACCATGGTTGCGTCATATCCGCGCCGAGCGAGCGCTTTGGCCAGCAAAGTCTGCTGGACCTGCTCACCGCCGATGGGATGTTGGTTGTACTCGCGCGCAAGCACCGGCAAGTTCGTCATGCCAATGAAGCAGATGCGAGCGCCTGTCGAAATCGAGGCAGACGGTACGTCGCGGTGTTGTGGAACTGCGCTTGAAATCGCCGACATTGCTCAGTAGTTTCTCTTGAAGAGTCTTTCGACCGCGCTCGCAAGCAATCCCCGATCGTGAGGCATGCGCAAGTTCGCTGGATTCTTCATTTCTGATCTGAACCCGCCAGTCGATCGGACGCCGCTGAGATGGCTTCGCTCCTGGCGTTGAGATAACCAGCCTACAGGTAGAAAGTTCCCGGTCCGACTGCAAGGAAACTCAAGCGATTTCGGCATGCGACTTGCAACACGTCAAGACGCAATCAGGGCATGGGAGATCGAGCGATGCAGGTTCAAACGATGCGCGGAGCCGCCTCGGGCGGCGCACAAGGCGCGCAACACAACGGTCCGTCGCGAGATGCAGGCCCCGGCTCGATCCGACTACGCCGCCAGCCTCCGCCCAGCGAAACACGCAGCGCAGAACAACTGTACGAGCAATACGTGGTTGAGAAGGAGCTGGCCGCACGACTCATGAGCGCCAGCGAGGCCGAACGCGGCACGCTGTACTCGGCCGTTTACGAGGACCTGTATCGACGGATCCCGCATCACTCTCAGCTGCGCAACAAGGTCTCGGCCGATGACCAGGCAAAACGCATCGCGCGACAGTTCAGCTTCCTGGAGCCTTGGCTCACACCTAACACTGTGTTCTTGGAGATTGGTGCGGGAGACTGCGCTCTGTCGTTCGCGGTTGCCAAGAAGGTCGCGCACGTCTATGGACTGGACGTCTCTCCCGCCGTCACGTTCAACGAGACGAAGCCGGAGAACTTCACTCTGGTGTTATCGGACGGAACGAGCATTCCGGTGCCTGATGGAAGCATCACTCTAGCCTTTAGCAACCAGCTCATGGAGCATCTGCACCCCAGCGATGCGCTGCGCCAGTTGCAGAATATCTATCGATCTCTCGCGCCGGGCGGTAACTATGTTTGCCTCACGCCGAATCGCCTCACGGGACCTCATGACATCTCGCGTTATTTCGACCGTACGGCCACCGGTTTTCATTTGAAAGAATATACGTGCGGAGAGCTGATCGAATTGTTTCGCAAGGTCGGATTCAAATCCGTGCACCAATGCTTTCGCAGCCGCCGCTCGCTCGTGCGTGGGTCCGATGTTCTCACCCGCAGCGTCGAACGCTCGATGGAGAACCTGCCTGCAGGGGTGAGCGATCGCCTTGCAAGAAACAAATGGGTGCGCGGGCTCCTGGAGATTCGATTGATCGCAACGAAGTAGATGCAGACGATCTCAGCTCGCGTATCCAGGATCGGGCAGAATCGGCGGCCGTCAACGTACGTCTTGACGCCTCTGATTCCTTCCCCCGTAAACGGGGAAGGAATCTTGATCTCTTTTCTCTGCGAACCATGCGCATCTCCGAGATATTCTTTTCTCCATCCTTAATCAGATCTCCTCGCCGCCGCGCCGCCGCGAGAAACTCTTGATGACCTTTTATCTAGCATTACGTCAAGCAAGGCATATCGTTTCCTCCTCCTACCCTTTGCGATCTTTGCGTTCTTTGCGAGAACCCTCTTGTCACGGATCGATAACTAGCGCACGGCCCGCTACGACGATCCACGCTGCACCCGGCGCCAGATCGAGGCTGGAACGCCGCGAGCAAAATGTAGCAGGCTGATCGCCTCCGGAACTCGCAACAGCGCGAGCATTGCAGCGAAGATGGCGAGGTAGACGGCGCCGCCGACGATGACACCGGCGAATCCCAAGTGCTCGGTCCAAAAGTCGCTGTAAAGCACACAGGCAGCGATGCCCGCAGAGAGCAATACCTTGACCATGTCTTGCCACGGTGCGAGTTGGGCAATAGAGGCATCGTAGACTCGCATCGTCTGCCATCCTAGATAAATACCGTCTACCACGCGGGAGATCAAGAATGCAGTGACGGCGCCCATCACGCCCCACATGGGCACGAACACGAACATCAATCCGATGTTGACTACCAGCGCACACAAGTTGCTATAGAGAATCGGCTTTGTGCAATTTACCGCGCGCAGCGGAATGCCGAAGTCCAAGCACTCGCGTAGAAAAACCAGCAGGTACACCTGAAAAATCAGAATCGTCGAGCGGAAGTCCTCGGTGAACAAGGTGATGACCAACACTTCCGCAAATCTTGCCAGTACGACACCGACTCCGATCAATGCGATCGAAGTGACTACGGTGGTGCGCCGAAAGAGCGCCAAGCGATCCGCATGACCGGCGCGATCGCGCGATACCATCTCGGGCAGTAACACATCGGACAAAGAGTTGCGGAGCACGGCGATAATCGGTTGCACGTAGGTGCCGATCGAATAGTGCGCCAGTGCTACTGGGCCCATCGCCTTCGCGACGAATAGGCTGCCCATCGTTCGATTCAGGTAAGACACGATCATCGATCCGCCGAACGGCAAGCAGTACTCTAGCTGCTGCCTCCACGATCCGCTCGCGTCGGCTTTACTCGGCCTGGAGCTGCGAAACCATCCGATAAACGACAGTGTGATACGCACGCTCTCCAAGCCGATGATCGACCAGACGATCGTGGTCACATCGCTGGTGAGCGCAGCGGCCACAATGACGGTCACCATTCGAGCGACCAAGCGACCGGTCGTATAACCTAGAACAGCGAAACTGCGTTTTTCCGCGAGCCACAAGAATTCCCAGAAATCCAAATTGGCAAACAGCAGTACATACAACGCAACGGGCAGCGCGAATTCTCCGAGGAGTTTTCCCGCGAACACGGCGTCGGCGATCAGCGCGATCGAAACGACGAGCAAGCTCATGCCCAAAGTCATCAGCATCGTCTGCTTCACGTAATGCCATTTGAGCTCGGGTTTGTCGGGAATGAAGCGCAGCAGGCTGCTATTGATGCCTAACGCCGCAAAGTTGAGCAGGAAGGTGGCGTAGAGCAAAAACTCGCGGTAGCGCCCGAAGTCCTCGACGGTCAACAGGCGCACGAGGACGATAGGGCTGATGATGATCAGCCCTTGATTCAGCAGTCTGCTGAAGGAGATGACCGCCGCGCGGCCGCCTAATCCGCGAATGAGCCTACTCCGTCGATGCCGATGGCGCTTTCGAAGACTCCATCGCCGCTGCTGCGTCTTCGACCAGAGCGGCTTCGTCAGCTTCCGATTCTGCCTGGGTCGAAGACGAACGTGGCACTTGATGCGGGACAGCCTGCAATATCTGCGTCAGCCCATCGCGACCTGTGTAGATTACTTTGAAGCGCGGTGAACGAATCGTCTCATGCAGGTCTTCACCCCTTGCGAACAAGCGCCCAGCACGCTGATCCTCGCCACTGCCGATGACGAACACTCGTTTACCTTCGGTCTGCTGAAGCAGCGCATCCAGCATCGCACCCGTCGCGATCACAGGTGTCCCCGTGTAGAAGTCCACGACGCGATTGCCATCCCGTTTGATGAACTTTCGTGCGACTTGGGGACCGATGATCCAATAGTCCACCCCGCCTAGATAATACGTTTGTTGTAGCACATCCTCCGCCAGCACGATGTCTTCATCGGTCAGCGGAAGTGCGCGCAGGAATTCCGCCGCGCCTTTGTGATCTGGATGTATATCGTATCCCGCGTGCAAGACTCTGGCGAAGGCCGGCGGATTGATTGCGAGCACTGCAATGACTGCCGCTACTGCAGCTTGCGCCCAAGCCGGCTTCAAGACGCCATCGCGACGACTTGCGCAATACCAATCGAAAGCTCGCTGGGCGGCCGCAAAAGCACACAACAGTAACGGCGGAAGTGACATCGATGTATATCTTGGCGGCACGTTCCACGCGAAGAATCCCATCGCGAAGACCGGTGCGAAAATGCCGAGCATCGCCAACAGCCAGAAGTCGGGGATCGAGCGATGCCGGGCAAAACGATAGATACCCCAAGCCAATAGTGCACCGATAATAACGCCAGCGGCTTCACTCAACTGAGCAACACGCACATAGGGCCACACGCTGGGCTGTCCTACCATCGCACCCACGAGCTTGATGATGGAGCCGGGAGCCGAGGCCAGTAAGCTCGCATGAATCAATGCGACGACGCCGACGGCAAAAACGAATACCAGAATGCGAAAACCCGTCTGCGGTGTGCCATATCGATAGGCAAGCGCGAGCCCGATCAAATACGCGAGTCCCGCGAGGTGGTAGAACAGGGCAAGCTGCAAGGCCACCCCCAGCAGCAACAACGCCACACTCACCACTGCGCTCCATCTCACTTGAATGGTGCGCACTAGCTGCAAGGAAAAGAACGCGATCGTGAGTCCCGATACGCACAACGCAATATCGAATGTAAGTGCAAAGGCGGGCGGCGCCCACGAGCGCTCCCACGGAGGTGGTCCCAAACCCGCTGCAAACTCGGGAGGTGGAACCGGATATTGGGCTTGGGTCCAGTACTCGATGAATACGTAGCCTGCAACCACCACGGCAGCAGCCAGCGCACTGTGGATCAACTTGCGTAAGTCACCTTGCAACAAACCAGGCAGCATGAACATGAGGATCGCAGCAACCGCTAGCAGCTGCATATCGATCCCGATGATGAGCACAACGACTGCCGCCACGAGCCAGCGCAGCCTATCGGTACGCTCCCATTCGAAGATACACACCATGCTGGCCGTCACACACGTCACGAGAAAGATATACATGCGTGCGGTTTGCGAGTAGATGATGAGCTCGGGCAGCAACGCCACCGTAGCCGCAAGCGCGAGATTCCATTGTGGCCGCAAGAAACGACGGCCCATCAGATAGGACAGGCCAATCAGAGCGACGCCGCAGATGACCGAGGGCAGTCGCAAACTCCACTCGGATTCGCCGAACATCCATGTCGAGAGTGCCATTAGATAAAGCTGGGTCATCCCTCGCGGGTAGAACATGCCGCTCGGCAAAATAGGTTGGCCATCGATCAAGATATGGCGCACGGCCATCGCCATCGTTTCTTCATCGCCATGCAGACCGACGGCGCCCAGATCCCACAAGCGCACCCACGCGCCCACTATGGAGATGCTCAATAAGAACCACAGATGTACCGCGCGCGACTGCTCGTCTGGGCGAGTGGTCTCGAATAGCCCCGCTAGTCCCTGCATTGCGGTTGCGAGCACCGAAGCCCAGAGGCGCGAGGAGGACGGCACAGCGGGGACTGAGTTAGAGACCATTCAGCACCGGGCCAGACAGTGGATCGATCGCACTTACGGTCGGCGTTTGGCAACACGAAAGTTCGTTTGCGCTGCGCGTGGCGAATTCACTCATGCATGGACTCCAACAAATGGTAGGAGGAGCCGAGCAAGATACGTACCACGTCGAATGCAGTGCTAAATGTTGTCTACTGTGTCATGCGCAATAAAAAAGCCCACACGGCGCGGCTTTAGGCGCTGCCGTGTGGGCTCGAATCGTCTCGAATTACAAACGAGGTTGTAGAAGTTACTTCGAAGGTGCTCCGCAGAGCAGCGAATTAGTTGCCGTTGGACGTGAGCACCGGTGCGATCGGGAGCTTACTGGGCCTGCCCTCTACTTGCGCAGCCATTTTCTGTAGCCACACCTCGAGATTCGTATATCCACTCGAAGTTTTGCCGGAAGGGTTGGAAGGCAACGTCAGCGCGCGGCGGTTCTGCGCCAAGTTCGGCCATCCCCCGGCATTCTTGTTGCAACGAGTCGTACCGTTCGGCGACACGCAATTGATGATACGGCCGGTACGGTTGCGCACGCTGTTCACGATTCGCGTATCTACCGGATCGCGAGCGGCGGGCCGTGAACCAGCGAAACGCAGCACTTCGTCATAAACGACATTGCTCTTCGTGGACAAACGAGTAAGACCCGCTGGCCAGCTCGGGGGTGCCGAAGATTTCACGCTGCTCCAAACGTCTCCCTGCGAGGCGCTTACGACCGACCAGTCATCGCCACTCTTGCTCTCGAGCGCTACATTGTCGGCGACATAAATCTTTGCCTGCTTGGACACCGACAAGGCGCCGGACGTGCGAACCAGGACCGGCTTGTTGTACTCGCGCGTGAAGTCCGGACCGCGAACGAAAACGTTGCCGATGATCGTGCTGCTCGTCGCAACCCCATTTTCGCTTTGCAGATCGACGTCTTGATGCGCACGGTTATAGACAACGTTGTTCACGAACACCATTTGAGCGCCGCGCGACAGCGGATTGCGCTCTACTTGGTGCGCCAACAGATTTCCCACGATCGTTACCTTGCCTTTCCAAGGACCGACTAGAACACCATAACCGGCTTCTTTGCCATCCAGCGACTCGCGTAGACCTTCCGCGAAAATGTTGTTGCTCAATGTGACGTTGTCCCAGCCGTTCCATAGGGCCGCAGTTTCATCGATCGCCCAAGTAAAAGAGCAATGGTCCACGACGATATTGGTGATCGGCTTGGTGGGAAGGGACTCGATCTTCAAAGAGTCGCGATTGTCGATCGGATGACCTTCACGGTCATCACCCGCACGCACGGCAATGTGCTGGACGAGAACATTGGATGCGCTGATTCGCAATGCCCCACCGCGCAACGTGATGCCTGGCGAGGGCGCTGTTTGGCCTGCGATGGTGATATCGGGCTTGGCGATCACAAGATCGCCGCCTTGCTTGATTATTCCGGAAACTTCAAATACGCATACGCGAGGTCCACTCGCATCGACGCAGGCCTTCAATGACCCTGCGCCGGAGGAATTCAGATTGGTGACGCGGTAAACCGTGCCGCCGCGACCCGCGGTAGCCTCGATGCCATAGCCGGCACCATTTGGAACGACAGGTAACGCGCTCGCCGCGAACGGGAGCAAACCGGCGGACGCAAGCAGAGCAGCGATGCGCCTGCGTCGTGGTGCATGAGCGTTGGTTGCACGACTCATTGCTTGTGGTTGGGACATTTGGAGTCTTCCTCGCGATCGTAATTCGATGGCAATTACATCGTCACGCTGTCGCCGAGTCCGCGTCTGCAGCTCGGGTCCCCCAGCTAAAACGACACATCTTTCTCCGGAAATCCAATGTCTTCCGGCGCCAGAGAAGTTACAAGCAGCTGCCAAGCGGTTATATCGGAGAAGCCCTGAACAACGATATAGCCAACAAGCTCGCGGTTCAGGCTAGTGCTCATGCTACGCCACGCTCGTACGAGCAACTGCGAACCACTTTGAGGTTTCCCCCCAACGTGGGAGGGGAGAAATCGGGGGTCGGGAGTCGGGATCAGAGTTCGGGCTCTCGCAGTCAACCGTCAACGGTCAACGGTCAACCCCTACTGCTTCCGCACCTCCTACACAGTCAGATCAGAACGCCTTGTCAGTTCGGATCAGTTTGGGGATGGTCCAGAAAAGTATTTTGATATCCAGCCATAGCGACCAGTGATGCACGTATTGGACGTCGTAATACACGCGCGCCTGCATGTCTTGTAAGCGTGGAGTAGCGCCTCGATAGCCCTTCACTTGAGCGAGCCCCGTCAACCCCGGGGGGACTTTGTGACGGACCATGTAGCCCCGAACCAACCGCCGATACTCTTCGTTATGCGCGACGGCGTGCGGCCGAGGACCCACGAGGCTCATGCGTCCTTGCAGCACGTTGATCAGTTGCGGCAGCTCATCGAGTGACCATCGCCGCAAGAACGCGCCGATCTTGCTCACGCGTTCATCGTTAGGTCTTGCTTGCGCCATCCAACCGCTGTTTTCCGTCACCGACATCGTGCGGAATTTGTATATGTTGATTTGCCGACCATCCAGCCCATAGCGCCGTTGCTTGAAGAGAATGGGACCGGGACTTGCGCATTTGATCGCGATTGCAATCCCAATCAACAATGGTACGCACAAGGTGAGCGCAACGATCGAGACGACGACGTCCAATCCGCGTTTGAGAAAACCCCTAATGCCATAAAACGGGCTTTCGCGCAGGGCGATGACCGGCACGCCCAGAATCTCGCCGGCGCGTGTATCGAGAAAATCAGAGCTCAAGACATCCGGCACGTAGTACAACGACACCGTCGTGTCGCCGAGCGCGTCCAGAAGCTTTTGAACTCGGCTGATATGCTTCAGAGGCAAGGCGATGAAGATCACCTCGACCTCGTGCTCGCGCACGAAGGCTGGCAACTGCGACAGCGGGCCAAGCAGCGGCACCTGCGTGGGACATCCAATACGCTCGACGCTGCGGTCATCGAAGAAGCCGGCAACCTCCAAACATAACTCGGGATGCTTGGCGAATCGCTCCGCTAGCGCCGCGCTCGTCTCGTTGCACCCGACGAAAAGCGCAGTTCGTCTGCTTTGCGGCTGCCGCAGTATGCCTCTCGCGAGCTCGTGCAACAGCAGCGTGGCGCCGATCAGCACGAGTGGCGTCGAAATCGCCCAGCTCACGACCATGCTGAACGGGTAAAGACTCAAATACCGATCCGCAAATCCCGATGCGTAGCTCAATCCGGTAAGAACGCCGAGCAACACGATCCAGCGCATCGAAAGTGAAGCGATGATGGAACGTCGGCGAGCGAGCAACTCCGACGTGGGTGAGCGCGCGGACTGCAGCAACAGGATGGACAACACGGTGACCGAAACCAGCAGCAGCGCCAGAGACTCGGTAAATTGCACCCCGTAAGCTTGTGCGACGGCATACAGCGTTAGACTTGCAATCGCAGCGGGCAGTGCTGCGGCGAGTGTCAGCAAAAAGGCAGCCAGCGAAGATTGCCCCTTGAAGAACACCGGCTGAGTAATCTGGTAAGCGCCTGTGAGTGCTTCAGGCCGACGCGTAGCAGCGATACCCGCAATGGGCAGAGGCTCACGCTCGGTTCGGTGTGCGCGCGCCTTCGCGTACGGATCTACAACCGCATTCATCCAGTCGATTCCTTGAGTCGCATCTTGTGAAGAGGAGCAAGATGCGTACCACGACGATCACACGTCAACCTTCGGCGATTTGCGACTGATGGGTGCGTTGGTTGTCGGTGTTTCACCTGCGCAGCCAATATTTACAAGGTGTGGTGTAAGAACTTACAGCGTTGGTACAAAACATTGCACCCGAGGGCTTGCGCAAGGCTCGTGCGCATTCGGCACTGAACATGCATTCATAAGCTATTCCGGTTCTCTTCACGACTCCCGATGCAAAGAAATTTGGCGAAACTCTCCGACGGCGAATACGACGTGCTCATCATCGGCGGAGGTTCGTTCGGCGCGGCCGCAGCCCGAGAGGCCACTCTACTCGGGCTGCGAACTGCTTTGATCGAGCGCTCGGACTTTGGGGGTGCGACTTCGGCAGAGTGTTTCAAGATGGTCCACGGCGGCATCCGCTATTTGCAGCATGCCGATTTACCGCGGCTGCGCAGCTCGTGCCGCGAACGCTCCGCATTTCTGCGCATCGCGCCGCACTTGGTTCATCCACTGCCGATCGCAATCCCCACATACGGACGCGGACGAAAGGGGCGAGCTTTTTTGGGCACGGGCGCCTGCGTTTACGATCTGCTGACTTTGGATCGCAACATCGGCATTGCCGATCCGCAGCGCCATATCAACCGCACGCAGTTTCTCTCCAAGCAGGAGCTGCTTCGCATTTTTCCACACCTGCCCGAAGAAGGACTTACTGGCGCCGTCGTTTTCGAAGACGGTCAGATGTACAACCCGGCAAGACTGGTGCTGGCATTCGTGAAAGCCGCCGTCCAAGGCGGTGCGAGCGTGTGCAACTACCTGGAAGCGCAAGAATTCCTGTGGTCTGGATCAACAGTGTGCGGCGTGCGTGCCGTGGATCGGCTCGCAGGAGACACCGTGGAAATACGCGCTCGATTGACCCTGAATGCGGCAGGCCCTTGGGCGGATTATTTGCACGCCGATCAAGCTCGCTTCAAAGGGCACAAGCGTTTGCCGTTCTCGCGCGATGCGTACTTCATCGTCGATCGCAAGCCAAGCTCGCAATATGGCCTTGCTGTGCAAGGGTTGAGCCGGGATGCGGATGCTTTACTCAGCCGCTCGAATCGGCATTTGTTTGCCGCGCCCTGGGGAGATCGCACGCTATTCGGAGTGTGGCATCGTCATTTCTCGGAATTCCCTGATGCCGCACGCATCAGCCCGGACGAGATACAGACATGGATTACGGAACTCAACACCGTGTATCCCGCGTTGCAACTATCAATGGACGAATTGAGCTTCGCCAATTGCGGCTTGGTTCCATTCGGTGATACCGCAACGCAAGAGCAACTGAGCTTCGGCAAAGAGTCGCGACTGATCGACCACCGCGAGGCCCACGGCATCGGAGGACTGGTGAGTCTGGTAGGCATCCGTTTCACGACCGCTCGGGCCGATGCGCAGCAGGCGCTGAACCTTCTGTTGAAGCAGTGGCCGGAACGTCGAATAGGCGCGAGGAGCAAGGAATCTTTGACAACACCGTTGCCCGGCGGAGCGATCGAAAGCTTCGATCGTTTCCGACGCGAAGCCCGCAAACAGGTCGAAGGCATCTCGGATGAAAGCCTGGAGGCGCTGCTGCATAACTTCGGAACGCAGTACGTAGAGGTGCTGAACGTAGCGCCGAATAGCGCGACGATTCCCGGAACTGCAACTCTACGGAACGAGGTGAGTTTCGCCATAGAGCACGAGATGGCCGTGCGATTAGATGATGTGATCATGCGACGCACGAATCTGGCTGCGGGCCGGCATCCTGGTGCTGCCGCCATTCGCCTCGTCGCCGATCAAATGGCATCTGAGCTCAATTGGTCGGCCACGAGAGTCGCGGACGAGATCGAGCTAGTAGAAGACAACTTAGCCAAGCATTTCGCACGCGCTCCACAGCCCGAGCCCGAAGCACCGAGTGCGTCTGATCAAGGCGTTCCGGACAGGGTGCTTGCCTAGATGAGCGATGTGTCCATGGCGAATCTACGGTTAGTCGTAACAGGCGCGAGCGGATTTATCGGCTCTCGGCTCGCTTTGCACGCGCATCGCGCAGGCATCGATATTCTCGCTGCTGGACGCGTGGAGACTCCTGCGGAAATCGAACGAGCCGAAGAGCTTCGCGCGGCCGGCGTTCCGTTCTCGGCCGGCACACTTCAAGACCGTGAGTATTTGCGTAGCGTGCTCGCGCATCGAAGCAGCATGATCCATCTTGCTGCGGCTCAGCACGAGTCGCACATGCCCGCCGAATACTTCAGAGCCGTGAATGTCGAAGGCACACGCGCGCTTCTGGAAACTGCCAGAGAAGCGGGAGTACGGCGCTTTGTTTATGGCAGCTCGATCGGAATTTATGGAGAGAGCGTCGAGGGGTTGCTGAACGAACAAAGCCCGCCACGCCCAGAGAACATCTATACCGAAACGAAGTTGGCGGCCGAAGCGGTAGTCAATGAGTTCTCGAAGGACTTAGAAACTTGCATCGTTCGGATTTCCGAAACGTATGGGCCGAGCGACTATCGTTTGCTGAAGCTGTTCCGTGCGATCGATCGCGGTCATTTCGTGATGCTCGGCTCGGGGGCGAACCGCAGGCAGTGTATGCACGTAAACGATCTTATTCGCGTGCTGTTGCTTGCCGTACAACACCCTCGCGCGGTCGGCGAGACGTTCGTCGTGGCAGGACGCGAGACGATGACAACCAACGAGATGGTGCACGCAATAGCAACAGCGATGGGTTGTCGCGTGCCGCGGCTTCATCTACCGCTGTGGCCTTTCAATGCTGCGGCGTTCGCGATGGAAACGGTCTTGCCGCCGTTGGGCATTCAGCCTCCGCTGCACCGGCGGCGCTTGGATTTCTTTTCTAAATCATTCGTGTTCTCTACTGACAAGGTGGAAACGGTGCTGGGATTCCAAGCCGAAATCGATTTCTTGAGCGGTGCAGCCGATACGGCTCGGTGGTATCGAGCTCGCGGTCTTCTTTCAGCACGAGTCCCACACGCAGTAGCCGAAACGGAATCCATTTGATGTCCGCGCACTTCGCCGATCCCGAGTTGCCCACCCGTCGCCCCAACTGGACGAGAACGGCCGACTTGGATGGCTCGACGAGCGATCTTCTGGAGGAACACACCTCCGATCTGAACGGCGTGCGCACCGAAGACGTAGATTCCGCGCGCGACCAGAAGCCGATTCTCGACCCGGCGCCGTCAACACCGGCTACCGAAGATCTCGAGCTCACCTCCGATCGATTGAACATGCGAGCTTGCACAGCCGTTCGTCCTGAGAGGGCGGAGCGAGCAGCTCCTCCTATCGCAGGACGCGCGTCTGGAGGGCGCGCGGTTATGCCCGGATCGATCTTGGCGGATCGATTTCTTTTGGAGAAAACCCTTGGCACCGGAGGCACTGCTCTCGTGTTCAGCGCACGCGATCTTCAAGCCTCGGACAAGGCTGCACCGCGCGCGCGCATGGCAATCAAGGTTCCAAGACCGGACGCCAAGGATGCGGCGCGAGCAATAGCGAGACTGCAACACGAGTTTCGGCATGCGCAAACTTTGTCACACGCGAACATCGTACAGGTGTTCGACCTGGGTAACGATCAGCAGACGTGGTTCATGACGATGGAATTGATCGAGGGAAAATCGCTGACCGTGCTGTTGCGCAATTGGCAAGGGCTCTCGGACGTACGCAAGCGAACCATTCTGCGCTCATGCGCAGATGCGCTGAGCTTCGCGCATGGACGTGAGATCGTGCACGGCGACTTCAAGCCGGCGAACGTACTAGTAAGCGCCGATGGCAGCGTGAAGGTTTTCGACTTCGGCGCCGCAAGCGCAGCGAACGGCGTGGACACGCGCATCCCGGCAGGTACTCCTGCCTACGCAAGTCCTCAGGTTTTAAGTGGCATGCGCCCTGAGCCTCGCGACGACGTGTTCAGCTTCGCTTGCGTCGCCTACGAAATACTCACTGGACAACATCCCTTCGAGAAGCGTTCTTCGCTCGAAGCGCGCGAGCAAGACAAAGCGCCCTCTCGAGCCTGGAATCTTTCTGCACCGCAATGGTTAGCCCTGCTCTCGGCACTTTCATGGGAGCGCGAGCAACGGCCGGCTGATATCGAAACACTCGTACAAGCTTTGCTAGCGGAGGCCGCGCCCACGAATAACGATGCGAAACAATCTACCGTCGCGCCACCGATCACGGCTGAAGTCGTCGAGGAAATCGTTCCTGCACAACGCGGTTGGGGTTTTTTCAGTTTTCTCGCCGTCGCGCTTGCGGTGATCTTCGTTATTGCACAACGCGAAGGCAGCGATGGAGCGGCGGGCGCCGACCGCGTGCACAATGCGGTTGTTAGTGAACACGCTGAGAGCGACCTACCTATGCTGACCCCGGCACCCTCCGAGACGATCACAGCACAGGCCGGGTTGATGTCCCTCGCTGCGCCTTCGACCACCAAAACCGACAAGCTCTTTAGCGGCGAAGGACCAGACATCGCAGCCCAGGAGCCCTCTGTGATCCCACCAGCAAAGCCCGCCGTGAAACCTGCGCCTTCGAGCACAATCTCTTTCGATAGCGACCAAATCGTGACGCCCGAAGGATCGATCGCCGCGGTATTCGTTCTCTCCCGCACTCCACCGTTGAACGGCAGAGCGACGGTTCGATGGAAGGTGGCCGACGGCAGCGCCTCTGCAGGTGATGATTTCATCGCCAGTGCAG
>JAICPY010000280.1 GCA_025929585.1 Steroidobacter sp.
ATACCCCCGAATCTACCCCCGTGTACCCCCGGCTTCCACTGGATTTCACCGGAACGCCATGGCGGCATATCCGCTAATACTCAGCATCCTGCAGGGTACTTCCGGAAGTCTTCGGATCAAGGGAGAAGTAAATTTGATGGGCCCGGCAGGATTCGAACCTGCAACCAAGAGATTATGAGTCTCCTGCACTAACCGTTGTGCTACAGGCCCACATAAATCGACAAATCAAACATCTCACAACCTGAAGGAAGGACTCTTGAGTCCCCTGCACCCACATCTATTCACATCCTACTAATGGGTTGTGCTACAGGCCCACGAATCAAGACAAATCAAACTATCTCGGCACCTTGACGTGAAGCGCAATATTAACAGGGACCACGTACAGGGTGTACGTTGAGAGCGGCGGAAAATGCTTCGGGATATCTTATCGAGGGTGGGCACCAGGGATGAAATGCGCGACACTGCTCCTCTAGCTACACCGGCCGGTTTGCATCAATGTATCCCGCGGATTCCCCACCAGAGAATCGCCTCCAGGCCTACATCGACATTGCGATTCGGGTCATCCTGAAGAAGGAAGACTTCGCCGAATTTGCTGCGTGGTCGGAAGAGTATTTCTGGAGCTTCATGCCCTTGCCGACCGAGCCGGGGCTGTTGTCTGACGCGGAGGAACAGCGGCGCGCGGCCATCCTGTTCACGCGCCAGATGTGGAACGTCACACCGTTGCCCGGCAATGACTATCGGCCAAGAACCTTACCTGACCCGGAGCGCAATGCGCCCTGCTTCTGTGGCTCTGGACGCAAGTACAAGCAGTGTTGTCGCGCGGTCATCGATGAGGTCGGGAGTATTCCATTCACCAAGGAAATGATGTGGCCGGTCGTGCTGCATCATCTAACGAAAGCTCAGCTGACGGACCTTGCACGCTCGCCGCAGGCACCCGTTGCTGCGCTCACCGAATATGCAAGCGAACTCGCGGAGAAAGGCAAGTTGCGCGAAGCAGCGAAGCTACTGCGCGGCATGTTCGACGCGCCTATTCGCGATCACGGTGAGGATGCGGGACACGCATTCGACGCGCTGTGCAATCTGTATGATGAGCTCAATCAGAGCAAACAGAAAATTGAGTTTGTTACGACGTTGCTATCGAGTTTGCCGCGCTCGCCGCTGCGCTCCAGCGTGCATCAGCGCATGTCGGTGATACTCATGGATGCAGGGGAGCCGCTAGGAGCGTGGAAGGCTTTCGAGCTCGCGCAACAAGATGCACCGGGTGATCCAGGGCTACCCATTCTCGAGATCAATCTGCTGCTATCGAGCGGAGAGCGTGCGCAGGCGCGAGAGCGTGCAGCCTTTTGGCTGCGCGCGCTCGAGCGAAAGGGCGGCGATGATCTGGATTTGGAAATCGAATTTCTAAAACAGGTGATCGCAGATCCGGATGCAGCAATGCTCGCGGCCAGCTCTGGAATGGACCAAGGCGCCGGTAGTTGGTTGGGCGATTGGGTTGCGGAAATCAACGCACGCCCGTTGCCTCAATACACGCTGCAAGAATCCTTCATGGAGTCGGCGGACTACTTCGGTCTGCCCGATGACGGGCAGCAAGCTGGGCAGGAAAAACCCGAGCCGCACGAAACAGTGGCATCGAGCGCCAGGATTCGCGTTCATCAGCTCGAGACGCCCCCTTCGCTGGAGAAGATCGAGAAGCAATGGCGCAAAGTCTTTCCGCTTGAGGCGCCGTTCTCAACGCAGGACATGCCCTTTGGAGAGACATACGCGTGGGACGAAGATATCGAAGATCGCTGGCGAGGATTTCTGCAGAAACACCCGCAGGCGGGGGATAGCCTGGTCGTTCTCGATGATGTCGTGACCGCGGTGCGGCAACTCCAACAGGTTCACTATCCATGGTTCGATCGCCTGGTCCACAAGCCGCTGCTCGACCGGGCCATGCGCATCACCGAAGAGGCGGCAAGGCGCACGGAACATCCGAGACTTGCGTGGCTCATTGCAGAAAACCGGCCGGCGTTACGAGCGTTCGCGCGGAGCTTTAGCGTGAACATGAATCTTGAATTGGAGGATGAGGCCACCGCCATCGCGCGCAGACTTCTGGAGTTGAGTCCCGATGACAATCATGGCTTCCGAACGATCGTCATAAACGCCGACTTACGCGCGGGCGACGATCGTGCCGCAATCGCACTTTCCGAAGCCTATCCGCACGATCTGAATCCCGAGACCAGCTACGGACATGCGCTCGCGCTGTTTCGATCCGGTCGACTCGAATCGGCGACCGAAGTTCTGCGCAAGGGCATCGCCGATCTGCCTCTCATCCCGAAATATCTACTGCGGGATTCGATTCGCAAACCCAAGATCGCTCCGGGTTATATCAGCGTCCGCGGCGACGATCAGGCGTGGATCTATCGCGAGGAAATGCGCCAGACGTGGAAGGACACGCCGGGCGCGCTGTCTTGGTTGGAGTCGATCAGCAAGGACAGTCGTGTAAGAACCTAGGCGGTGCACACGAACGCTACTTACCTATCGAGTCCAACAAGCGATATCGCATGCGCCTCGTATCCGGCCCAAGCCGAGTGTTCCTATCGATGATCAGGCGAGGGAACGTGGAGTCGCCGTTATAGGGAGTCCATCTAGGAAGGTCGCTTCCGTTCGGATCGCCGGTCTTGATAAAGTTCGCGAAATACTCCTGCATCTGTCGCGAGACCTTGTAGTCATCTTCGCTCCATGCGAATACCTCGTTCGTCGACAGATTGCCCATTGCGTATTCGATTTCC
>JAICPY010000204.1 GCA_025929585.1 Steroidobacter sp.
ATAGGGGTGAGAGCAGCGCGGCATAGCACGCTTCGCGAACCGGAATGCCGCTAACGATCAGGCTGGCCGTCGCTATGAGCAAGCGAGTGCTCGGTACTTCTGCCAAGCCTCTATCGCGCAATGCGCGTAAGCGTGCGGCGAGTGCCACGAGCCCATGCGCCGTTGCGTGATCCGCTCCGCTCTCGCGCTCGACGATGAGCGTCTCGCGTTCGGCTGGTGGAAAGTCGAACTCGAGCGCGACAAACCGCTGCCGGGTGCTGGGTTTCAAATCCTTCAGCATTCGCTGGTACCCGGGGTTGTAGGAGATCACGAGTTGAAAACCGGGCGGCGCCTCGACGATCTCTCCCGTTTTGTCTATCGGCAAGATGCGCCGATGATCGGTCAGGGGATGCAGAACGACAATCGTATCCTGACGAGCTTCCACGACTTCATCCAGGTAGCAGATCGCCCCTTCTCGTACGGCCCGGGTCAATGGACCGTCCTGCCATATCGTGCCGTCGTGACGAATCAGGAATCGTCCGATGAGATCGCTCGCCGTCAAGTCATCGTGACAGGAGATCGTGACCAAAGGGCGGCCAAGTCGCCACGCCATGTGCTCGACGAATCTCGTTTTCCCGCAGCCGGTCGGCCCTTTCAGCATCACGGCCAGATTGCGCGCGTGACACTGCTCGAACACCGCGACTTCGCTGCCAGACGCGAGATAGAACGGCGCATCCTTCATAAGATGCCTATCGGGAACGAGGTTGATCTCTGCCGACATTACGGTTTCGTCACGCCAATCGCGGCGCCTCCGGGATGGGCGGCGCATCCATTCGCATGTCCGGGTCGACCTCTGTCGTAACCTCAAAGCGAGGCGCGTATCGGAAGAAATCCCAGATGAACAATGCGACACCGACGGTAAACAGCGATGCCGTGGCGATCAACATGACAAAGTGCACCTGAATCTTGAGTTGAGTATCCAAATAGCCGAGCCCGAGAATACGCTCTAAATACACTTGCCCAATGCCCGCCGTCGCGAAAGAAAGCGTCATACCGAACATGCCGGCGAGTTGCAGCCAAAAAGCCCAGTACCCAATCGCCGTGCCCTGCTCGCGCCTGTGATGTGTCATCGAGGGCAGTGCATAGCTGATCATCGCGAGCACGATCATCGCGTAAGCGCCATAGAACGCCGCATGGCCATGCATCGCGGTAATGAGCGTTCCATGTGTCCACTTGTTGACCGACGGCCAGGTATGGGCAAGCCCGAGCAATCCAGCGCCGAACAAAGTGAACACCGCGCTTCCTAGCGTCCAGTGCAATGCCAGGGTGTTCGGATGCGCAAGGCCCGAGCGACGCATTGCGCCATAGGCGTACATCGCCATACCGACCAACGCGAGCGGCTCGAGCGCGCTAAAGAATCCACCGATCGGCAACCAGTACTGAGGAACACCGACCCAATAGTAGTGATGAGCAGTGCCGAGGATGCCTGCAAAGAACACCAATCCAACGATCACGTAGAGCCACTTCTCCATGACCTCGCGGTCGGCGCCCGAAAGGCGTATCAGTAGATAGGCAAGGAATCCGCCCTGAATCATCTCCCAGACGCCTTCCACCCACAGATGAATCGTCCACCATCGATAGAAGATCGAGACGGTGTAGTTCTCGTAATGAAGCAGCGCAGGTAGATAGAGCACGGCGGCGCTGCCGATACCGAGCAGCAACACGCCCTCGGTCGTCGTGAAGCGACCGGACTTCTTGATCGTCATGCCGACGTTGTAGAGGAACATCAGCATTACGATCACGATGACGATCTTGTGAGGCAACGGTTGTTCGAGCAGCTTATTGCCCGTGCCCCAGCGGAACAGATAGCCAATGATCGCAGTGACACCCATGACGACCCATAAACCCAGTTGTATGTATGCGAGCTTGACGCTGTGCAACTCGGTACGCGATTCATCCGGCACCATCCAATACGTCGCCCCCATGAATCCGGTCAACACCCAAACGATCAGGAGGTTCGTATGAATAACCTTCGTGACATCGAACGGCAGGATGTAAA
The DNA here is from genome assembly GCA_025929585.1 of Steroidobacter sp. Classification (GTDB taxonomy): domain Bacteria; phylum Pseudomonadota; class Gammaproteobacteria; order Steroidobacterales; family Steroidobacteraceae; genus Steroidobacter. Next base: position 2,039 of record JAICPY010000204.1, read on the forward strand.
GCAAGGGATCCGGGCCGAGATACTTTGCCGCGGACAATAGCCCGAACACGAGCTGTAGTCCGAACAGCACCATCGCGACTGCGAAATACCAGTAAGCCACTGCTTGAGAGCGATACCGCATCTTTTTCCCCTACCTCTTCGCTATTTGAGCGTGGCAAGAAACGCGACGAGCTGATCGATCTGCTCGGTCGTCAAGTTCTGCTCGTACGTGTTGGGCATGAAGGACTGGCCGTTCGCCGAGTACATCGGCCCTGGAATGATGTGCGCACTCGGAGAGAGGATCGACTCACGGATATAGCCGAGTGCATCTTTCGCCGAGCCCTTGTACTCGGCTGAGCCAACGAGTTGCTCGCTTCGCGCAGCAATACCCGCAAGTGTCGGTCCAGCGAGATTGACTCGGGGTGCTGTCGAGTGGCACGCGTTACAGGCGGGCGCCACGGAACGAAAGAGCGCTTGGCCTAGCGCGATCGGGTCATCGCCTTGGGTGACGGTGCGTGCCCCCGGGGGCAAGCCCGCGGATTCTTGCTGGGTCGGATGCGCTTGTTGCGAGGTTGTCAAATCAGTGCCGGGTATCGAGGCGCCCGTAACCAGAATGGGCCTCGGTGGCCAGCCTTGGTTGTCTACTTTGCTGACCCAGTCGAGAAACGCGATCAAATTGGCAATGTCCTCATCGCTCAAGTCCTGCTTGGGCATCAAGCGCCGATGGGTTTGCTCATTGTAGAAACGCGCAGGATCACGCATGTAGGCGTGAAGATATTGCTCACCACGCAGCTGGGTAATCTTCGTCAAATCCGGGGCGTAGTACGCGCCTTCACCGAACAACGTATGGCAATTGATACAGTTGTTGTCGTGCCAAACATCCTTACCTGCCGTTACGGCCGGCGTGATGTTCTCGGCGTTGGTCAATTTGCCGAACTGTCTATGGCTGTCGAGCGTAAGAATCAAAAACGCGAGCGCGGCGATGCCGGTGCATGCGATCGCGAATACTCGACTCTGTCGTTTGTTCATATATTCAGTGTCCTGCGTGGCGAGCTACACGCCGATGCCGGCCCAATGAGTCAACGTGATGTAGCCTCCCCAGCAGATCGCGAGAAGCATCAGTGCGAGCACGAGGTAGCCCACGATTTTTATTGGAGTGTAGAACTGCGTGCCGTGCATCTTTGGTTCCTCTTTTGTCTAGTGACCGGGCATCCTTTGTGCCGACGCGCTGCATTGAACGTTGCGACTTCATCGTCAACAAAGAGCCGCGTACGGATAACCCAAATACGATCAGAGAACAACCTGCGATTATCCACGAGTACCTATTCGATCCCGAGCGCGGTGCAATCGCCGGTGGTATTCAGCGGCGGCGCAAAGACCGCAACGTGCGTGCGGGAGATTGCGGCGCAGTGTCGACGTGGCGTTCGACTATGGCTCCCGAATCGTCCACGACGAGGCGCAGACGCCGGTTACCGTGAAAGAATGTAAGACGATGTCTTCCGGCATCCTCATCGACACCGCGCTCGCAGCGGCTGGTGATCTTGCCCAGTCGCATCAATGTTTGGATCAGCGATAAGCCAATGCCGAGGCTCTCGGCGACCAGCGCTGCGTCAACGCTAAAAGACTCACCGTCGAATTCAATTCTATTCGTCTCGAGAGCGTCCATACCGCCTCCGCGCAAGATTGCAGGCTTGCAGTATCCTTCCCGCCGGAAGTAGTCGTCTTGATCTAGATCAAGCGTTGTGTAACGCATGTCACATCATGCTTGTACCGCCGCTTCAAAGCGTCCAGCCGGGATGATCGAAGGTCTGAGCGTAATCGTGCAGTACGAACGCGAGATCCGAAACCGCATCCGCGTTGGGCGGACTCTTACGTAATTCCGTTGCCGATGAAAGCATGCGTCCGATGAGTATGTGCAACGCCGCATCTGGCTGTGGCGGTAACTTGCAGTTGGCAATCATGAATGCGACTTCTGCTTCCACGATCGCAGCCAGTGCTTGTGCATCGTCCGCGTCGATCTCGCCGCTCTGACTCGCCTCAATCGCTGAGCGCAGGCGTGTCATCGACGCTCGTAGGGGCTCATCCGTCGCCCAACGTTCGCCGGCCGGAGCTGTCAGGATTACAGGATGATCCTCTGAATGCGAGTGCGAGTGCGCTTCGCTTGAAGCGTGGGTACCGACCGCAGCTGAATGCCTGTCGGCAGGAGCATCTGCCTTGCCACAGCCCGTGAGTGCGAGCGATGAGATGACGATTATCTGCGGAAGCAGCTTTGTGGATGCGCTAATCATAGTGCGGGGTTGAGTCTCTCTTCGAGCAGCAACGTATGTCGGTCAGTGAATGGACATCATTCGCTTCAACGTGTTGTCGCGTTGTACGTAGTGATGGAAGAGCGCAGCAGCGCCGTGCAGGCCAATCAAGAAATAGCCAATCGTGGCGAGCGTCTTGTGAATTTCTTCCATTCGCTCGGCAAGCGGCTTGTTCTCTCCTACCAGCGCGGGCAATTCGAGGCCGAAGAAGGGAATCGCATCGCCATCCGCGCTCAATGTAAGCCAGCCTAGCAACGGCAAGACGATCATCAGCGCATACAACGCAAGCTCGACGATGTTTGCAATCATGAGTTGCCACTTCGGCGCCGCCGGCACGATCGGAGGTGTGGAACCGAGCAGACGAGCGGTCAGGCGGACCCACACAAGAAAGAAGACGGTGAGCCCCAGCATGAAGTGCCACATCTTCAGCACTTCACGAGGCTCGCTCCCACGCGGATACATTTCGCGCAACTCGATGCAGGCGTAAACGCCGATCAACAAAGCTAGAGTCACCCAATGCAGGATGATCGACAGCCTGCCGTAGCGTTCGATCTCGGCCGTCATGTCCCCTCCGGTTAGCACACGCCAACGATGTCATCTGTGAGTCTGCGCGAGAATGCGGGAAACGCCGTGCGAGCTACGTAGTGATGGAATGTTTAGCCATCGATCGGGTGTTCTTGATCTACATCAATGCGAAGACCCAGGTTCTTCAGGAGCCTTGAGCGGCCTGGAAACCTTCTTTGTCACACACTGGAAACTCAGTGAAAAGCTCTTTGCGGCGAAAACTGGCCTACCTCGTCCTAGGTTGCTTGACTCTCTCGGCTTGCGAACAGCAGCTGAGTTCGGAGCTTCAGGCAAAGCTGTCGGGCTATCACGCAAGGCTCGACCACATGCCGCATAGCTTCTATGAGCCAGGGATGGGTGATTTGATGCACGGACTGCAACTGCGCCACGCAAAGCTTTGGTATGCAGCGAAGGCCGGCAACTGGGCACTCGCGCAGTTCGAGTTGCATGAGCTGCGGGAGAATCTCGATCGTGTTGCACGCTGGCATCCCGAGGAGGAAGGGTTGCCTGTGGAACCTGCGATCGCAGCACACATGAATCCTGGTGCTCAGGCTCTCGAGCAGAGTATCGATCGCAAGGACGGTGTTACGTTTCAGAGCGCGTTCGATCGCTTCACGCACGGCTGCAACAGCTGTCACCAAGCGACGAGGCATGGCTTCATTGTCATCCGCCGTCCCAGCGTCGAGCCGGTCAGCAATCAACAATGGGAGCAGATGGAATGATGACTGATGAGTCGGACCGCGGCATTGCGTTCTACGCTGACGTCGATCACTTGAATTTCTCATCAATAGAAGCGTTCTAAACTGCGCTGCGCTTGACCTACGTCAAGATGTTCGATCGCGCGAGGCGCTCAAATCGGCGAATGCAAACTACAGCTCTGCTTTCGCCCGTCCCCGCAGTGTCGACGCGACAATCATCGTACTCCCTCGAGGAGGTCATCGCCTGCGGTGAGGGCGAGTTATTCGGGCCGAATACGCCGCGGCTGCCTGTTGGACACATGCGCATGCTCGACCGAATTACCTGGATTGCGGACTCGGGCGGGGCATATGGGCATGGCGAGCTGCGCGCGGAGCTC
>JAICPY010000220.1 GCA_025929585.1 Steroidobacter sp.
CGTGGTGGTCTTGAAGAGCTCCGTCCACTTCCGTGCTGACTTCGGCCCGATCGCGAGCCGCATTCTGGTAGTCGAAGCACCCGGTTCCAACGTCGCCGACCCCGGCAAGCTGTCGTTCAAGAAACTACGTCCGGGTATGAGGGTGGCGGGTGTAGAGGTGTAGAGGTGTAGAGGTGGGAGGTGCGGAAGTGCAGAACGTGTAGACGTCAGAGTTAGATCGGGGATCGGGGATCGGGGATCGGGGATCGGGGATCGGGGATCGGGTTTAGAGTTCATTGCTTACTTCTCGCCGTCAACCAGCGTCCGCCTTTCTGGCCTCCGCACCTTCGCACGTCCGCACCTCTGCACATTCGCACGTCTTATCTCCCCAAAAAATACAGCGCTTGTACAAACCTTATCGGCTCGCACTGGCATCTCTCTTGCTTCTGTTGATCTGTTCGGTAGCGACGGATGAGCGCCACATTTTCGCGGCGTATAGTCGGACCGTCGCGCATTCGTAACAACAACTCGAAGGAGAGTGGCATGGCGGAGAAGAAGGTCGTCGGCAGCGTCACCTACCAGAATGCCGGGAAAGATTACTTCGAGAAGCGCGGGTTGAAGCGTCACGCGCGAGTATGGTCGCTGTGGGCGCTAGGTGTGGGCGCGGTGATCTCCGGACATTTCTCCGGCTGGAATTTCGGTATCGCTGCCGGTGGCTGGGGAGGCTTGTTCATAGCCGCCATCATCATTGCGACCATGTATCTCGGCTTGATTTTTAGCTTAGCGGAAATGTCTCCCGCACTTCCGCACACTGGCGGTGCATATTCATTCGCACGAAGTGCAATGGGACCGTGGGGTGGGTTCATCACCGGGCTGGCGGAGAGTATCGAATACATTCTCACACCCTCTGTGATCGTGTTCTTCATCGGCGCTTACATGACCGACATCATGGGAACGCCACCCCACTTGCAGCCACTTTGGTGGGTAGGCTGTTACATCCTGTTCGTTTCTCTCAACTATGCCGGTGTAGCACTTTCATTCAAGATTTCGGTCGTCGTGACCTTGCTCGCATTGGCCGTGCTCGCTGTGTTCTGGGTGAGCGCGATTCCGTTCGCGGACTTCGGACGATGGGCGTTGAACATCGGAGTGGGCCCGGACGGCAAGCCCGTGGAGCTCCTGAATGGAGGCGGTGATTTTCTACCTTTCGGCTGGACTGGCGTATTCGCAGCGATGCCGTTCGCCGTTTGGTTGTTTCTAGCGATCGAAGAATTGCCGCTGGCTGCCGAAGAATCCGTCGATCCAAAGAAGGACATGCCCAAGGGCCTCATCTTCGGCTTATTCACGCTCGTATTCTCCGCGATGATGATTATGTTTTTGAATGCTTCCATCGGCGCCACCGAGGAAGGTCAGTTGCACGGCTCCTTCTCGCTCGCGACATCTTCGGAGCCTTTGCTCGATGGTTTCCGTGTCATCTATGGAACAGATATCGCAAAACTCTTGTCCTTGTTCGCGGTGATCGGCCTGATCGCAAGCTTTCATACGATCATCTTTGCCTTCGGCCGCCAGATCTATTCGCTGTCGCGTGCCGGTTATTACCCAGCGTTCATGTCCATCACGCACGGCTCACGCAAGACACCCCATGTCGCGCTGCTCACGGGGGCGATGATCGGGCTGCTCGTCATCGCGACTGTCTGGTTTACGCGCGGCGCGGAAAAAGCCGAGCACACTATCGGTGCAACGCTGCTGAACATGGCCGTGTTTGGCGCCATGATCTCTTATGCCTTGCAGGGAATCTCGTTCATCTTATTGCGACGCAGGATGCCGAATATAGAGCGTCCCTATCGCAGCCCCTTGGGCGTCCCAGGAGCTGCCATAACCGTAGTCATCGCCACAGTGACGTTGTACTTCCAACTTCAGGACCAGGCGTATCGCGTCGGTGTCTACGCTTCGCTCGCCTGGTACGTCGCCGGCATCATTTACTTCGCTGCGGTCGGCCGCCACAAGCTCGTGCTCTCTCCCGAAGAAGAGTTCGCCCTCACCGGCGGCACGCACGGCCACCCCGAGCGCGAAGGGTATGGAACGACGAAGGTCTGAGTACGGGGTGACGGGTGACGGGTGACGGGTGACGGGCAAGAGATTCACACCATGAATGGACGACGGCCAAACGAAATCGTGCGAGCTCGGAAACATTCGATACGAATAGTTTCTTACTTGTCACTCGCCATTCGTCACCCGTCGCTATAGGAATCGCTCATGCTCGATCCTCGCCAAGTCAAAACCATCGCCGATGCCAAGGCGATCATCGAGCAGCGCAAGCTGTCGCACGTCAAGGTGGGCGTGTTCGATGTCGATGGGATCCTGCGCGGGAAGTACATGTCGCGAGCGAAATTTCTGTCGGCGCTCGAAAGTGGTTATGGCTTCTGCGATGTCGTGCTGGGATGGGATTGCCAGGATCAGCTTTACGACAACGTGAAGTTCACCGGATGGCACACCGGATATCCGGATGCGCCCGTTCGGATCCTGCCGGAATCCTGCCGGCCGCTCCCATTCGAAGAGGAAGGATTGTTGTTTCTTTCCGAATTCACCCATGAGGCGGAACGAATCTGTCCACGCGCCATTCTGCGCAGAGTGTTGCAACGGGCGAAGGGCTTGGGTTTCGAGGCTTATGCCGGCTTCGAGTACGAAGTGTTTTTCTTCAACGAAACGCCCGACTCAGTCCGCGCGAAAAATTATCGAGACCTGAAACCAATGGCGCCAGGATGGTTCGGCTATTCGGTGATTCGAAATTCCGTCGCGGCAGACTTCTATCGCCAACTGCTCGCAACGTGCGAAGAAATGGATTTCGGCATCGAAGGCCTTCATGAAGAAACCGGACCTGGGGTCATCGAGGCTGCTATCGCATTCGATGATGCATTGGCGAGCGCCGACAAGGCTGCGCTGTTCAAGACCTTCGTGAAAATTCTCGCACAACGAAATTCGATGATGGCGACATTTATGGCGAAGTGGTCCGCACACTATCCGGGCCAAAGCGGTCACATCCACATCTCGCTCAAGAAAGCCGGACAATCCGCCTTCTACGATGCGAACAAGCCGCATACGATGAGCGATACGATGCGTCATTTCGTCGGCGGCCAGCAGCGATTGATGCCTGAGTTGCTCGCGATGGTTGCACCGACGATCAACTCCTATACGCGACTAATCCCCGGCTTTTGGGCGCCGACGGATTCAACCTGGGGCGTGGAGAATAGAACCTGCGCGCTGCGCGTCATACCAGGCGGCGCGAAATCACAGCGGGTCGAATATCGCGTCGCGGCGGCAGATGCCAATCCGTACGTGATTCTGGCCGCCGCAATTGCTTCAGGTTTGTACGGAATCGAGAATCGTATCGAGCCGGAACCTCAAGTCGAAGGCAACGCTTACGACAAGAAGTTTCCCGAGTCACTCGCCCTTCCCCGCACGCTGTGGGACTCCGCACAGCGCCTGAAGGTCTCTTCGATGGCGCGAGAGTACTTCGGCGATGCATTCGTAGAGCATTTCGCCGCGACGCGCGAATGGGAGGAGCGCGAATACCGGCGACATATCAGTGATTGGGAGTTGGCGAGATACTTCGAGATCATTTGAGTGATGGAGGTGATGGAGGTGATGTAGGTAAGCGATACACCTTCTGACGTTCACCACTTTCGTCACTGACATCACTTCCATCACCCTTTATGCTCCGCACGATCTCCCCCATAGACGGTTCTGTGTACGTCGAACGTCCGCTCGCGACTGCGAGTGAGATAGAGCGCGCGCTGTCGCGCGCTCAGCAAGCTCAACATGCTTGGCGCAATGTGGACGTGTCCGGGCGAGCCAAAGTGTTGTCGCGCTTCTGTGACGAATTCGAGCGGCGGGCACAGGAGATTGCGACGGAGTTGACTTGGCAGATGGGTCGGCCGTCGCGTTATACGCCTAATGAAGTACGCGGCACGTTGGAGCGAGCCCGCTACATGATCGATATCGCGCCGCAAAGCCTGGCGGACATCGACCCAGGACCGAAGGAGAACTTCAAACGCTACATACGCCGCGAACCTCTCGGAGTCGTGCTGACCATTGCGGCATGGAATTATCCTTATTTGATTGCGGTGAACAGCGTCGTTCCCGCATTGATGGCGGGCAACAGCGTTATTCTCAAGCACTCTGCTCAAACTCCTTTATGCGCCGAGCGCTTCGCACAATGTCTCGAGGCGGCTGGCTTGCCGGGCGGTGTGTTCCAAGCTTTGCATCTCAGTCACGCAGATACAGAGCGCATCATCCAAGATGCGCGGATCGATTTCATCGCCTTCACGGGCTCAGTAGCAGGCGGACATTCGGTGCAATGAGCTGCCGCCGAGCGCTTCGTCGGTGTCGGACTCGAACTGGGCGGCTGCGATCCGGTGTACGTCCGTCACGATGCAGATGTAGCAAATGCGATCGAGAACATCGTCGATGGCGCGTACTTCAACAGTGGCCAATCGTGCTGCGGACTGCAGCGTATCTACGTGCATGGCCGTGTTTACGATGAGTTCGTCAGCGGCTTCGTCGAGCTGACTTCAAAGTATGTTCTAGGCAATCCTCTGCAAGCCGATACCACATTGGGCCCGGTAGTACGGGCGAGCGCCGCGGATACCATTCGCCAACAGATGGCGGCGACCGTCGCCGCGGGTGGCAAACCAGTCATCGATGAGAAGCGCTTTGCGATGGGCGAAGCCGGCTCCGCGTACCTCGCACCGCAAGTCTACTTGGACGTGGATCACTCGATGCCGGTAATGCGCGAGGAGGTGTTCGGTCCCGTCGCCGGAATCATGCAAGTAGACTCGGACGAGCGAGCGATCGCACTCATGAACGACAGCGTCTTCGGTCTCACTGCGGCGATTTGGACGACTGATCTCGAGGCTGCCGAATCAATCGGCGGGCGTGTTCAAACGGGTACGTGGTTCATGAACCGCTGCGATTATCTGGATCCGGCACTCGCCTGGGTGGGCGTGAAGGATTCCGGTCGAGGCTGTACCCTCTCGAGCATTGGCTA
>JAICPY010000259.1 GCA_025929585.1 Steroidobacter sp.
AACTTCATGGTCCCACTCCCTCGTTCATCTTCGCGCCTTGTACTACAAGCCTCGGTCGGGCGCCATCAGGGCAGTCGCATTTTCATTCTGCATGAGCGTTCATTGCGAAGGTCATCCGCAATTCAGCGCGCATTAAGTCACGCGCTTGTCTGAGATATCCAAGCGGGATCGATCCGCACGCAAAGGCGGTGACGGTCCAGGACAAAACCACGAGCAAACAGCCCATCAATGCAATTCGGCTATCGATCCAGAGTTATCCGCAGCGTGTCGGCTACATTTCAGATGCCTACCACCAACTCACCACACCGGTCAGCGTCGTATAGTCCGCACTCGCGTCCTTGGGACCGGCGGCGTCAAGCGGAAGCTGCCCCTCTCACATGCGGACTTCATATCCAGTACTCTTGCGTCCATGAACGTGTTGCTCGAAGGACTGATGTATATCTTGAGCACGGTCGGTGCGCTGCTGCCGATCGTCAACCCGCTCTCCGCCGTCGGCTTGGTCGTCAGCATCACCTCGAATCTCACGGACGCGGAACGACACGACCAGATCAAGCGCGCCTGCATCTATATGTTCTTCATCTTGACCGCCTTTCTGGTCGCCGGCGGCCTCATCATGAATTTCTTCGGCATCTCGATCCCGGGCTTGCGCATCGCAGGTGGTTTGATCATCAGCTATCTCGGCTTCCGAATGCTGTTTCCCGAGCCATCCTTGATCTCTCGCCAGGAGCAAGTCGAAGCGGCTCAGAAGCCGGACGTCTCATTCACACCTCTCGCAATGCCGAGCTTGAGCGGGCCCGGCTCGATCGCGGTCGTCATCGGCGTGTCCTCGACCGCACAGCAAAGCGAACACGTCATCATCAATCACGTGCTCGTTGCCATCGGCATCGCAATCACGGCCATCATCTCCTTCGCCGTTTTGAAAGCGGCAACACGCTTGGACCGCCTGCTCGGTGCAACCGGAATGAATGCAATCGCCCGCATCATGGGCTTCCTACTCATTTGCATCGGCGTGCAGTTCGTTATCAACGGCATCGTCGAGATCTCGGCGAGCATCGTTCGCCCCGCTACTTGAGAGACGGGATCTCGATCTTCGTCACGACGCGATCCTGCAATGTGACACTGCCGCTCAGGAATCCGTTCGAGCCGATCTCCATCGCGTAGAGCAGTACACGCGAACCATCTTCGACGCGCATCGAAGTCGGTGGCCCTAGAATCTCGATGACCTCCATCTCGCCTGCGCCCAGGGTCACCTGCTTCCACTTTGCAGCGCTGAGCCAAGCATCGGACAAGAACGCGCTCCGATCCGTCGTCTCCAAGGCGTCCGTTCGCCCGCTACGCGGCTGACGCCGAAGCTCACGCACCTCACGTTCCAAGTTTCCCACCAACCTTTCGAGATTCCGCACATCTTGCTCCAGCGCAATGATGCGATTGGAATCCGCTGCCATTGCCAACTCACAACCGAGCACAGCGATAATCATCAGAAAAAGCACACGCATGATGCCAACCTCGAAGTGAAAGTATGCTCGCTCGCTCTGTCCTCTCCTCTCCTGTCCCTTCTCCCTCTAGGGGAAGGTTAGGATGAGGGTCTACCACCTATCGATAACCACAAGCGCTCAATCCGCTTTTCCCCTTCTCACTCAACGGAAAAGGCAAGCCTCGAGGTCCGCTTCGCATTCCCAATCCCATCTCCTGATTCACCTCCTATCCCTTCTCCCTCGAGGGAGAAGGCTAGGATGAGGGTCAGCTACGTTAGCTTGAAATCGACGCACTCAGATCTTGATCCGCCTAACCTTCGCGACTCTCCTCCTACCTTTTCTCTTCGAGCGATAGTGGCACTTGGTTAGGGCTTTGACGGTGACAGTTGGCGGATCAAATAGGACAGCCCTCTTGCTGCCAACCGTCAACGGTCAACCGCCAACATGCCGCTCAAATAAGCGGCGTTGTCTTCGATCTCATCCAACATCCAGCGGACTCACAACGCCATGACCGCCGCGATTGAGCACATGCGTGTAGATCATCGTCGTCTTCACATCGCTGTGTCCCAGCAACTCCTGCACCGTACGAATGTCGTAGCCCGACTCGAGCAGGTGAGTCGCAAAGGAATGCCGCAACGTATGCACGCTTGCGGGCTTGATGACATTTGCCTTGCGCACTGCATTCTTTACCGCCCTTTGCAGTGCCTCTGGACTTGCGTGATGCCGCCGTTCAACTCCCGAGCGCGGATCGATCGAACGCTTCGATGCGGGAAACACATACTGCCATCCCCATTCCAGATCGGCGTTGGGATACTTGCGATCTAGTGCAAACGGCAAGTGAACGCGTCCAAAGCCAGCTGCAACATCCGTCTCATGAAGATGCCGCACGCGCGCCAGATGCGTTCGAAGCGGGTCGACTAGCATCCTCGGCAGCATGGTGATTCGATCCTTCTGTCCCTTGGCATCACGAATCGTCAACTCACCGCGATCGAGGTCGAGATCCTTGATGCGCAATCTCAGACACTCCAACAATCTCAAACCGCCGCCATAGGTCATCGCGGCCATCAGCCAAATCGTGCCCTCGAGTTGCGCAAGAATTCCTTTGACTTCGCCACGCGTAAGCACGACAGGCAATCGGTGCGGCCGCTTCGCACGTTGAACATCATCGATCCACGGCAACTGGATCTTCAGCACCTCTCGATACATGAACAGAATCGCGTTCAACGCTTGGTTCTGCGTCGAAGCGGAAACCTGCCCGCGAATCGCGAGGTCGCTCAGAAACGCCGTTAACGCTTCAGCACCGAGCTCGCGCGGGTGTCGCTTTCCATGAAAACAAATGTAACGCCTGATCCATTGCAAATAAGCCTGCTCGGTACGAATACTGTAGTGCTTGATCCTGATGATCTCGCGCACGCGATCCAACAGTTTAGGTTCTGAAGAAGACGGATCAGACATAACCCCTCCATGGGCGATGTTCGCGGGTAGCAAATCGCGGCCGCCTATCCTGCAGGCAGGTGGAGGAATAAGGTCAGTGGAATTCTTTGAATTTGCGGCGAAATAAGCGAGCAGACAGAACGCGCTGCCGTGATACATCACGGCTCCAAGCATGGATGCAGGCCAAGTCGCCTATCTTGCCAAGGCCGGAACGAAGGAAGAACATGGAACGCGTTGATTACGGAAGGCAATCCAACCAGACAGGCATGAACAAGTCGTCAAACATCACGGCACTTATGCCGTCTACATATAGTTGGGCTGTAGCCGAGAATATGAGTTCAGAAGCGCATCGCAGTTTCGAAGCAGCCGCAAGCTTCGACGCGCTGCGTTTTCGGATGCTCTAGGCAGTGTGCCAGTCGCACTGTCCTATCGCAGCTTTGCTCATCGTCACAATTCGTCTCGAGCGTAGTGGCCTTTGCAAGCTTCAGTCTGGTAGCTTCGTTTCGCGCGAGTCTTTGTTTGTCGT
>JAICPY010000285.1 GCA_025929585.1 Steroidobacter sp.
ACCAGGTTTGCCTATGCGGCCCGTCACCAAGTGACAGTTGATGATGCTGTTCACCTTATCGGTACCGGCAGAGGACTGATTCACACCTTGAGAAAAGATTGTGATGGCTCTGTCGGTGCGCGCGAAGAGATTGTAGAAATCCGCAATGCGACGTTCATCGACGCCGCAGATCCTCGCAACCGCACGCAAATCACCCGCCGTGTTCTCCGCGACGAGCAAGGCGCGGTCGAGCCCGCTGGTGTAGTGGGTAATGAAGTCGGCATCGACCGTGCCGTGCTGATGTAGATACGAAAGCAAGCCATTGAACAGCCAGACATCCGTGCCGGCACGCACAGGCAAATGCAGATCGGCAAATTCGCACGTGGCGGTGCGGCGTGGATCGATGACCACGATCTTCAAATCCGGGCGTTTCAATCGTGCTTCAGTGATGCGCTGAAAGATGATCGGGTGACACCATGCGGTATTCGATCCGACGAGCACCACCAGATCCGTGAGCGCAAGGTCTTCGTAGCAAATCGGAACCACGTCCTCGCCAAACGCGCGCTTGTGCCCCGCGACCGCGGATGACATGCAGAGCCGCGAGTTCGTATCGATGTTCGCCGTACCGATGAATCCTTTCATCAGTTTGTTCGCAACGTAGTAATCCTCCGTCAATAATTGACCTGAAACGTATAGCGCGACCGACTCGGGACCATCGGTATCGATGATGCGGCGGAATCCTTGCGCAACATGATCGAGCGCTTCGTCCCACGTCGCCTGATGGCCATCGACGATGGCATGTAATAGACGTCCGTCGAGGTCGAGCGTTTCGCCCAGTGCCGCGCCCTTCGAACACAACCGCCCGAAGTTCGCTGGGTGTTGTGGATCGCCGGCAATCTCGTAGCCGGCTTCGGGTACTCGCTTTGCGAGCACTCCACATCCCACGCCGCAGTAAGGGCAGGTCGTGCGGACCGGCAAGTTTTCAGCGAGCACGGGTCAGCTCCTCAACCGTTACTCGCATAGGAGTGAAGACGTCCAGAATGCAATGTGGACGAGTGCGATCCCCGCCAAAGTTTCATCGGCCCTGCTCACTTCACGAACGCCGATCCAAACAGCAGTTTGTCGCGTAGCGGCCCGATATCTTGTCCCTGCGTCATCAATTCGAAGTACCACGGCCCGTCTTTGACATCGCCGTAGAGCACCGCGCCGCGGACTCGGTTCTTCTCGATCACGATACGTTTATAGATACCGCGTTTCGCATCTCGCAACACCAATGCCTCGCTGGTCGGGCCGCCGAGAAAATCTCCCGCGGAGAACAAATCGATGCCAGTAACTTTGAGTTGGGTCGAGATCAGCGAGCCGGTGTAGCGCCCGATGCCGAACTCTGCCAAGTGAGTTGCACAGACATTCGCTTGCTCGAAGAGCGGCGCGATGAGTCCATACGTGCTGTTGCGATGCTGCACACATTCGCCAACCGCATAGATGCTCGGATCGAATGTTTGCATCGTATCGTTGACGAGCACACCGCGATCGCAACGCAGGCCTGCGCTCTTCGCGAGCTCGATGTTCGGACGAATGCCGGCCGCCATCACGACGAGATCGGCTTCGATTTCACTCCCATCGTCGAAGCGCACCGCGCGGACGCGCTCTGCTGCAGCACCCTCACCCTGGCCCTCTCCCTGAGGGAGAGGGGAATCGGGAGAAAGGGTCGTTGCGAAGTGACTTGCGCGCTCTTGTCTCCCCTCTCCCCGGGCGGGAGAGGTCGTAAGCGAAGCGACAGGTGAGGGGCCTCCCACGATCTCAACTGTCTTCGCGGGCATCAGGAACTTCAAGCCTCGCTTCTCTAGCGACTCCTTCAACATCGAGGCAGCGGCGCGATCTAGTTGCCGCTCCATCAGCGTATCGAGCAGGTGAACGACCGTGACGTCCATGCCTTGCTTGAGCAAACCGTGCGCAGCTTCCAGGCCGAGCAAGCCGCCGCCAATGACGACCGCCTTCTTATGAGTGCGTGCTGCTTCCAGCATCGCATCGACGTCCTGTAGATCCCGGAACGTGACGACGCCGGGTAAATCCTTGCCAGGTACCGGAAGGACGATGGGATTGGAGCCAGTTGCAAGCAGCAAGCGATCGTAATTGACAACCGTGCCGCTCTTGGCCGTCACGGTTCGCCGGCGTCGATCGATTGCAACGATAGGATCGTCGACGTAGAGCTTGACGCCCTTCTCTCGATACCATTCGAACGAGTTCAATACGATGTCTTGGACCGTCTTCTCGCCGGCGAGCACAGGCGAAAGCAAGATGCGGTTGTAGTTCGGGTGGGGCTCGGCACCGAACACGGTGACCTCGTAAGCAGTCGGCGCGATCTGCAAAAGATCTTCCACGACTTTCATGCCCGCCATGCCATTGCCGATCACGACGAGCCTGCGCGTGCGTTGAGCCGCGCGAATCGGCATGCTGCGAACCCAGATA
>JAICPY010000201.1 GCA_025929585.1 Steroidobacter sp.
CCCGTCACCCGTCACCCGTCACCCGTCACCCGTCACCTGCGAAGCTACTCGCCTTGCGGTGTCGTCGGTGCTGAAGAGTCCGCCGGCTTGCCGCCACCGCGGCGGCGTCGGCGCCGTCGTTTTTGTTGTTCCTCGCCGCCGCTTGCGTTCGCGGCCGGCTCTTTCGGCGGAGCGGGTCTGTTGTCGCTCGGCGCGCTTGTGGATGCTTTTGGCCTGTCGTGATGTTGTTGGCGCGGTCTTCCACGTCCGCCGCCGCCACCACCGCGCGCGCCGCCACCCCGCCCGCCATTTCCGCCGTGTTTGTCACCGAAACGTGGGCGCGGCCGGGATCGAGGTATCGTGATCTCGGGCAGCGTTTCTACCGGCACTGCCGCAACCGGAAGCTTTCGGCCGATGTATGCCTCGATGTCCGGCATCGACATGACGTAGTTTTCGCAGCCGAAACTGATTGCATCGCCCTCAGCGCCGGCACGAGCTGTGCGTCCGATACGGTGCACGTAGTCTTCGGGATCTTGGGGCAGATCGTAATTGAAGACGTGGCTTACATCGGGAATGTGCAGACCTCGAGAGGCGACATCCGTCCCGATTAGCACTGCGAGGGTGCCCTCATGGAAATCCCGCAGCATGCGCAGACGTTTACGTTGTGGAACGTCGCCCGAGATCGCTTCAGCATTGATGTCATTGGCCCGCAGCAACCCTTCGATGTCCTCCGCGGCGCGCCGCGTATTGACGAATACCATGCTGCGTCGCGGATCCATCTGCTTGAGTAAGCCGACAAGCAGTCGCGGCTTTTCATCCATGGACGGGTAATAAATGACTTGGCGCACTCGATCCACAGTCATTTTGTCCGGCTCGATCCGCACCAGGGTCGGATCGTTCATATGCTCGTAGGCGAGTTCCAGCACACGTTGCGACAAGGTCGCCGAAAACAGCATGTTGAGCCGCTGATCCGGCGGCGGTAAGCGGCGCAGGAGGTAGCGGATATCGGCGATGAAACCGAGATCGAACATTCGATCGGCCTCATCGAGAACCAAAACCTGCACCGAACGCAGATCGATGACTCGCTGCTTGACGAAATCGATGATTCGCCCCGGGGTGCCCATGAGCACATCGACGCCTTGTTCGAGTTGATAGCGCTGCTTCTCGTAATCGACGCCGCCGAAGGCTAGGCCGAGGGACAATCCGGTATGCGAGCCGAGTACTTCCGCATCGCGATGGATCTGAACAGCCAGTTCGCGCGTTGGAGCGATGATCAGCGCGCGCGGTGCATTCAAAGTGCGCGAAACCGGTGGCGGTTCGCGAAGCAAGCGCGCGTACATCGCGACGAGAAACGCCGCGGTTTTCCCGGTGCCCGTCTGGGCTTGACCTGCGATATCCAGGCCCGCAAGTGCTTGCGGCAGCGTTTGCGCCTGAATGGGCGTGCAGCGTTCGAAGGTGGCGTCGGCCAAACCTTTCTGCAGGGATTCCGGCAGGTGCAGGCTTGAGAATGAAAGCTCGGTTAGATGAGATTCGGACATTAGGTACTGGTCGTAATTGTGGGAGCGCTTCGGGGTTAATGTGATGCAGGTGCAGGAAGCGAATAGCGGAGGCTTGCAAATTGAAATGGAGCCGGTTCTAATAGCCTCAACAGAGCGGATTCATCCGCACCCGCCCCGACCGGACTACCGGCACCAAGCTCCTCGTAAACAAGACCCCCGTCGGGGAATGTTTCGCACAACGACTGGCTTTCAGCGAGCACACGCACCGCTCAACATGACTTTTTTCAGGGCATTCTCTACGGAGGCTTAAAGCGCCCGACATTGTGCCCGACCGAGCACGCACAGTCACTCGGTCATTTTCCCGCCCAATTTTCGATAAACGAGTTCGAAGTCATTCCTCGTACCGACCATACCCACTCATTAACTCTCAATTACATCGGCCAAACATCAAGCAAGAGCTGGCTGGACCATTTCTGGAGGTAGTTTCTGGTGAGCAGCGACACGATTGTGCACGTCACAGACGCAAGCTTTGAAGACGACGTCGTCAAATCCGGCCGTCCGGTTCTCTTGGATTTCTGGGCTGAATGGTGCGGCCCTTGCAAGATGATCGCGCCGATGCTCACTGAGATTGCCGACGAATACAAAGACAAAGTGACGATCGCCAAATTGAACATCGATGAAAATCCCAAAACGCCGCAACGCTTCAACGTCCGCGGCATCCCCACCCTCATCCTATTTAAGAACGGCCAGGTCGAAGGCCAGAAGGTAGGGGCTCTTAGAAAAACTGACCTGGCTGCATTTCTGGATAGCAAACTGTGAGAGGCTACCTCGGTAATCAGGCCCGTAATCGTCCGGGCGGTAAAGGCGGCGGCGGTGGCGGCAATCGTCAGCGCGGCGGCAACGACGGCAATCGCGATCGCGGTGGTAATCACCGTCATCAGCAACAACAACACGATGACCTGCCGGTCGACGATTTCGATGCCGACGACATAGGCATCATTTCGCCCTCGGAGCTGGCAGCTTCGCGCCAGTCGATGAACCTGACTCAGCTGAAGCTGAAGCCGGTTCCCGAGTTGGTGGAAGTCGCGCAGAAGATGGGGCTGGAAAATCTAGCCCGATCGCGTAAGCAGGACATCATCTTCTCCATCCTCAAGGCGCACGCGCGCTCCGGCGAGGACATCTATGGAGATGGCGTACTGGAAATTTTGCAGGACGGCTTCGGATTCTTGAGATCCGCAGACAGCTCCTACCTCGCGGGACCCGACGATATCTACGTCAGCCCGAGCCAGATCCGCCGTTTCAATCTGCGCACTGGCGATTCGATCTCCGGCTTGATCCGGCCACCGAAGGACGGCGAACGCTATTTCGCCTTGCTCAAGGTCGGCGAGATCAACTTCGATTCGCCGGAAGGTGCGAAGCACAAAGTTCTGTTCGAGAACTTGACGCCGCTCCATCCAACGAAGCGCTTGAAGCTCGAGCGTGGTAATGGATCAAGCGAAGATCTGACCGCACGCATCATCGATCTGGTCGCGCCCATCGGCAAAGGCCAACGCGGCTTGATCATCTCGCCGCCGAAAGCCGGTAAGACGATGCTGCTGCAAAACATCGCAAGCTCGATCACCTCGAATCACCCCGAGGTGTATCTGATCGTGTTGCTGATCGATGAACGCCCCGAAGAAGTGACCGAGATGGCGCGCACCGTACGCGGTGAAGTGGTGTCCTCGACCTTCGATGAACCCGCGACTCGTCACGTGCAAGTCGCCGAGATGGTGATCGAGAAGGCAAAGCGCCTGGTTGAGCACAAGCGCGATGTGGTCATCCTGTTGGACTCGATCACGCGCCTTGCTCGCGCCTACAATACCGTGGTACCGAGCTCGGGCAAGGTGCTCACCGGTGGCGTGGATGCAAATGCCTTGCAACGTCCAAAGCGATTCTTCGGCGCCGCGCGTAACATCGAAGAGGGCGGTTCCTTGACCATCCTCGCCACCGCGCTCATCGACACCGGTTCGCGCATGGACGATGTCATTTACGAAGAGTTCAAGGGCACGGGTAACTCGGAAATCCACTTGGATCGCCGTGTTTCCGAAAAACGTGTGTTCCCGGCTGTAAACATCAACCGCTCAGGTACGCGTCGCGAAGAGCTCATCACCTCCGCGGACGAACTGCAGAAGATCTGGATTCTGCGCAAGCTTCTGCACCCAATGGACGAGCTGGCCGCGATCGAATTCCTCATCGACAAGATGAAGGATACGAAGACGAACCACGAGTTCTTCGATGGAATGAAAAGATAGAAGCGGTTAGCGGTTGGCGGTTAGCGGTTAGTCAGAGGGCCGCTCCCACCGTCAATCGCGGCTAACGAGACAACCCGCTGTCTATTTGGACTCCGTCGTGAATGTGCCGAGCGTGTATGCGCGTTTCTGGACTAACCGCTAACCGCTGACCGCTTCCTGCGGTTCGCGACGCTCGTCACACTCCTCCTCGACCTCATCGCTTCGTAGGCAAATGCCTCATGGAGATGCGAAGTGCATCTCGGACCCAGTCTAGTGGTGTTGATTAACGTAACGTCCGGTCTTCTCACGGGCTCGTTATGTCCGATCCACGCTCCGATTCGCCGACGCTGCGTCTGCGCAGGCTCGATGCCGCGACCCATGAGCTCATGGAATTGGTGCGCGAAGGCCGCATTACGACGTTATTTCAGCCGATCATCGATCCGCGCTCGCGCGGTATCTGCGGCTTCGAGGCATTGACCCGGGGTCCCTCCGATAGCTGGCTGCACTCTCCGCAAAATCTTTTCGATGCCGCACGGCGCGGCGGGGTGAAATTCGAGCTCGATTTGTTGTGCATTCAGAATGCCTTCAAACGCTTCGTCGCTTCCCGCGTTGCGGGCAAGCTGTTCGTGAACGTGTCCCCAGATACGATCTACGAGGAACCCAACTTCGCGACCCGGTTTCTCGATCTGGCCAAAGCGGCTGGAATGGCATTGGATCGCTGTGTCATCGAGCTCACCGAGGAAAGCCTGGTCGATGATTACGCGCGGCTGCGTTCGACTTCGCAGCGCTTGCGCGAGGCAGGCTGTGCAATTGCCATCGATGATCTGGGCGCCGGATCGTCCGGCTTGCGGACCTGGTCCGAGCTGCGGCCCGATTACGTGAAGATCGATCGCTATTTCGTCAGCGGAATCGATTCCGATTCCACCAAGCTCGAATTCGTGCGCTCCATGCTGGACATGGGACGTGCGATGGGCTGCCGCGTGATCGCTGAAGGAGTGGAGACCGAGCGTGAATGCCGCGAGCTCGTGGAGCTCGGGCTGGATCGCCTGCAAGGCAATCTGTTCGGCCGTCCCGGCGCCACACCAATGGCCGCTTTGCAGCAGCTCGAGTCGCTCGAGCGTTCGTTCGTCTCACAGGCCGCTCTTTCGGTTGAGCACATTGCGCTCTACATCTCTCCGGTGGCACCGGAAATGCGCGTCAGCGAAATCGCGGATGTATTCCGAGACAATCCTCAATATCTGACGTTGCCCGTCGTGCGCGAGGGTCGTCCGCTGGGTGTCGTGAGGCGCGAACAATTGTTTTCAGTGCTCGCGAAGCCCTTGCACCCTGAGATCTATAACAAGAAGCCGGTGACAGCCATCATGGAATGTCCGACGCTGTTGGTCGATGCGCAGCTACGCTTGGAGCAAGCGAGCCGATTGGTCACCCAGAAAGGACGTCCGCGTCTGACTGAAGAGTTCGTCATCACCAAAGACGGCCGTTATCTTGGTCTGGGCCAAACGATCGACCTGTTGCGGCTCATCACCGAGCAGCAATTGCAAGCCGCGAAGCATTCGAATCCTCTAACGCTGCTGCCGGGCAATGGCGCCATCCGCGCCGCGATGGACAAATTGATCGAGAACCGCAAGCGATTCGTCGTCGCGTACTTCGACCTGGATTCGTTCAAGCCTTACAACGATGTCTATGGTTTCGCGCAAGGCGATCAGGTCATCCTGCACTTGGCCGGCCTGCTGAAGGCTGCATTCTCTGCGCGGCTGGACTTCGTCGGACACGTCGGCGGAGACGATTTCCTCATCGTCATGCGCTCTGCCGACTGGCGTGATCGCGTCATCAAGGTCATTGATCGCTTCGCCAGCACAGTCGCAAACTTCTATTCGCCGGAGCACGCGAGCACCGGCCACATCGTCGCAGCCGATCGAGATGGCGTGACGCAAAAATTTCCTTTGCTGACTCTCTCCGTTGCCGCGCTCGATTCGGAAACCTTCGGCGCAGCAAGCGCCGACTCGATCGCTCATCTACTCACGCATGTAAAGAAGCTCGCGAAGGAACGAGTCGGCAACAGTTTCGTACTACGCTCCGATGAAAGAGTGTTCGACCTGCTGTCGAAGGAACATCGCACCGAGCGGGAGATCGGCGATTTGGAGCAGTTGGCTGGATGAAGAGGGAAGGCGATAGGGGATAGGGGATAGGGGATAGGGGATAGGCAGTGTGGGATAAAAATCTGGATAGAGCATGGGCACCGTATTTCTCGCGAGTCGCCATTCTGACCATCCCCTATCCCCTATCCCCGATCCCCGATCCCCAATCGCCATCCCTCTTTTCCCAACCAATACAA
>JAICPY010000084.1 GCA_025929585.1 Steroidobacter sp.
CTGACCCGCCGAAAGCTGATCAGCCACGCGTTGATCGGGTTCGGAGCGTGGCACGTGATGGACGTCACCGTTGCACATTGGTTCTTAGGGATTCATCGGACCAGGATGGACTCCTCCAATCCGCTCGCTTGGGATCTTCTATGGTTGGGGATCTTCGGGCTGGGCGCATTGCTCGCAGGCTTGCTGCTCAGTCGCAGGCATAAGCGACACCGCTAAGTCGGTTCGATGATCCGCATCGGATCTTTGACTACGACGATCGCGTGTATGTAGTTCGCACACTGACGCCATGTTGTGGCGACGTCGTGTCGAGTACCGGCAGATCCATAACGCACGAGGTGATCTGGCTTGCGTGAGCGTCTCCAAAACGTCGAAGCATCCTTGTTGATGTGAAGTCAACGAACACCTAGCGGTCAATGCGTATTCTCGATCTTTTCTCCGCTGGCGTTCCATATACGCGCGACTTGTCTAGCGAAACCAGTGGAGGTCTCGCACGCTTGTAATAGCGACGGAGCGCGACAAGGCGTCCGTCGGCGCATGTGTTTGCGTCGAAGTATGTCAGAGGACCAGTAGAGAATTCCTGTGAGCGAGGCCGGTACACGAGTCGAAGGCTGCGAGCAGAGAACTACTGAGATGAACGCCCGGACCTCGAGGATCGCAGAGAAGATCGCAGGGGCGGATGGTGCTTACGGCCAGACGTTCTTACTGGTTCTCAACCGGGGATCGCTATGACTACTCAGAAACAGCTTCCGCTCGCCACACACCGGAGCACGCTTACCGCGACCGCGCTGCTCGCATCCATCACCGCACCCACGACCGTCGCACAGCAGACAGAGGAGCCGTTAGAGGAAATCGTGGTGACCGGATTCCGCCAGAGTTTGCAAAGCTCCACGACGGCGAAACGCGAAGCCGTTGGTTTTCAGGACTCGATCTTCGCTGAGGACATCGGCAAATTTCCAGACACGAACATTGCTGAATCGTTCAACCGCATTCCCGGCGTGATCATCAACCGCGAAATCACCGGCGAGGGGTTGAACGTAGCCATCCGCGGCCTGAACACGAACTTTACACGGGTGCTGCTGAACAACGCGCCAGTCGCGATTGCATCGACCGGGCAAGACAACGCCAGCGTGAATCGCGAGGTCGACCTGGATCTTTTTCCGACGGAGTTGTTCTCGCAATTGACGGTGGCCAAGACGCCAACGGCGGAGATGATCGAGGGAGGTGCTGCGGGCACCATCAATATGCGAATGGCACGCCCGTTCGATAACGAAGGCAATCGCCTGACCTATTCGGTCCAGGGGCTGGACAACAGCAAGAGCGACGATCTGGGAACGCGCGCATCGCTCATCGCGAGTGGCACGTGGGGCAGCTTCGGCGCGCTGGTCGGTGTAGCAGGAGTTCGAAACCGAGTCGCGACGACCGGCTTCGAGACGATCGGCTGGACCAGCATGAATCTGACGCCGGCACAGTGCGGCGCGGAGGAGTGCAATCTCACCGGTGGTGCCGGTGCGGGTCCTGGCACGTTGGAGACGGTGCCTGACAATCTCAGTACCAGCGCGGCGGGCCTCACTCCTGGTGCCCCGATCGACCAGGCATTCTTATTGGCGAATAATCCCGGTCGCACCATCGAGCAGATCGACAACGCACTCATCCCTCGGCTTGGTCGGCCGATGTTCGATGAGGGTGACAAGGACCGCTACAACGCCGTCGTCAGTCTGGAATTCCGTCCGAGTGATGAACTGCATTTTTTCATCGATTCGATGTACGGCGAGAAAGACAACGAGCTCGAGCGCGCGGACATGATGTGGGGTGTGCGCAGAACCAGTCAGGGTGGCCTCATCATTCCGCAGAACATGCAGGTGGATAACGAGAATTGCACCGAGGGCTGCGTCGTCACGAGTGCCACATTCGCGAATGCGCAATTCCTGCTCGAGTATCGGCCTTACTTCGAGGAGACGGAGTTCTGGGGCACCAACCCGGGCATGACTTGGCAGATCAGCGACACGTTGAGTCTGGATGTGCAGGCGAACTACACCGAAAGCGACTTCTACCGCGAAAGTCCCACCGTGCTCGCGATTACCGAGCCCGGGATCGTGACGTACACGAACGAAGGTGGAACGCCGAGCATCGTCTCGAGCATCGACTTGAACGATCCGGCGAACTTCCAATGGCTGGTGACGAGCCGCGGTGGCGGTAGTGAAACCGGACGCGTCGACATGGTTGCCGAGGAGCGAAAGACCGAAACACAAGGAGGACGCTTCAGTCTCACGTGGGGCGATGATGATTTGAACTTGAAGGTCGGCGGCTCCTACGATGAGGTGTCGCGAGACATCAGACCACTGACCAATACACAGCAGTGGCAGAACGCGGTGTGCGGCGGCAATCCCAGCGTATTTGTACCGGCGCCCAACACGCAGCCTTCGTGCCGCGGTGAAACCGCAGCGGAGGTTACTCCGGGTTCGAACAATTATCCGACCTACCTCAGCTACAACGGCTCACTCATTCCGAACGCCGCAGTGCCCAATTACTTGCGACCGACCTCGTATGGCTTCGTGAGCGTGGATTGGGGTTCATTCGCTCGTGATTCGAGCTACGGTGAGACTATCGATCAGATCACTGACGCGGGCGCGACGCCTACGACGGCGAGCTGGGGCTCGATTGCCGAAGACGTAACCGGCGCGTTTGCGCAGCTCAGCGGTATTCTCGACGTTGGTGACAATCGTTTGAGATACAACCTCGGTCTACGCTGGGTTCAAACCGACCAGTCGGTGATATCGCGTCTCACATCCCCGGATCCGCGCAATACCGACGCGACACCGGACGGATCGCGCTTTCCCGATGTCGTCAATCAAGTAGAGCTCGAGACCGACTACGACAACTTGCTGCCATCGGCCAACCTGGCGTGGAATGTCACCGATGACTTCATCGTGCGGGCCGGATTGTCCAGGACGATGACTCGCGCGAACCCAGCGGAAATGCTGTTGGGACTGAGCATTCCCAACGCCGACGTGTCATCGGTCAATCTCGGCAATCCGGAGCTCGATCCTTATCTATCCGACAACATCGATATCGGATTCGAGTACTACACCGGGAACGAGGGTTACTTCGGGATAGCAGCTTTCCGCAAAGGTCTCGAGGGATTCACGACTCGGCAGACGACCACTGTACTGTTCAGCGATCTTGCGCAGTATGGCGTGACGTTGGAGTCGCTGGGGCAGGGGCAACGCGATGCCGTCCTCGGCCGAGGCGGGCTCGACGCACCGGTGCAATTGAACCAGACTGTGAATGCAAGCGGTCGGCTGACGATCAATGGTCTGGAGTTCAACTGGGTGCAGCCGCTCGACTTCCTGCTCGAGAATTTTGGCCTTGCTGGTTTTGGCTTTACCGCCAACTACACCATCATCGATCAGAAGGGTGAAGGCGCCGCTCCGGCGATCGCGATCGGCGTTCCACCGGAGACTTACAACGCGACGTTCTACTACGAGAACTACGGCGTGAGTGCACGCGTATCCGTCACCCATGCGCAGGGATCTCAGGGAAGTGGCCCAAACAGCAATCAATCGCAGATCACGGGCGCGGAGCTATTCGGCGAGGACTACACACAGTGGGACTTCTCATCGAGCTTCGATTTCGCAAGCCTGTTTGGCTGGTCTGACCTGGTTCCGCAACTAACGTTGGACGTCATCAACATCACCGAAGAGAAACGACGCTCGTACTTCCAGTTCTCGAACGCAACGTTCACCGAATTCGATTCAGGCAGAACCGTGATGTTCGGATTGAGAGGAAGATTCTAGAAGGCTTCATCTCGCTCGCAGGCGGCACATCCTCGGGTGTGCCGTCTATTTTTTCCGCAGCGCATCCGAAGAATCAGCGTCCTTCGTATCGACCGTGTTCGAATAGCGCTCGAACGTCTTCGAGTAACGCTTAGCTAAGGCACTCCAACTCGCCTTAACAAAAGTTCGTGAGCACACCGAGCTCGAGCGCATACGCTTTCAATTCCCTCCCTTGCTTACGGGGAGTTAAGAGGAGCCGTCCATTTCCCTGCCTTGCTTGCAGGGAAGTTAAGAAGGGACCGTCCATTTCCTCCCTTGCTTGCGGGGAGGTTAAGAAGGGGCCGTCCAGTTCCCTCCTTTGCTTGCGTGGAGGTTAAGAAGGGGCCGTCCAGTTCCCTCCCTGCGTCCGGGGAAGGGCTAGAGAGGGGGGGCCGTTCGGTTCCCTCCCCTGCTTGCGGGGGAGGGTTAGGGAGGGGGCCTCTTGGCTACAGTTGCTCGGAGAGTTAAAACGAGCGTCTTGGTTTTCTTCGATGCATACCGAATGCCGCGATGTGCATGGATGCACTGAAGCGGCGTACTCGAATCAGCGCACGTAACCGTCGAAGTCGAAAGAAGCCCCCTACCTAACCTTCCCCCGTAAACGGGGGAAGGAAACCGGAGAAGGAAACCGGAGAAGGTGGCGTACGCCCTGTCGTCATCGCCTCATTACCTCGCGGCGGGCGAGGGCAGAGAGATGAATACAGATCTGGGTCTTATCCGCTGCGCTGCTTCCATTTCCCTCCCCTGCTTGCGGAGGAGGGTTAGGGAGGGGCCTCTCAAACTCAAAACACAACTCATGAAACCTCTATCCCTCCCGCTCCGCATCCTCATCGCCGCCGTCGCTCTTCTCGGCGGCGTCTCCTGCGCGAACTTCTCCGCGAGTCCCACAACAGAAGCACCTGCAACGTGGGTCGGCTCGTGGAGCTCCGCACAGCTCCTCGCCGAGGGCGACAAAGTATTGCCGGTGGAATTCAAGCGTGACGTGACCCTCCGGCAAATCGTGCGCTTGTCGATCGGCGGCTCGACGCTTCGCTTGCGTATTTCGAATGTGTTTGGAACCGAACCTCTCCATGTTCGTGCTCTGCACGTGGCGCGGCCACTCTTGCTGCCATCGAGCCAGATCGATCCCGCGTCCGATCGCGCTGTGACATTCAATGAACGCGCGAACGTCGTGATACCGGCGGGCGGCGAGCTTACGTCCGATCCGGTGACGTTCGCAGCGGAGCCACTTTCGAGCCTTGCTGTCACGATGCAAATCGAAACCGTGCCGGTACAGCAAACCACCCATGTGGCCTCGCACACGACCTCCTATCTCGCGACGAAAATCCCAGCGAGCGCATCCAAACTTTCGGACGCTGAGTCCCTCGACCATTGGTACTTCCTGTCAGGCATCGACGTGCTGACGCGTGAAGGATCGGCCATTGTCGCGTTCGGCGACTCGATCACGGATGGAAGTGGATCGACCAAGAACGGCAACGATCGCTGGACCGATATTCTCGCCGAACGTCTGCAGCGCTCGGCTGCGCATCGCAGTTTCGCGGTGCTCAATGTCGGGATCGGAGGGAATCGCTTGCTTCTGGACGGAAACGGTCCCAACGCAGTGGCGCGATTCGATCGCGACGTTCTCGCCCGCAGCGGCGTTCGTCACCTCATCGTTCTGGAGGGGATCAACGATCTTGGCATGCTCACTCGGGATGCGGACGTGCCCGACAACCAACACGAGGAGCTGGTGCGCAGGATGATCACTGCGTATCGCGAGATCGTTACACGCGCGCGAACGCACGGCATCAAGGTCATCGGAGGCACATTGCTTCCCTTCGCCGGCTTCGAGTACTACCACCCAGGCGCATTGAACGAGCGAGATCGACAGCAGATCAATGCATGGATTCGCACGCCCGGAAACTTCGATGCGGTAGTGGATCTGGACAAGGTCATGGCGGACCCAGAGCGTCCCGACCGACTGAAGTCCGAATACGATTCAGGCGATCACATTCATCCCTCTCCCGCGGGTTATCGGGCGATGGGGGAGGCGATTGCGTTGGAATTATTTATTCGCTGAGGGCGCGCGAATGCGATTCGACGGCGCGCTTCATGAGCTTCATTTGCTTTGCGCTTTTGGAGCGGCGTTTTTTCTTACGATCGGGCGTTTGATGCACTGAGGCGAGTTGCTGTTGGGCGGCTTCGAACGCCGCATCCGACGAGGTATAGCCGCTCATCCGCTCGAACAAATCAGCCATTGGGCGCGGACGATAGGTCGTCAGCTCGTACCCGAAGCTCTCGCCTTCCGCGAAGATGCGGGCGTAACCCAGCTCGTTGTTCAGGAGATCGATCAGCATGCGCATCGACGCGTTCTCTTTATCTGATTCGAATGCGCGCGCACTTTACCGAATCTGACATTCACGAAATGCGACACACTTCGCAGACTGATCGAACCGCAGCGGCGGCAGTGGTGCGATGGCTTGGCGCATAGCTCAGCTGTTCGAAGCGAAGGCTAAGGGCTCATCGCCGTGTACCTTGTTGCAGATAAACTTCCAATATCCAAGCTGCCGAATCCAATCTGACAGGATGCAAAATGCGCTTCCGCACTGCTTTGTAGTGGAACTGAAGGCGAACCTCCGACGTCATTGTCCTATCGTTGCGCCGGAGATAGGTATGCTCAAGATAATCGGTTGGATCGTAGGAATTGTGTTCGTGATCGGCCTGCTGGTCGTCTTCGGGATATTCGATCTGATTTTCTAGTTAGAGAGCTCAGGCGATCACGACCAAGCAGCGCTCCTCGAGCTCATTCGCTGCGCGCCGCTGGTCGCACTGTAACTAACTTATCGCCGGTCTGAATGCGCGAATCAGCCACTCCTGGGTTGATCGGGCGACCGCTGCGCATGACGCGCACGACATGAGGAATATCCTCCGCCATTCGCCCAACGTCCTCGGTGCCGGCTTCGCGTTCTTCGAGCACGATCTTGCCGCCGGCGGAAATGAGGTCCATGACGTATTTCAACAGGGCGGAGCTGTCCAGCGAGTCCGCCATCAAGATTCCGCCGATGCGGGAGGGCAGGACGGTGGCGTTTGCGCCACTTTGTCTAAGTAGCTTTTCGTTCTCCGGTTCTTCGACTCGTGCAATGATCCTGACACGCGAAGAGAGATGACGAGCCGTGAGTACCACCAGCACGTTCGTGTCGTCATGATCTGTGCACACGAATAGCGCTCGTGCGGATTCGAGCATCGCGCGACGCAGGACTTCCTCACTGGTCACATCGCCCAACAGCCCGATGAATCCATGCTCGGCGGCTTGCTCGACGCTCGCTTGCACGGCGTCTATGACGAGAATCTGCTTTCTATCCAGCCCCCTTGCGACGAGCTCTTCGGCCGCGCAGGTGCCTGAATGTCCGTAGCCGCAGATGATGATGTGATCATTGAGATTGGCTCTCACCATGCGCATACGAATGTCCTCGAATAGACGTTGCAAGACGAGTTGATAGGCTGTACCCAAGAAGATCAGCCATATGAACAGCCGAATCGGTGTGACCAGCAGCGCATCGAGAACTCGCGCGCGTCGAGAGACGGGTACGACGTCGCCGTACCCCACGGTGGTGATGGTCACCATTGAAAAGTAGACCACGTCCGAAAGAGAGACCTCGCCGTCTTGATGGTCGCGCAAGCCGTCCCGATCGAGCCAAAACACCAGAAAAACAGAGATCATCAGGAGCACCACCGCGATCATGCGTACCGCCAACGTACGCCGGACGCTGCGCTCCCCGCCTATGAATAGGCGCTTGCCGGGTGTGCCGATCGGCCGATCGAATGCTTCGGTGGATTGAGCAAGAAGTGACGCTTTTGCGCTCATGTTATGGAACCAGGTATTCGTTGCCGTCCACTGTAACGAAGACCACGAACAAAAGCTGCCCTAGCGCTGGCGGTGCAGCGTTTAGCCGTGAACGCCTCGCGAGTCGGGCGGAGCTTCCGTACGATCGTTGAGGCCGTAGTCTCGGAGGGTGCGCTAGGGGCAGCGCTGATGGAGCGTCTGATTTGCCTTCGCTGGGCCAAAGTGTCTAACGGCTCGCGCGTGGTGCGCTTTTCGGAAGAAGGCGAGCGAGCGCTGCGTCGGGTTCTGGCGGTCGAGAAGAATTGATGCGCAGTGCGTTATGGATCGCGCGGCGGTACATCCCGAATGATCGTACGTTCCACCACTTCCCCTTCGATGATCTCGCCATCGATCACAGCGGGGTTCGAGACAGCGTGGTTCGAGCTTGCAGCTCGCATTTGCTTGCGCAGATCTCGTGTCTTCCACCACACATATAGTCCCACCACGAGCAGGCCTGCCGCAGCAGCGGCAAAGACGGCGATTGAGATTGCGACTGCACCGACCAACAGGACGGCGCCTGTCGCCAACGCGAGCAGCTTGCCGACGACTCCTTGTACTCGCCAGCCGAGACGGTTGCCGTTGTAGCCGATTCTTGCTGTTTCCCGATCAAGTGTCATTAATGGCTCGAAACTCAGGTTAGTGCCGAACAGGTTAGTTCGGAACGAGGATCGCGAATATCGGTGTATCGGATCGAATCCTTCTCGTTTCAAGACGGGCGTTGAAAATATTCCTGCCCTAGCAAGTGAGAAGAAACGGCAAACACTAGATGGGCACCTTTGCCCGATTCGCCTGCTACTCTTGTGAGACCTTCTTCTCCAGCGGAAAGGGACACGCAGAAGCATTGTTCGTCGTGTCCCTCATCTGCCGCGCAGATCATGATTGCGCCGTAACGGCTGCAATGGCTTCTTGTTCGATGGAATGGATACCGAGTGCGCCGATCGTCAGGCTGGAGCTCACGATGACGGCAGCGAGTAGCATGCAAACGGTATTCTTCAATGTCTCAGCGTGGATCTTGGCAAACATGGCGGCTCTCCTTGTATGACGTTGGTGCCCACGACGTGGACACTCGATCCTGATATTGCAGGCGGCGTGCCAACTGCGATGCCTTCCATCACCGCGCTTAAATTTGCCGGGAAAGCTAGAGTTTGCGCGTAGCTATCGTGCCACTTCCTGGCGCCAGTGCGCTGCGGCGTACATGTCCGGATGTGTCCGTCGTCCGCGAAACAGATGTCCGCTACCACGCCACTAGTCGAACCGGCTTAGTGCTGGCCTTGTCTCAATATCTCGAAGCTGCTCAGGAGGGTCTTGCCTATCACGGTTCGTACCTTGAAAAAAGCTCCGTAACAACATCCCAACGCACTGCGCGGCGCAGGCCGACGTTGTCGATGCAAAAACCTACAACTTGCAAGAGGCCCTCTGAATTCCTTCGATTGACAGCATTGGCTTGGCACTCACCAGCGCCAGCCAGCCGCGGCAACGCGACCATGCCGAAGTCCGCATGCCAGAGAAATCCGGCATTCCGAATCGAAAACAGGAGCGGCGACACGGAAACCAGCACGACTTGGTCGGCATAACCAACGACGAAATCCTGCGGGTTAACGTCATTCGCATAGCTTCTGGAACCGCCAGGAAGGAACCCGAGATTCGTGGAGTGCTCGCTCAGTCCGTCCCAGATGAACGCACGCGGTCCATAATCCTCGTCGATCTCGACTTCATAGACACCAACGATCGTTCCTCCAGCATTGATGCCGTACGCTTTACCGGAGCCCGAACCGTTATTGAGAGGGGGTGGAACCAGAGACTTGCCAGTCGCACGCCAGCGGGCGGCATCCCCGTTCGAGTAACCCGCTACCGTGTTCGAATTGTTGATATCCATTCCAACCTCGTGCGCCCAATCAGAGGTCCCTGGGACAACTGCGGGGTTGCTGGGCGTCGACCATAACGCAGCCTTAGGCGTTAGCACACATGTGATCGGATCGTTCGGATCGACCTTACCCGCGAACCCAATGGAACCCGTGATATAGCCCGTATCGTTAATTGCCTCTGCGCGGCTCGTGTATATACATCGCTTCGCCTTTTCGGGTACCAGCACGTCGTCCAGTTGAACCATCCACGCGGTTTGTGCAGACCAGTAGAACCCATGCTTTGCGGCGGACTCCGGAGGAATGATATAGCCGACCACCTCGGTGAAACGATTGATCCCTGTCGCGATGGTTTCCGAAGATGAAAAGTTCTGACCGATGTCGTACATGGCACCCGAGTAATACAGGAACGCGTGTTTGCGTCCCGATGCGGGTTTATTCCAACCGACGACGTGACCATGCATGTTGATGTCGAGCGCATCGCTTTCCGCTCCACGCAACGCAGCGAGCGTTGTGATGCTCACGCTTTTGATCCGATAGACCTGCGAAGAAGCGGCACTTGCCGTACCGACGCACAGCAGCAGCGCAACAAAGACCTGGAGTCGACGTTTCATCGCGAACCCTCCTGCGATCGAGGATGCAACGATCGTCGGCACACAAGGCTCGGCAGTCAATCGGCCCAATGGAGTAGTGCAGCACTCTAATCTGGGTCCGTGAAGCAAGAGAACTCATCAATCCATTTGTCTAACTGCCGCGCCGCTGCGCCTCGACTGCGCTACTGGGGTCTTCGTAAGCTCACAGGTCATCAAGAAAATCTCGCAGCGGCGCGGCGGCGCAGCGGACAGAATCAGTTCCCATATTTCATCTCTATTCTCTGCGGGCCCTGCGCCTCTGCGAGACCACTCTCGTCATACCTCACCTTCGCACCCGACATCTGCATCGATCGCAGGCTAACCGGAGCAGCCTTCAGTCAAACAACGAAAACGGCACGCCAACAAAGATCTGTACTGTCACGTCGCGCTCTTCGCTGGTCCAACCGACGCTGACGCCACCAGTCCACGCTGCGTTCTCGTCGCGTAACAGATAAAGAGGAAGCTCGATCCCGTAGTCGTCGCTTTCGAAATCGTAGGTGAGCAGTGATGTAAGCGCCCAGCGCGATCGAAGCAGGTCCAATTGCACGGTCGCGAGATCCTTTTCCTTCTTGACCGGTCCGCCGAGACTCCCGGTTTTGCATTCGAATACATCCGCAACAGGGGTTGAACTGCATAGCGTGGTTTCGGTATTTGGCTCGTACACCGATTCACGACGGTAGCCAACGCCGACGGACATCCGCCGGACGATATTGACCCAGGCGAATCCAACCGACGCCGACCATTCGGTTTCATCGCTGTCCGATTCTGCAAACGTCGTCGCATCGAAAAACTCGAACTCTTCAGTGCCAACACTCACCGCGGAGCGGACCATCGTTACCCAGGAACCGCCCCATTGAGCTTGGAGGTAGTCGCGCCGAATCGGCTCCAAGGTCCGGGCGATCACACTCTTACTTTCAGGACTCTTGGTTCCCTTGTATAGCTCATCATCGTCCGCACCCGGAGCAGTCAGCGCATCGCACGCAAGCTCGTCTGCCTCCAGCTTCTTCTCGAGCTCCTCTGGCGAGAATCCGCGCGCCACTCCCGCAGCGACGCATGCCTTGCGTCCCGCAGCGAAATCTCTTCGCTGATTCCACGTCGCGAGATCGGAGAGTTGCCGCATGTAAGTCAGCTTGCCGCGAATCGCATCCGACAATCCGTTGAGATCTGCGAACGTACCTTGCTTACTCTCTTTATCTATAGGCGTCGTCAGACTCAGATTCCAGATATTCGCGCCGAACTGCCTGCCGGTACTAATGCTAGCCTCTTCCTTGTCGGAACCCGCGATGATTTCGATTCGTTCGCGCACTGCTAATGCCTGCACGGTGCTGGGCGAAGAAGATTGTTGTCGGGACGTATCAGAGAGCGCAGTCGCGGCGTCTTGTGCGAGACACGAGGTACCAATCGAAAGCGCCAACAGAGAAGCGATGATCCGCGTCATTGTGACTTCCCCACATGGAAGGTTCGGGTATCTGCCGCCGCGACCTGTCCCTTGTGAATCTTCCTTTCGATCGGCTTCTGCGGATCAGTGACGCCGGTGAACTCGATCTTGTAGGTGGTTAGCTCGTCGCCCAGTATGCGCCATGCCAGCAAATACTCTCCCGCCGAGAGGTCCCCGTCGAACGGCGTGTTCGGCGGGCATTGATGCAGCAACTTGAAGCTCGGACTGTAAATCGAAAGATCGTAGTGCGGAGCTTCGGTAGTGCACTCGATTCGTACCCTGGCCATCCGGATCTCCCTATGTTTTGCTTACTGACATCGCACCATCGTGTGGATGCGAATCACGTCGCTTTTCTGATAAGACTCGACAGTCATTTAACCATCGTGGACTAGCATAGCCACGACCACATCCTGTTGCCATCTACTCGTCATTCCCGCGAAAGGCGCACGGCCGTCCGAAAAACTCCTGATGCACTCCCTTCGACCCTCGTCGCCTTGCGAAGAGCCTGCCCTTGACTGGATCGAGGGCGAGGGCCCATCCGAAGCAACTGAGGAACAAGATGGATCCTCGCATTCGCAAGGATGACGGAAGAGTGACGCCTAGCGTGCCGGGCCCCGGGTTCGCCGGTTCGCGGATGTGTACATGGACATCGTGATATTTCTGGTTCCACACGTCGTTCGTATCGACCAAAACCGCTGAGCAGCGGCCTGGCCCCGATCCTTACCAACCGTTGACATAGAAACCGCGCAGGAGCACGCTTCATAGATAAGGGCGCGCCGACGCTCACAGTAGACAAACAGCGGGTTGATAAGTCGCAGCCGAGGTCATTCGCTCGAGCATCGCGGCTCGTGTTCGAGAACCAAAGATAAGCCAATAAACGGCAACGTATCGAGCTCTGCGCCTGGGGAGGCTTTCATGAAACGCTTGATCAGCGCGTTCGCGCTGTGTGTATGTCTATCGGGATGTGCAACCAGTGGTGCACAGAAAGCGCCTGGCGCAGATCTGTCGAAACTCAAAACGTTCTACGTCGCAAAGCTTCCTGCGGATGAACGAGGGATCGAGAGGCTGGTTGCTGCACGTCTGACGCAGATGGGGTTCGAGGCAACGTCGGGTGCGGAGCCGAAGCCGGTGCAGGCTGCGGATGCACTTGTGACGTATCAAGATCGGTGGATGTGGGACATCACGATGTACATGATCCGCCTGAATGTGCAGATCCGAGATGGTCGAACAGGTTCGATTCTCGCTACCGGGGAATCGATGCGGCCGTCGCTGCAGCGAAAATCCCCAGAGGGGATGGTTCAGGAAGTTCTAACGGAGATATTCAAACAATGAGCAAAAAGCATCTTCTACTGCCGCTTCTCGCATTCACGCTCGCACTTACCGGATGTGCAACGGCCTCAAAGCCCGAAGCAATGGTAGCCACCACGGCAACGCCGGTTCATAAGAGCCCGAGCGCCGTTACAATCAGTGTTGCTGGCGGAAAGGACACGTCCAAGATGGGTGCGTCACAGATATCCAATGATTCCTTCGGCGCAGCAATCAAGTCCTCGATCGAGCAGTCCGGCTTATTCGCGCAAGCGACTACCGAGAGCGGCTCGCCTTACACTTTGGCCGCGTTTATCGGCAAGGTGGATCAACCCATGATGGGCTTTTCAATGACGGTCACGATGGAGGTCAACTACACCCTGACGAAGATCGACACCGGGGAAGCCGTGTGGACGAAAGACATTTCAAGCACGCATACGGCAAAGGCCGGCGAAGCCTTCGCAGGTGTCGAGCGTCTGCGCCTCGCAAACGAAGGTGCCGCACGAGAAAACATTCGGCAGATGATCGAGGCGGTATCGGCCTTGCAGCTGCACTGAATTGATCTGAACCAACGCGACGCGCCTTCAGTTGGGCGCGTCGCGTTGGTGTTCGTCTGATGGTCGCGGTCACGGCGGATGCGCTTGCCGCTGCACAGTCATTCATCAAGAATATCAAGTGACTCAAACGTGACATCGCGATCATCGTCCTCCATGGTCAATCGCTTCGATCAGATACTAGGCTACATGGCCGTGCCGCTGCAGATGGCACCGCTGTTGCTCATCTTGGTTTTCAGTGTCTTGATGGCGCTGGCTATCAAGGCCGGCCTGTTCGGCATCGCGCTCGGCATTCTGCTGTTATCGGGGTTCTTTAAGTATTCGTTCGTCTTGTTGGATCAACTGACGGACGGCAAGGCGGATCCGCCAGTGCTTTCCATCGAAGCGGATCTTCCGTACCGGCATAAGGATATCGTGCACATGCATTAGACATCGTTGGCATTGTCCCGGCCCAAGAGGCGAACCTTGCACGCCGGTCTTCGGCTCACTCGCCTCACTAACGAAGGCAGCGCTGATGGCGCCCTGGCAGTTTCAATTGTATTTCCACGATATCCTTATCCCGGTACGGTGAGATGCTCCGAGTGGATCGAAGTCTTCTACAATCGGCAGCGCCGCCACTCAACGCTGGACTATTGTTCACCGGCGCAGTCGAACAGATCTCTCTCTTAGAGTAGTGTCCGTGAAAGCGGGGAAGTTCAGCTCTCTCTCTCTCTCTCTCTCTCTCTCTCTCTGAAATTTCGGCTTGCCGGCAACCTGTCCACACTCGCGGGGTTGAGGAATCCACGTCGCAAAGGCCTGATTGACAACTCCTACACGCTGCAGTCAATATTTTCACAGCGCCTCCACGGATGTGGACGCGAAAAGGAAGGCTCGGCGACGTTTCGGGTTCATTAGTGACGGGAGCAGGGAATGAAGAAACATGCCGTCTTGATTTCAATTGGCATTTTAATCTGTCTGTTGTTTTTTCCAGATCGGGGATACGCAGAGCGACCTTCTCCGAGCGACCTCTCAAGAAGTGCCATAGAAGCGCACGTTCGATCGACGGACGAAAAGGAGTTTCGGCAACGCATCCAAGACGCGCATTCGAAGCTGCAGGAGAAGGCAAGTGCCGATGCGCAACGGGAAGCCAGCGCCACTGTCGTCTTCAAGGAAGGCTGCACTCGTGATGAGCTCGATGCCGTTGCGCGAGATCTGCACTTCGACGTTGCACGAGCCGAATTGAAACTTCCGGTCGGCGAGGATGGACACGTATTCACGATTTCAATCGGGCCGAGTGACCTCGAGATGCGCGAAGGCAGCCTAAGAGACCGACTGGGCAGAGCGATCGCAGCGCAACGCGCCGAATTCTACAACTTATCTAAGGTTACTGAGGGGGCTGAGTCAGGCCGCTATAAAGAACTAGCATTCAGCACATCCATGCTCGTCTACAAAGTAGAAATCATCGGGCGCATGCATTCGCTAATCTCTCTGCTAGAGGATCCCAGAGTCGCGGTTGTGTTTCCGGACGAGACAGATGACAAGATCCGCTCTTATCGAGACATCCGAGACCAGTTCGCAGAGGCAAGGAAAAAAGCGGCACAGTAGCTCCTATTCAAACGCGCCGCCTCACCAAAAGAACCGCAAGGAACGGCGTCATGACTAACTCAGCGCGCATCTTCACAGGACTTTTCTTCCTGATCGCTTTCTCTTTCGCGGTGCCATCAAGCACTTTCGCACAGACGGGCGATCCGGTTGTGGATTACTACGTGCCCGTTACCTACTACCCCTATAGAGCGGGAAGCACGACGTCGCCATCGAACCTTCAACCGTCCAATTACGGCACGCTCGGGTTTCAGCTCATCGGCTGCGCTTATGCGTCAGCGCCCTCTTGGGAAGACAAATGTCCGAGCGATCTCACCTTTACGCCTAACGCGCATACGGGCGGTTACCAAGCATACGGCGTCGGCGTTAAGAATTGGCCAGCTGAAACACGCACGATAACGGACTGTGGCTGGGAAGACACCTGGGTTTGGGACGAAGAGTCCCACGAATGGGTTATCGAATGGATTTACGTTTGCCACGGCGAGACTTACACCATACCTGCCGAGGCGGGCGGATACGCCGTTGGCCGGATCAAGTGGGGCACAACTCAGTTTCCATGGAGCATCGCAGGACCTCCATATCACACTCTTAGCACGCTGGCATTCAAGGGCTCGTCGTTTCCGCCGTGTAACGCGGTACTTGCACCCGATGGGGAGACGGCGCCTTGCACCGGGACGGGTACCTACGTCGCTGGCGCAGGGTATGAAGATAAGCTCCTGATCCCGGACAATTGCTCGCTCACGCAGCGGACGGGCACGAGCGCTGACCAGAACGCGGGTTGCTTCCTTGGCGGTAGCTGGGTGAGTGACCTTCCCTCGCCTTACCTGGACACGACGGCGACCGACGCTCCTGCCTATTTTGTTGCGTCGGTTGGAACTCCCAACGCAGCAAGCCTTCAGGCAGGTGTCACCTACACTTGGCGCATGGGGTTCCGGCAACGGGGGAATGAATCCGTGCACGGCCAAGTGCGCCATCAAGGAAGTATCACCAAGAAATTCATGAATGCTGCATTCTGCACCCTATTCAGTGGAACGTTCGGCGTAAACCCTTCGTGTTATTTCAATGTCGATCAGGTGTTGTTAGCACCCCCTGACTCCCTCCTCTAGTGAGATCCGCCGCCGTTCTGCTGGGTCGTGCACCTACGGCGCTCAGCGATCAGGAGCGACACGTGTAACACTGCGTTCGCCGGCTAAGGGTTCTTCATCGGCGCCAGCGCCATCCCGACGCTTACCGCGTCTAGCGTGCCCCGCCGCGGGTTCGCGGCTATGTGCATGGTCATCGAGATTTCCGTATCCCTGTCCGCGATTAGCTGGGTCCGTTAAACAACCATCAATCCGCGAAACGCAGGCTGGCTATGACAGGTTGTGTGGTGATGGCTCGTTGTTGCAGAGCAGATAGCGGTAGAGAGGGGAGATTCGCCGATGCTGACTGTTGTTGGTCTGATGTTCAACATCATCGGAGCTTGGTGCCTTGCTTATGAGGTCCTCTGGCGCCTACCGAAAGAGAACTGGAGGAAAACGACAGAGCTACATCTCGAGCACCTGACAAGCTTCCTCAAGCTTCGCGAAGCGGAGATCGATGCTCTCCCGGAAAGTGTTTACTTTGCAGAAGATAAGGCGAAATTGAAGGAAGCGTTGAATAGAACCTTCCAGCCGCAGATTGAAGAAAAGAGGAAATACATCGTGTCCCTTGGGCTCGGACACAGCCATCGCTCGTATGACTTAGCCTGGCTAGGAATGGCCTTTTTTACAGTTGGCTTTGGACTCCAGATTGTGGGTGTGCGATGCGATGCCTAAACAAGCCTTAGGGCGGCCGCATTTTACCGTGCGGGGTTCGCGGGTTTGTCTGTGGCATCGTAATTTCCGTTTGTTTAGGGGGTGTTTCGACCAAGCCCGCAAACCTATCGCCGGCACGCGATGGAGATATGGAGGAAGGCCGGGTTAGGAAACTATGAACCTACCGCCGGCATATCACGACGGCTTTATCAACGCTGCCTTTGTATATTCGT
Source organism: Steroidobacter sp. (assembly GCA_025929585.1). GTDB lineage: Bacteria > Pseudomonadota > Gammaproteobacteria > Steroidobacterales > Steroidobacteraceae > Steroidobacter. Next base: position 17,055 of record JAICPY010000084.1, read on the forward strand.
TGTTCTGCCGGTCCCCGCGATTGATATCAAGTAGCTCTCCGTTGACGTCTCGTCCGAGATGACAATTCTGTACGTTTTTTCTTTCTCCGCGAACACCAACGAGTCAACACGTAGCTCTGCGTCTTTCATCTGAGGCATAGCGGAGACTGCTTCGAGAGCTCGTTCCATCGCCCTGGGCGTGTTGAGCGGCTCACCGGAATACCGGAGCACAAGGCCACCAAAAATTGCGAACACGATGGCAGCGAGTGCCAATGCCATGCCAGAGAAGCCGATCTTTATGGCGGCCGAGTTGTACTTTCTTTTGTACTTATCAGTATCCGCTGCAGCAGCGCTCGCTGGCGGTTTAAACAAGTAATGATGAAGGCCAACAGACGCCAGCAAGACGAGAATGATAGAAATCACAAGCAGCGCCCAGACAGCTGCCAGAAATACGATTGCGAACGGAAAATTCGCGAGAGCTGCTAGCTTCTCAGAGAAGCCGACAGAGAGGCCCAAGAATGCGATAGATAGCGTGCTGATTGTCTTTGTATGGTCGAATAGCAGCGCGTGTGGATTTGGCGCCTCGCCGATGTCGAATTTGCCTGTTGTCCATTCCTTCGCTTGCTCATCTAGCGGCTTCCCCATTGGATCTCCTTAGATCGGACGGTCATAGCTTTCCGGGAAAGAACTGATTCCGTGGCCATCCGGACATCACTGTTTCGAAGTTGTGCAGGATGTCGAAGACGGTAAGCGTATCGAGCGCACCTCTGTCAACCGTCTTGTAAAGCTCTCTCAAGAGATCCGGCAGATAACTATCGACATTCTGCACAAGGTGACGGCGCGCATCGCTCTCGTCTGACCACCCTCGTAGAGGCTCATCTTCTAGCGCGTCGAGGATCAGAAGCACGAGTGCCTGCGCGCGCAAAGTCAATCGCGCTCCTGATACTTCCATGGCTTCCTGTAGCTGGCGTTGCATAGCTTCGCTCCTTTAGATTTAGATAGGTACGGAGCCCGTTATCCTCGGAACAAGGCTGCTCCTGCGATGTTTACAAGTCAATTGTTGCCGGCCGAAATCGAAGCGCCATAAAGCCGGCATGTACTGCTAACGAGAGCGCATCTATCTCCACCAACTCGCCAGGTTCGGCCGATTACCTGCTAGTCTGCGCAGGACATCGGTTCTTGCTGTTTCCAATTACGCTCTATATCAGTTAAACGAGAGAGCACAGCGACTCTGCCTTCCATGGTCAATCGCTTCGATCAGATCCTAGGCTACATGGCCGTGCCGCTGCAGATGGCGCCGCTGTTGCTCATCTTCGTTTTCAGTGTCTTGATGGCGCTGGGTATCAAGGCGGGCTTATTCGGCATCGCGCTCGGCATTCTGCTGTTATCTGGGTTCTTTAAGTATTCGTTCGTCTTGTTGGATCAACTGACGGACGGCAAGGCGGATCCGCCAGTGCTTTCCATCGAGATGATGAATCCCATCGGCGAGAGTCGCTCGTTGTTGGTGCTCGTGTTTGTGATCGCCATGCTCTTTTGGTCGGGTGCGGCTGTCTATTTTTTTGGATCGGTATTCACCGCTGTTCTGGGGGTGTCGATCTTGGCGGCGCTGGTGGCCATCATTGCTGTGCAGGGTGCGACTGGGAGCTTGGCTCAATCTCTGAATCCAGTGCGCTGCTGGAGATTGATACTCCGGCTTCGCAGCGATTACGTGTTGGTGGTTGCATGCGCTCTCGTCCTGTGCATCGTGATCGGCGTGGCGCGAGCCATGGATTTGCCGCTGGTACTGCAGATCGCACTATTTATGTTTGCGTGGTTAGCGGTGTTCTCGCTCATTGGTGGTCTCCTTCATGAGCGACGGCTCGAGATCGGCTTAGACGATGCGAGCGAACTCGAGGTGACTGACATCGATGAGAGCGGTGACCTCGAGCGAACTCGTCAGCAGAATATCGATCGCATTTACGCCGAGTGGCGCGGCGGA
>JAICPY010000117.1 GCA_025929585.1 Steroidobacter sp.
ATATCAAGGCTTCTATTGCAGCCCGGCTGTGCCTGCGGATGACTTCGCCGCGCTGATTCGCAAATTACGCAGTGAACGCACCACCGAGTACACCGAAGCAGACATGCTGAAGACTCAGAGCAGATTGTCGGCGTATACGCCAACATGAGGATGGGTTGACGGTTGACCGTTGGCAGTTGACGGGCGGAGCCAAGAATCCGACCGCGTTCTGACTGTCAACCGCCAACGGTCAACCGTCAAGCATCATCAGAACGCTCGCTCCACCCTCAACCCCGCCGCCACATCCGCATAGTTGAAATAGCGCAGGCTCTCCAGCCTTTGATATTCGACGAAACCGGAGATGCCGTACTTGAATTGAGCGGCGATTCCCGTGGCTAGGCGCCAATACGATCGATCCGGAACTTCGGTTCGCACGATGATGCGAGGTGTGTCATCGAATGGGTCGTTTGCGAATCGCAAACCGAAAGATTCTTCTTCCGCCATGAACTCGCGAATGAATTCGCCACGCAGCTGCGGTTGTATGACACCGATTTGTGTCCTCCATGCGTATGAAAGACGAAGACCCGCATTTGCGGTTGCCGAAGTATAGGTTTGCTTGTCGAAAATCAGATCCAGACCGTATCCGGTTTCTTCACGGAACGAGTCGATCCGGGTGCTCAAGTAGTTGTATCCGATGCTCGGCGCAACGGTGAAGCCGCCAATTGACCAGTCGTACCCGAACGCGAAAGCAGTCCCAACGGTCGCTCCGTCCGCCGCGGCTCGCGCATCCGCGAGAATCTCGGCATCGCCTTCCGTGAACCGAATCTGGCGCGTCGAATCGTGGGAAGAGCGAACGTAGTTCGCGATTGCATCGGCATAAAAGCCGCCTTGAGAGTACATCGTTGCATAGATCGAAGCCGTTACAGCACTAGTGTCCAGACCGCCGGAATCGCGAGCGCCGAACGCAACGTTCGACTTGCCGTATCCCACTGCGGCGCCAAGCACGTAACGTGGCGAGAACCGAAAATCGGCACCGGCCATCATGCCCCACTGATCGGACTCGAAGCCGTGGTCCGCATGTGTAGCCTCTTTGTCGCCGAAACTGTAGTTCCCCCGTAGCCACAGACCAAGTCGGGCATCGAGCAATGAATCCGCTTCCGAATCGGCGCTCGCTCCGCCGCCGAGCAACTTGCCGAAGCTCTTAGCCGCATCCGCGAGCGGGACCGACTTGCCGCTCACATTCAGATTGACACCGGCGAGACTAAGTCCCTTCGATCCCGTTCTGAGCGCAAGTAACCGGTCCGAGACATTCGCGAGCTGGGATCGTGACAAGCTCAGTGCCTGCGTGCGTGTTGCGTTGAGATCTTGGGGACTGATCTCATCCAGTGCACGAACTTGCTCGGAAGCGCTGCTACCGAAAGTGATTGCGTTGCATCTGCTGAGCAGAGCCGCCTCCCCTTCAGTCAGTTCCTGCTGCGATCCACGTGTACTTAGACGAGGACACAAACTATCGAGCGCGCGTGCCACCGACAATTGATTCGGCGTAAGCCCCGGCAGCTCCGACAACAACGGAATAATCGGTGCAGCCGACACCGTGACCAGAATTGCATCGGAGGCCGAGTTGCCTGCATCGTCGGTGACAAGCAGCGTGACGAAGCTTTCACCGTCTTCAAGTCGAACGGACGCACTAATTCCACTCGCTAACGGTTCACCGTCCAACGACCATTCATAACTCGCGATGAGTCCGTCCCCAGCGCGTGAGCCACTCGCATCGAGCGTCACGAACTCTCCAGGCAAGGAATCGGTATCGGAAATACTTAAGTCAGGACCGGCGTTCGCGATTGGACCGACACTCGGTGCCGGAGTGCCTATCGTGATCGTCACACTATCTGTCGCGACGCCGCCTTCATTGTCGGTAACGCGCAGGATGATGACCTGCGGTCCGTCGGTGAGTCGCACGCTGGCAGTCGAGCCGCTCGCGAGAATCGTCGATTGCCCGACCAGCCACTCGTACGAGGCGATCGTGCCGTCGGGGTCAGAAGAAGCCATCCCATTTAGCATGACGGTTTCACCGGCGTCGCCGTCCGTATCAGCAACGATGCGATCTTCGCCGGCGACAGCAACAGGCAATTGATTGCTCGAGGGCGCAGTGACCGTAATCTGCACGGTATCGATATCCGTCGCGCCCGTGTTGTCGGTGACGAGCAGCGTGACAGTATGCGTGCCGTCCGCAAGTCTCACTGAAGCGCTCGACCCCGTTCCGATTTGATTGTTGTTGGCGTCCAACCACTGGAACGAGCTGATCGTGCCGTCCGGGTCCGACGATGCGCCACCGTTGAGCGTGATCGTTTCACCGGGCTGTTGATCCGAATCGGCGACACTCTGATCCGTCCCCGCATTGGCGGTTGGAGGCAGCACCGCCGAATCGGCGCATGCCAACGGCGAGGTGTCTTCGCCGCCGAGTCCGCTTTGAATCACGACGCGTCCAGTCACCCCATTCGGCGCGTCCTCATTGAATGCAGTGATGTCCGCTTCGACACCGAGAAATGTGAGATCCAGTCCAAGTAAATTCTGTACCTCGACGCACACCGACACCTCAGCGCCGGGGTCGAGCACACTTCGCAGGACGGAAATAAGCGGCGAGAGCACTCCACCCACGCGCACCGCATTCACCTGTACATCGATAGGCGCGGTACCCACCAGTGCGCCTTGCCCCCGGAGGTTGACGAGGCTCGTGCTGCCTTGGCTGCGAATGGGCTCGCCGGTAAACGAGGGTGGGTCGGCATACGCCGCGAATGAGCACGCGAACGCGCACACGGCCATGACGCCGCGCAACGCAAAGAAACGCGCATCGATCCAGGCGAGAGCCCTTCGCCAATACATTGGCCCAATCCCCATGTGGCAAGTCGAAATGCCGCGCGCGCGATGTTCTTCGCAAAAGCCGACGCGTACAGCAAGTCCTACGTACCACAGCCCTTGTAAAAGCGGCAACCCAGCATCACAAAAAATGGATAGCGGCGAATCCTCACTGGATGAGGTGTGCCGCCCAAGCTACTGAATCAGTTGAAACCGCAGTCCAGCGGAGTGTATCGATGAACAGTGTCGAGAGCTTTGACACTGTAAGTCACGCGCTCGATCTGCGAGACGCTTAATTGTCTTCGGCGCGCCTGCCCCCGATGCGCCGGCGCTCCGCGCCGTTGTAGATGCCGGTCATCATTCCCTGATCGCTACGCCTGCGAAGACCTGCCCGCCGATCCTTGTGATGTTTGAAGCGGCACTCGCAATGAGACGAATCGCAGGTAGGCAATGGCAGCGGAGGCGCTTGACGAGAGAGAAATCTCAAACCGGAGAATCGGAACGCCGCCGGACAAGCAGCTTTGCCGGGCACGATCGAAACCGCGTGATACGGATTCGCCGGCCGTGTGGGTGTCGGCGGTGGACGCTTCTTCGGCTTGAACAACTCACCGAGCGACCACCGAGGCGGTTTAGCGGCCATCGGTCCTCGTCTCTTTTCTCTTTCGGTCGCGGGCCAAGCCCGATCGAGGTCAATAAGAAGTAGGACGAGATCATTGTTCCGGCCACGCTGCAGCGCAATTGCACGGAAGGCCAGGCCTCAAGCTGAAATTCTTACGTTGCGATGGCCTCGCCTCGAAGCGACTGTAAAAACGCGCCGGTATCCTCGCCTCTCTCAATGACTTCGACCAACGCCGAGCCCACGATGACTCCATCGACAAACGGTGCGAGGCGCTCGACCTGATCGCGGCTGCGAATACCGAATCCCGCACACACGGGAACAGTCGAAATCTCCTTGACGCGCGCGAAGTAGTCCAAGACTTCGTCGGGTACGGCGACGTTCTTGCCTGTCGTGCCCGTCATCGTCACCGCATAGAGAAAACCGCGGCTGGCTTCACTGAGTAACTCCATCCGCGCACTTGGAGTCACTGGCGTGACGAATTGCACCAACGCCAATCCTTGCGCCTCCAACGCAGCACGTAGCTCCGCACATTCTTCGAGCGGCAGGTCCGGCACGATGAAGCCACTGACGCCTGCGCGCGCCGCATCTTTAGGCAATCGGGCCAATCCGTAAGCAAGGAGCGGATTCAAATAACTCATCAGCAACAAGGGAGCACCGTGCTTGGAGCGCTGCGCAGAAAACGCTTCGAGCTCCGCGAATATCCATTGCAGCGTGACACCATCCTCGAGTGCTGCACGGCTAGATCGCTGAATCGTCGTTCCATCGGCCATCGGATCGGTAAAGGGAACGCCGACCTCGACTACATCGGCCGATTCGCAGACCGAGCTCAATAGCTCACGAAAGCCCTTGCGCCGCGGGAAACCCGCGGTGATGTAGGCAACGAGCGCGGGGCGTCCCTTAGTTTTCGCCGCTCTAATCGCATCGCCAATCGAATCACGCGCCGCCATCAGACTTGGTCCTTGAGAATCGTTTTTTGCAATGTAGGCATGTCTTTGTCGCCGCGCCCCGAGAGCCCAATCAACAACGTCTTGCCGGGATGCTCACTCGCGTGACGTTTTGCTCCAGCGAGGGCATGTGAGGATTCGATGGCGGGCAAGATACCTTCCGCCGCACAACATTCAGCGAGCGCGGCGAGTGCGTCTTCGTCGTTGACTGCCTCGTACTTCACTCGGCCGATGCTCATGAGCAACGAGTGCTCAGGGCCGACGCCGGGATAATCCAGACCCGCGGATACCGAATGCGTCTCCTGAATTTGACCGTGCTCATCCTGCAACAGCAATGAATACGCACCTTGCAGCACGCCCGGTCTGCCATAGGCAAGCGACGCGGCGTTCTGACCGAGCCCGGTGCCCAGACCGCCAGCCTCGAGGCCCAGCATCTGCACCTCGGTGTCCTTCACGAACGGATAGAAGATTCCGATCGCATTCGATCCACCCCCGACGCAAGCAATCACCGAATCCGGTAGCTTGCCCGTCGTAGCAAGCATCTGCTCGCGTGCCTCGCGGCCAATCACCGATTGCAATTCGCGCACCAGATATGGATAGGGATGTGGACCGACGGCCGAGCCTAGACAATAGTAAGTGCCGTTGGGATCGGAGACCCAATCGCGCAAGGCCTCATCCACTGCCGCTCGCAATGTGCGATCGCCGCTGGTCACAGGCACCACCGTCGCACCGAGCAATTTCATTCGGCCGACATTCGGTGCTTGCCGCTCCATGTCCACTTCGCCCATGTACACGGTGCAAGGCATGTCGAGCCGCGCGCACGCAGCGGCAGAGGCCACACCATGTTGACCTGCACCCGTCTCCGCGATCACGCGCTTTGCTCCCAGCTTCTTCGCGAGCAGCACTTGCCCGACCGCATTGTTGATCTTGTGAGCACCGGTGTGCGCAAGATCCTCACGTTTCAAATAGATCTGCGCACCCCAACGTTTTGAAAGCTCCCGAGCGTGCGTCAGCGGTGTTGGACGACCCACCCAAGACTTGAGCTCGGCATGGAATGCTTCGAGAAAATCCACATCGTGCAAATAGCGATCCACGCCTGCTTGCAGTCGATCGAGCGCCGGAACCAGCGTTTCAGGAACATAGCGTCCACCGAAAGGGCCGAAGCGGCCGCGCTCGTCTGGATATGCATCCTTCATCACGTTCGCCAGCAGCGTCTTTGCCTCTGCTGCGCTAATTACTTGGGTCATGAACCTTCCTCGTTTCGCTGCATGTATCGCAGCGATTGACAACGCACCTTCGCTACTGCTTTCGCACCGCGCTGATGAACTCCTCGATCTTGCGTACGTCCTTCACGCCGGGAGCGGATTCCACTCCGCTACTCACATCAACTCCAAAGGGTTTGACGAGAGCGATTGCGGCGGCAACGTTCCGTGCATGCAATCCGCCTGCAAGCACTAGCTGCGTACTTTCAGCCAGCGTACGCGCGGCTTTCCAATTCGCAGTCTCGCCCGCGCCACTCACCTTCCCTTCATATAAAACTCGCACTGGCAACGGTGACATCGGGTCATTGCCATCACGGACCACCGGCAGCAGCTGCACGTGCTTCGGCACACGCAAGCCGGCCAGATCGCTCGCGTCGGTTTGCAGTACATCCGGCTCGAGCACGGTGCACACCTCATCCACCAGCGCTTGCGAAGGATGCTGCATCACTGCAACTCTCAACACGCTGCGCGGCACACCGCGGGCGATTCTCGCAGCTTGCTGCGCCGTTACTTGCCGCTTCGAAGGTGCGAACACGAATCCAATTGCATCAGCGCCTGCGGTTACTGCCGCGCTCACCGCATCTTCACTCGTCAAACCACAGATCTTGATCCAGGTCATTGGGTCAGTTCGCGCTTGACGGTCCGAAGGCCACTTTCGATTCTTGCTGCCAACCGTCAACGGTCAGCCGTCAACCGCTTTGGTTGCCATCGCACGTTCGCGACCCTTCGTCAGCATCTCATCGAGGACCCGGGCTGGCTCTTCTGAGTTCATCAGCGTCGTTCCGATGAGTGCAACGGTGTAGCCAAGCTCGACGACACGTTCGACGTCGGCCAATGATTTGACGCCACTCTCCGCAACGCGGGGAAACCCCTCGGGCAATTGCTCGAGCAATTGTTCCAAGCGTGGAAGCTCCACCGCGAGCGTCTGCAGGTCACGGCAGTTCACTCCCACGAGCACTTGCTCCTCATGTCCTTTGCGGGCGTGCAGTACTTCGCGCATCAGCGCGAGATCTTGTGCATCGAATCCCTCGAACAACACGAACATCTTCAACATGGCCGCGCAATCCAATAACGCGGTCAGCCGTCCTTGATCGAGCATGCGCGCGATGACGAGCACGCCGCCTGCGCCCGCGGCACGCGCTTCCATGACTTGATACGGATCGACGAGAAAGTCCTTACGCATCACAGGTACGCCGAGCGGTTTGAGCGCGGCCGCTGCCTGGGCTAGATGCTCGAGCTTGCCACCGAACCGTGTAGGTTCCGTCAACACCGACACTGCGCAGGCCCCGCCTTGCGCATATGCTTTCACCCGACTTTCGACATCGCTCGTATGTGCCGACAAATCGCCCGCCGAAGGCGATTGCAATTTACATTCGGCAATCACATCGAAGCCTTCATGGGACAACTTCAAAGCGGGCGGCGCTCCCAGATCGCACACACGCGACCACAGCGCCTGCTCGGATTCGCGTGCACGCGCCTGCTCGAGTCTCGCAAGACTCGCTTGCGCCATTTGTGTTAGGAGGCCGGACATTGGAGAAGGTGATGAAGTGATGAAGTGATGAGGTGACGGTGGTGAGATCAAAGCGATAAATTATGTGATGAGGTGACGGCGTGACGAAGTGACGGCGTAAGATCCGAAAAGTGCACCCCTCTTATCCGATTCCCTCCCCTGCTCGCGGGGGAGGGTTAGGGAGGGGGCCTCCGAGGGGGCTTCGAAGTGAGCCTCGAAGTGAGCCTCTGACCGGCTCGACTCCGAACCGCCCTCCGAGAACCTCACGCGTGACATAGGTAATCGGTTCCTGCTCATTTGGCTACTGCCAGCTGCTCGGTGGCTACATTGCGCTGACCGAAGGCGGCCAACTTTTCCAGCAGCTTGCGCGCTGCTCCGGATTCGATCGCATCTTCGGCCATTCGCGCGGCGTCGATCGGTGTCGGAGCTTTATCGAGCAGCTCGAGTACGAGCGCGGCCTGCAGGATGATTGCGTTGCGATGTGCACCTCGCTGACGTCCCTCGAGTACAGCTCGCAGGTGCTCCGCATTGTAGGCAGCATCGCCACCTCTGAGCTCTTCCGCAGTGCAACGCGGCAGCGCAAATTCCTCGGCACTGCGCGTGGCGCGCGATACCTTGCCCGGGCGCACATCGAACACGGTAAAGGGCCCGACCGGCGTCGCTTCATCCCATCCAGGCTCGCCATGTACGACGTACGTTCGCTCGATCGGCAGTCCTGAGAGCGTCTCGGCCATGAGCTCGGCAATGTCGAGGTTATAGGCACCGATCAAATGAAACGGCGGTTCCGCCGGATTCGATAACGGCCCCAAAATATTGAACACCGTCCGCACTCCCATCGCCTGGCGAATCGGCATGAGCGCCTTCATCGCTGGGTGGTAGTGAGGTGCGAAGAAAAATGTAAATCCGGTGGCGTCCAAACATTCGCCAGCGGCAATCTCATCCAGAGGCAACTGCAATCCAAGCGCGCGAATCACATCGGCGCTGCCACTTCGACTCGAGACCGAGCTGGTGCCATGTTTCGCAACGCGGATGCCCATCGATGCGACCAGCAGAGCGGCACCCGACGATAAGTTGAAGCTGCCCGAACCATCGCCGCCGGTTCCCACCATGTCGACGAGCGCAGTGCCCGCCGACAACACGGGCCGCCGCGCAAGCTTACGCATGCTTTTCGCAAAACCACGTACTTCATCGGCAGTGACACCTTTGGTACGAAGCGCGGCAAGCAGCGCGCCAGCCATCGCAGGCGCGATGGCGGTGTCGGTGAGCGAAACCATGAGCTCGGATGCCTGATCTTCGGTCAGGCTGCGACGCTCCATCAAGTTCTCGAGTATTTCCTTCAACTGAAGCATGGCTACCTCGTTCCCGAACGAAGTTTCAAAAAATCGCCCATGAGCTGCGGACCCTGCGGCGTTAGCACACTTTCCGGATGAAACTGAACCCCTTCGATTGCATACGTCTTGTGTCGCACGCCCATGATCTCGCCTTCAGCGGTGCGCGCCGACACTTCCAAATCCGCGGGCAACGAGTCGGGCTGCGCAATCAGCGAATGATATCGCCCCGCTTCGAACGGCTCTGGCATGTGCTCGAGGATCGTCCGGCCATCGTGATGGACGAGCGAGGTTTTGCCGTGCATCAGACGAGGCGCGCGTACGACTTTGCCGCCAAACACTTCGACCAGCGATTGATGCCCGAGACAGACGCCGAAGATCGGCAGTTCACCTGCGAACGCCTCGATCATCTTCATGGACATACCGGCATCATCCGGTGTGCCTGGGCCCGGCGAGATGCATAGATGAGTGGGCAGCAGTGACTTCGCTTCATCGACGGTGATCTGATCGTTTCGGTGCACGATCACCTCGGCACCGATCACCATGAACGCTTGCACCAAGTTATAGGTAAAGGAATCGTAGTTGTCGATCAGCAATAAACGTGGCGCGCTCATAACCCCTCCTGCGCCATCGCCAACGCGCGGCGAACGATCTCGCTCTTTGCGAGCACTTCTTGATACTCCATTTGCGGGACGCTGTCCGCGACCAAACCGGCCCCTGCTTGAAAGCTATAGGTGTCGCCGCGGAACACCATCGTGCGAATCGTGATGGCTTGATCCATGTCGCCACCGGTGCCGAAGTAACCGACGGTGCCTCCATAGAAACCGCGGCGAACCGGCTCGAGCTCATCGATGATTTGCATTGCGCGCACCTTCGGCGCACCGACGAGCGTACCGGCCGGAAAAGCGGCAGCGAACAAATCGAATGCATCCTTGCCTGGAGCGATGTTTCCGTTCACGCCACTGACGATGTGCATCACATGGCTATAGCGCTCGATCGAACGATACGGATTGACGCCGACCGACCCCGCCTTTGCGACACGACCCAAGTCATTTCGAGCCAGATCGACGAGCATTACATGCTCTGCATTCTCTTTTGGATCGGCGAGCAACTCGGCCTGTAAGCGCGCATCTTCGGCAGCATCGAAGCCGCGGGGACGAGTGCCTGCGATGGGGCGCATTTGCGCGCGACCATTCGATAGCTTCACGAGCGCTTCGGGCGAAGATCCGACGACGACACAATCGCCGAGATCGCAGTAGTACATATAAGGCGATGGGTTGAGCAGGCGCAGCGCTCGATAGGTTTCGAACGGCTCGAGCTCGCACTGACCGGCGAAGCGCACGGACAACACCAGTTGATAGACATCGCCCGCTGCGATGTACTCCTTCGTGCGATCGACACCACGTAAGAACTCGGCTTCACTGAGACTACCGAGGGCTGGCGAATAACGGATACGTTTGGTGCTCGCGGGAATGGCGCCGCGCAAGGCTTGAATGACCTCTTGCCGAAGCGCGAGCCGTTCGGTCTCGCTGCCTGCGTGGAGCAAGGCAACCCCACGTGTCAGGTGATCGAAAACTAAGATGGATCGAGGCGCAAGATAATGCGCTTCCGGTGTGCCATCGACGTTCGGCGTACGTGCAGGCAACCGTTCGAAACGCCTGACTAGATCGTAGCCGGCCACGCCGACCAAACCGCCTAGCAACGGAACACCGGGGATATCAGGTGCGGGACGCGGGGCGCTTGCCAATGCTCGCCGCAGTGCATCCAGCAGCTCGGCCTGGTTTTCCGGTGCCGGGGTCGTTTTGCCATCCACCGTCAGGCCGCGCTCATCGAGCCGGATTTCCAGGCAATCGCCGAAGCCAATAAAGGAATAGCGCGCCAGCCGTTCGCCGCCCTCGACGCTTTCCAATAGGAAACGCGGGCGAAACGGCTTGAGCTTCAGATACGCCGAGACCGGCGTGTCCAAATCGGCAGCAATGTCAAATGGTGGTTTCAATCGATGCTCCTCGTCTTCGACCCTTCCCTACAGGCCGGCGAGAGGCGATAAAAAACCCATCTCCGGACTGCGCTCGGAGATGGGTTTTCTGGATTCTTCAGTGGTTTTTTTGATCGCCCAGCAAGTCCAGCGCCCTCTCCTTTATGAGAAGCGCCACCACCAACGGTTGGAGACTTGGGTCACGGGCGTATACATGGCAAGCAGTATTACTGGTGGGTCGGTGGGGAGTCAAGGAGGCAGTGGGTGACGGGTGACGAGAAAGACGGCCCTGGCTCGCATTCTCATCCGGATTGCATTGACACAGTGACACGAACCTCCCTCATGGTCTTGCAACTATTCAGAGTTCTTGCTCGTCACCCGTCACTTGTCACCCCAACAGGCTGCGCAACATCCACGCATTCTTTTCATGTACTTGCATGCGCTGGGTGAGCAGGTCTGCCGTCGGTTCGTCGCTGGCTTTTTCGACCGTGGGGAAGATCTCGCGCGCGGTGCGAGTGACGGCTTCCTGGCCTTTGACCAATTGCCGAATCATTTCATTCGCATCAGGCACGCCTTCTTCTTCCTCGATGCCGGTGAGCTTCGAATAGGCCTTGTAAGAACCGGGCGCGGGATGGCCCAAAGCACGAATGCGCTCGGCGATCAAATCTACGGCTGCGGCGAGCTCCGTGTACTGCTGCTCGAACATCAAATGCAGCGTGTTGAACATCGGCCCCGTGACGTTCCAATGATAGTTGTGGGTCTTCAAGTACAAGGTGTAGCTGTCGGCCAAGAGCTTCGACAAGCCTTTTGCAATGCTCTCGCGATCCTTCTCTGGAATACCTATGTCGATTTGCATGACCGTCTCCGCTCGTTGATACCGAATGTAACGATACTGTGATCCGCTTCTATGTGCCAATGCGAAATACCTATGGCGCTCATTGCTCGTTCACGAGCGCGTGGTCCACAAGTTTCACCGACGAGCCGGTTTCGCTAACCGCATTGTCACCTACCCTCGACTGACGCTTCACCGAGCTCTGCCTACGATGCTGCTCCAAGACGAGCTGTTCGTGCTCGATCGAAGCGAACTTCATGGGAGTTATATGCAATCTTCGAAATCAAAGCGCACTGGTCTTGCGCCGCGTTGGAGCGTTCTTGCACTAAGCATCGCCGCGGTGTTGACAGCGACATCCAATTCAGCTGCAGCGGATGAAGTCTCCGAGCTGCGCGATCGTCTAGAGTCGCAAGAGCTGAAGCTCAAGGTTCTGGAACGCAAGTTGGAGCTAGCGGATGAGGCACAACAAGCGGCCGCTCCGAGCACGCCGGTGGTCAAGGCCGGACCGAAAGGGTTCAGCTTCGGCTCGCCCGACAATGCAAACGTTGTAAAGCTGCGCGGCGTTCTGCATTTCGACGGCCGCCGATACTTCGACGACGTAACAACCAGCACGGCCGATACGTTTCTGCTGCGCCGCGTGCGTCCCACGCTGGAAGGCACGTTGAACGGCATCTACGACTTCCGCTTTACGCCCGACTTTGCGGGGGGAAAAACCATCATTCTCGATGCGTTTCTCGCCGCGCGCTTCAAGCCATGGGCAACCGTCACCGTAGGCAAATTCAAAGTCCCCGTTGGACTTGAAAGATTGGTGTCTGCTGCAGATTTACGCTTTATCGAACGTGGTTTTCCAACGAGCTTGCTGCCCAATCGCGATCTCGGCGTGCAACTCGGAGGCGACATCGCCGGCGGCCTAGTCAACTATTCGATCGGCTACTTCAATGGCGTCAGTGATGGTGGTAGCAGTGACGGGAACTCCCCCACACCGGATGCGGAAAACGACACGAAGGGAGATTGGGCCGCACGAGTCTTCTTCCAACCGTTCTTGAGCTCCGATAATTTTTCATTGCGCGGCCTGGGCTTCGGCATTGCGGGAACCTATGTCGATGCAACCGGCAGCACGACGACGACTTTATTGCCGTCCTACCGAACGCCTGGCCAGCAATCGTTCTTCAGCTATCGAGGAACGACGGCGGCATCGGGCACGACGCCCGGCGTGAATGGCACGTTCGCCGATGGCGAACGCCTGCGCCTCACGCCGCAAGCGTTCTATACCGTGGGCAGCTTCCGGGCACTAGGCGAATATGCAGAAGTTTCGCAAGAGGTCACTCGCGCGACGCCGACGGCAGGCGCGCGCAGCGACACTCTCGATCACTCGGCATGGCAAGTGCAGCTCGCATGGTTCCTGACGGGCGAAGAGCAGACGTTCCGCGGCATCACGCCGAACACCGTGTTCTCGCTCGATAACCATACGTGGGGCGCATGGGAATTGGTTGCCCGCTATCAAGAGCTGGACATCGATGACGACGCCTTCACCGGCGGCGCGGATTCGTTCGCGAATCCAGCGACAGCCGCCAGCAAGGCAAGCGGCTGGGGCGTGGGTGTGAACTGGTATTTGAACCAGAACTACAAATGGTCTCTGAACTACGACGTGACCCGCTTCGAAGGCGGCGCGGCGAGCGGCGATCGGCTCGATGAAAAAGCCTTGTTCACTCGCTTTGCCGTGAATTTTTAACGTCCAATCTTCGCTGGAGCCTCACATGAAAAAATATTTTGCGATTCTCATCGCCCTTTTCTCGCTGAGTGGTTTTGCCACTGGCTCGATGGCTGCGGGCAAGACGCTGCTCAATGTTTCGTACGATCCCACACGGGAGTTGTACGAACAGTACAACGCGCTCTTTACCAAGCATTGGAAGGAGAAGACCGGAGAAGATGTAACGATCAAGCAATCGCACGGTGGATCGGGCAAGCAGGCTCGTACTGTGATTGACGGCTTGCAGGCAGACGTCGTCACTCTCGCTCTGGCTGGCGACATCGATGCGATCTCGACCAACGGCAAGCTGCTGCCCGTGAACTGGCAATCGCGCTTGCCGCACAACAGCTCGCCGTACACATCGACGATCGTGTTCTTGGTACGTAAAGGCAATCCGAAAGGCATTAAGGATTGGGGTGATCTCATCAAGCCTGGCATTTCCGTGATCACGCCGAACCCGAAGACCTCGGGCGGCGCACGTTGGAATTATCTTGCGGCATGGGCGTGGGCACTGAAGCAGCCCGGCGGGAGCGAAGCGACCGCGAAAGAATACGTGCGCAAGCTGTTCAAGAATGTTCCTGTGCTAGACACAGGCGCTCGCGGCTCGACAACGACCTTCGTGCAGCGTGAGATCGGCGATGTGCTCCTCGCGTGGGAGAACGAAGCTTTTCTATCGATCAAGGAGCTCGGACCGGACAAGGTCGAGATCGTCGTTCCTTCTTTGAGCATTCTTGCCGAACCG
>JAICPY010000151.1 GCA_025929585.1 Steroidobacter sp.
ATCTCTCAGAAGTGTCGGAAGATAGGCAGTCGCAGCGTCCTTGGGACAAAGGGCACTTTATTGGGCAATCAAGACTGGGAAACTCGTTATGAAAATTACCGTTGAGACGATGGTCGCAGCGCCGATGGAGGAAGTTTGGCGGGCGTATACGACACCCGAGGACATCAAACGATGGAATGCTGCGTCTGATGATTGGCACACCACTGCGGCTAGCGTGGATTTGCGCGCCGGCGGCGCCTTCTCCTCACGGATGGAGGCGAAGGATGGCAGCATGGGATTCGATTTCGCCGGCACGTACACCAATGTCGTGGAGCACAAGCTGATCGAGTATGCGTTCGGCGATCGCACAGCGCAGGTTGGGTTCGACAACACGCCGAAAGGCGTGCAAGTGCGCGTGACCTTCGACGCTGAGACAACGCATTCTATCGAACAACAGCGCGATGGTTGGCAAGCGATCTTGAACAACTTCGCTCGCCATGTTGAGGCTAAGCGCTAGCGGTAGTCATTTAACGTGGCGACGCTCTCGTCGCCCCACTAACGGTGTTCCACCATCCATGGCGGTCGCGGGGCACACTGTCACGTTGCCGGTGCCGCCAACGACGCGCGCGAGATCGATGCGAGGGAGTGCTGGTCACACTCGCTGCAACTGTGCCTGGCGCCTCCGGTACAGGATAGTTGGACTTGGTTAGACAATACCGGACGCATCTGGTCTGTGGCCCTACTTCGTGGGCTACGCATGAAAGGCCTGGCTCTCTCTTCTAGAAGTCCTGTGCCACGCTCGAATAATTGATCTCTCCTTCTGCGCATCCCATGCGCGAGCGGTTGTTGCCACATTAAAGCAAGGCGTGAAACCTCGGCCAGGAAGCCGTCGCGTAGGCTCTAGGCAAAGTCAGTCAGCGAGAGCTGCTCGACGATGTTTAGACACAGGAGGGTTCACGAATGAATTCGCCAGTCAAATGCGCGGTCAGGTGCGCGCTGTTCGCAAGTGCAGCGGCAGCGTCGTCCACTTTTGCCCAAGAACAAACTGCCGCGACCGATACGGTCGAAACGATCTATGTGACGGGTTCGGCGATTCGCCGCATCGACGCCGAGCAATCGCTGCCGGTCCAGATCTTCGATGCTGAAGCGATCGAGCGCACGGGCGCCGCCTCCGTGGTCGATCTGATTCAGCGATTACCATCGATACAAGGCGCCACGCCGGAGGCAGTATCCGTTGGCGGCTCGACATTTGGTTTCGCGGGCGTCTCGGTTCACAACGTCGGTGAGAATCGCACGCTAGTGTTGTTGAATGGCCGTCGGCTCGCGCAGTTCGGCGGTCAGACTCTTACGGGCTTTGGCGCCGCCATCGACCTGAACAGCATTCCGATCTCAGCGATCGAGCGCGTTGAGGTGTTGAGCGATGGCGCCTCCGCATTGTATGGCTCGGACGCAATCGCTGGCGTCGTCAACTTCATCACCAAACGCAGCAGCGACGGCGCTGGCGTTTCCGCCAGCTTCTATGCGCCGCAGGATGATGCGCGCGAAACGGGTATCAGCCTGACCGGCGGCTTCGGCGATTATCAATCGGACGGTTATAGCTTGTTCGTCTCGCTGGCCGCCGATGATCGAGACGAGCTCAACGCACTCGATCGCGACTTCGCCGATTCAGCGATCGTGAATTTCTACCAAGACGGGAAGCGGTGGACGTTCTTCAACGGTTCGCCGCGCAATATTCCCGGCAACGCGATCGCCAACAACCCAGCGAGCGCATACAACAACGAGGCCGTGAGCCTTCAATTCTTGCAAGACGGCACGTGCCCTGAAGGATCGGCTGTGGTTGGCTCCGGCTGCTACTTTGACTATGTCCCGCACATTCAAATCTACCCGCAACGTGAGCGAAGGACAGCGACCGCCGCGCTCGACGTGAAGCTCGGCGACGCTCACCGCGCATTTGCCGATGTGTTGTGGTCGCGCGCGGAGCAAGTGTCGAAGACCGCCGCCGTGCCGGGAGAGCTGCTCATTCCTGCAGGCTCTGACCTATTCAATACGTATCTCGCTAACGTCGTCGATGAGAATGGGGTGCCGCTTTTCATCGGCGACACAGTGACGAGCTATCGCGCTCTCGATCTCGGACAGCGCATCAACGAAGATCAGGCCGACTTCTATCAGGCCCTAGTTGGCGTCGAGGGCGTCGCGCTGGGATGGGATTACAACTTCGCCGTTAGCCAATCCGAAAGCGACGTCAAAGGCTACATCGCTGGTTATCCAGGCGCGCTCGGCTTTGCGCGCGTGCTCGCCAGCGGTGTCATCGATCCGTTCGTCGGGCCCAGCCAACAAAGTCCCGAGGGAGTCGCAGCACTACAGTCGATCAACTATGAAGCCTATTGGAATGGCGGTGTTTCGCAATTGCAGACGGCGGAGTTGCGCGCCGGGCGGACGCTCTTCGATTTACCGAACGGCAATCCTCTGCGGTTCGCCGCGGGGTTAAGTTACTTCAAGGAAGAGTTCGAGTCGAAGCCCAGCGATTTTGCGCAAGCAAATCTCGACGATCCCGTTGCGGGCACACCCGCTGCCGGCGGACCGGGCACTGGCGATCAGCGTTTTGGCGACTCTTCTGCGGCGATTCCCTACGGCGCGGATCGAAGTGTCTTTGGCGCCTTCACCGAACTCGTCGCGCAGGCGGCGGACTGGCTCGAGCTTGGCGGCTCGGTGCGATTCGATGATTACGACGATGTGGGATCGACAACCAACTACAAAGGCAGCTTCAAGATCACTCCATCGGATCAGATACTCATTCGCGGTTCCTATGGCACCGGCTTCCACGCGCCCACCGTTCCGCAGTTGAACGCATCGATCCAGAACTACGGCGTCACGCAGAACCCATATGACTGCTCGCCGGAGCTGCAGGCGATCGCAGCGAACCTCGGCGCAATTTGCCGTCCAGATCAAACTCAGTACGACGTATTTGCGGGCGGCAATCCCGGGCTGGAACCTGAGAAATCTCGTCAAGCTACTGTGGGTGTGGTGTTTGAGCCGAGCCGCGCACTCTCTTTCGGCGTCGATTACTGGTGGGTCGGGATCGAAGATGCATTCGGGCAGATAGATGAAGGCGAAGCATTTTCGAATCCGACGCAGTATCCCGATGCATGGACGACGTTGACTGACATCGGCACCGGGGCTACTTACGTTGCCTACAACAGCTCCAACGTCAACACGGGTAAGGAGTACTACAGCGGACTTGATTTCAACATTCAAAGCCGCTGGGAAACACCTATCGGCCGCCTGCGTTCGCAGGTGCTCGCGACTCACATGCTCACGAGCAAAGTGCAAGTGATCGAGGGCGGCGAATACTTCAGGAATATTGCCGACTATTCAACCAAGCTGGATTCAGTCACTTTCCGCTGGAGCGGCCGCGTCATCGCGGCGCTCGACTCCGGCGCGTGGTCCCACACACTCACCGCGAACTTCAAGAGCGGTTACAAAGATATTGAGAGGCCGGTGGATGGCATCGATGAGAATGGGGCATTCACGGGCGAAGAAGCGCTCGTGCGTTTAGATGTGGATTCCTACTACACGATTGATTGGCAGACGAGCTTCGATGCCACTGAATGGGCTCAGATCACAGTCGGCGCCCTCAACGTCTTGGATGAAGATCCCCCGATGTCGCTCACGACCAGCAACTTCCAGATCGGCTATGACGCACGCTACTACGATCCGCGCGGACGCGTGTTGTTCGGCAGAGTTGAGTTCAAGTTCTAATGAGAGGCGGCGGTACGGGAATCAAGGCGGAGATCGCAGCGCAAGTGGGTGATAGCTAGCTCTGCGATCTCTCCGATCGAGCAACCTCTAACCAGCGTTCACCGCCGCGAGTAGTAGCCGTCGAACCATTCCGTCCAGGTTTTGCCCTCGTCCATGGACTCCACGAAGTGTTGTCGAACTCGTCCGTCAGGCAGCAGCGTCCACGTTCCGCGGAGTAAGGTGACCTTCGAATCTGCTAAGTACTGGAGTGTGCCCTCCAGCACCATCGAATCCCCCTTCAATCCGCCGCTCATCTCGAGAATCAGACCCAGCCCGACCCAATGCTGCTTCCAGCTCTTCGATAACGGGTCGAAGTGATTCATGCTCATGCCGGTGCCGCCTCTTGCGGAGGTCCATCGTTCGATCAACACGCAGCCGTTCTGCTCCAACGTGATGGAGTTGCGACCCGCGGTCCGTCCGTCTTGATCGACTACGTTCCACTCGCCGACCCAGAAGTCGAATTGTCTGAAATCAGCTGACACGCAAGGGGCACGTGCTTGACCTTCAGCTTCAGCGCCTGCATCACACATTTGAATCAGAGATCCGAAAAGCCCGAGAGCAATGAGCGAATAGCGCACTGGGATCTTCCATGCGAAGGTGGAGCTTCACTCTATCGCGCCGCTTCGCTGGCCGTGTTTCAGCGCTTGCCAATCGCGCGCTTCGATACAGACGCTACTTCGCTGATGAACCCGTGCGCATTTCTTCTTCGGCTTGACGCTGCCGCATCCGCAGCGGACCTTCACCGATCATGCGTTTGACATTGCGCCACATCGACAATCGACTGAAGCCGACCTGATCGGCGATCTCCTGAACACCCAACGAAGTGGATGTCAGTAACGCCAGCGCGCGTTGCGTTCTTTGCAGCCGCAGGTACGTCATCGGCGTCATCTGATACACCTGCCGAAATAATCGGAGATAGTGATAGTTGGACAGATGCGCCGCGCGAGCAATGTCGGTTAGGGATAATTCCTTGTGAAGATTGGAATGCATGTAGTCGGTGGACCAACACAACCGGCGCACCAGCTCACGGCGCTTGGCGCTGCTGATGCAGTCAACGCGATCGGGCAAGCGGGACACCGCCCGTTCGGCGCGCAGCATGCGAGCCAGTAGATATTCGAACTGTTCGTCGTACCAGCCTGCATCATCGAGACCGAGCTGCACGTGGTGCCGAATATAGCGCAGCACGGGAAAGACGATTCTGTCGTGGCGACGCAAGTGTTCCGCAAACTCGACGGGGCGACGCTCAGGGTTAGGGCCGGCATCGAGAGCCTGCGTGACATCCATGCGCGCAGAGCTCACGACTTCGTTCGCCATTCCAGGGCGAAAGAAGAGACAAAAGCTAGTCGCTTCCTGCGGTGCCTCGAGAACACTCGCGTACTCTCGACCTTCATTGAGGATCAGGTAGGTCTCATCCGTGACGCGCAAGCGCCTGCGATCTAAGTAGTAGTGCTCGCTGCCATTGAAGATGGCTTTGATAGAGAGGGTTTGTCGAAAGCGCGCGTACTCCGCATGCCGGCTCTTGCCAGAAACGATGGAATTCTCTTTGCCCCATCGACTGTAGAACTCGCGGCGAAACGCAGCATTGCGCGGTGTTTCCGGTCGCGGTGGCAGATCGGGCAATTGCCTGAGTATCACGAGGCATCCGTGGAAGGGTAGATGCTCGGATTCTCCGCCCACATGCGAGAGAGTCAATGGTTGGAGCGTTCACGCATTGCCAAAGCGCACAGGTCGGTCCGTTGCGCTGATGCAACGGGAGCGAATGGTTCGAGGGTTCGAGCGAAGGCGAGAAGATCAAGCGACGCGTGTAGGTCCACAAGAACCAAATGGGATCCCCGCCTCCGCGGGGACCACGAGCTCACTTCGAAATGATGACGACTTCGCCCGTCTCGCGATCGATCTGCAACAGCGCGCGGAACCAGACACCGATCATCTGGTCCGCCGGCGTGATGCGCATCTGCAGTGTGTGTACGCGCCTCGGGAGCTGGGTGCACTGCCCGCTTGCGAGATCGTAACTCAACAGACGGTCGCCACTGATCAGGAGCTCATCGCGTCCTTCGTCGTAAAGCACCTGAGTGAGCGTACCGAATGTCGTCGGGCAGTTGTGCGCCAGCTCTTCGCGATTACCGGTTTCGAGATCGACGCGCGTGATTCGTTCGGAAGCTTGGCCGGCAACGTAGAGCTCGTTGCTCGTGCCGATTCTCGCCATCGACATAGCGGTATCGAAGGTGGGCCCGGTTCCACGGCTCGCCGCCTGCGAAACAACTTCGAGGTCGCGCGTTACGAGGTCCAGTGCATAAATGCCGTCGACAATAGAGTCGGCGATGAACAGCCTTCCGCTCTGCGCATCGAGAAGAATATCGGAGATCGACTCGAGATCTGTGGCAGCGATCGTGAAGAGCGTCTCGTGGCTACCGGTCTCGAGGTCAACAGCTATAACGACATTGTGTCCAGAGACGTATGCGCGTCCCGCTGCCTCGTCCAGCGCGAAGCCAGTCACGAGTTCTGTGATCGCCGTGCTGATATGGCCTACCTCGGTCCGATTACCGGTCGCGAGGTCGATCTCGAAGAGTCGTGCAGGCGCGTTTCCGCCGTCATCGGCAACGTACGTACGCAGGCCGTCAGCAGTGAGCGCAAAGGCGCGCGGCACGATGAGCGGAGTGCCATCACCGACATTACGTGCAACCAATGGAGTTCGCTCACCCGTGGTGAGATCGATCGCGATCACCGCTTCGAGATCGTCGTCGCCGACGAGTACGCGGTTATTCGCCGGATCGAACCCAATCGACCGCGACTGAGAAAACGTAAGCGGATGGTTCGCTTCCACTTCGGAGATGTTGCGCTTCTCCGGAACGGTGAGGTCGACCTCATCGACGCCTTCGAACGTTGCGACATAGACACGATCGAGGTCGAGGACAGGGGCGAGCGCAAGTCCGGCCACGCCGAGACCTGGCGTTAGATCGTCACGCGCACCATCCAGCAAGGAAATGCTCGACAGCGGTTTTGGGTCGCCGCGATAGTCTTGCTGGGCGACCAACGTCTGCGGCGCCAAAGCCATGTCCGTTGCGATCCAGGGCTCCGCCGCCAAAGTATCGGTCTCTGTCAGTGTGTCGATCCCTACTCCGTCGAGAGGAATCTCGATCACGCGGGACTTCGCGAAACCACTGATAGGTTCGTCGTCGACGGGTTCGAGCACGTAATTCAGGAGCAGGTACGCGCTCGTATGATCGCTGTCGCACTTGAGCTGTTCAGTGTAGAACCAGGGCGCGAAGCCGGGGCCCGCGTCGAGCACCTCTGAGGGAATCTCGAACAGAACCTGATCTTCGCGCGTGCCGAAGTCGTACATGCGCAGCTCCCGTACACCCAGCTCGCGCGCGTTCAGGTAAAGAAACTGGTCTTCAGCCGGTCGGAAGCAAGTTCCGGTTGGAGAGCCCCGCAACGAATCGAAGATCTTTTGCTCTCCCGTGATGTAATCGTGCTGAACGAGATGCTGCACGTAACCGGTCGGTGTTAGCGTGAAGCTTCGGCCCACGAGACGGTGGCTACTCGTATCGAGCTCGAAAGTTGAGGGGACCTCGACATAGCTAATCGTAGAGCTCGCGACGTTCTCGGTGAGCTCGCCGGTTCCGTCCTCGACGGCGACGGTGACTTCATTCTCGCCTGCAGCGAGGTTGATCTCGACGGACCACTCCACCGCTCCTTCCGCGAGAGCGGCTTTCGCCACGCGCGGACGTCTCGAGGCTGCCGTTGCAGCAGGAATGACCACTGCCGGCACACCGTTGACGGTGACGTTCGCAACGCCTTCCGAATCTGCGGCAATACCTCGCACCGTAACAGTGGGAGCAGTCGCCGCCGAACGCGTCCCCGGGAACACGATTTCGGCGCGGCTAGCAGTGGGATCAGGCGCTTCGCCACCACCCCCGTCACCGGGTGTATCGCCGCCTCCATCTCCACCATCACCAGGCGAATCGCCGTCTCCATCGCCACCACCCGGAGCACCACCGCCTCCATCTCCGCCGTCGGTTGGCGAGCCACCACCTCCGACGGGCGAAGCGCCGCCACCGCCCCCTCCTCCACCGCCGCAAGCAGCGAGTGCGAGCAACAGTCCAATAACGAGAGCCCGTTGGAGTCTCATAGCTGCCTCCCTTGGCGCAGCCGCGTATGGCGGAGTTTCTTTTTGCTTATAGATACGGCGGAAGACGAGAATCCCTGCCGCCTGCTGGTGAGCAGCCTATACCACGAACCGACGTGCCGCCAAGCAGCAGCTGGCTCGGGTGATCCGATTGACTTGTCTACGGGTCGCTGATCCGGCTGGGTTAGACATATTCTGGTATGGACTTAGTCCGAGCTTCGGAATGCAGACGACGAAAAGCTCCCGGTGGTCTCCCACCGGGGCTTTTTATCTGCTTGACGTTGGTTACGGCGCGCCGGCATCGACTTTGCGCAAAAGACCGGTGTCGCGATCCATTACATACATGATCGTACCGTCTGGCGTGAAGGCGCAGGAATTCGGTCGCTCGAAATCTGCGATCGCAAGAGGGCCGTCGATGGTTTGCCGGGTCGTGGTTCCGATGAATGTTTCCACCGCCCCTTCGAGGCTGATGCGGCGTATCAGGGCGTCGCTTGGACTCGGTATATAAATATGACCGTTGCTGTAACAGATCATGTTCGCGCTGCCGCCGGGCGCCGCCAGCAGGTTTACGTTTCCATCCGTGATGTCGTAAAGCTGTCCAGCCGCCCAGTTGCTGGCATATACCCGGCCGTTTTCATCGCCGACGATGCCGATGACATCCTGCAATCCACCGCCCGTGGCGTAAGTGGAGACCACGCCGTCCGGAGTGATCTTCAGGACGGTTGCGCCGACACCGGAAAAGTTCGCGCCGAAGAGGCTCACGAGCACATTGTCGTTCGAATCCACCCATACTCCTGCTGGCCCGTCCAAGGAGGATGCGAAAGTCGTTACGACGCCCTCGGGCGTGATTTTCCGCACGCTGCTTTCCGCGTAGTTAGCAACATAGAGATTGCCGTGCGAATCGAAGTACGAGCCATTGGTATTGAAGCCCGCAGCGAAAACGGACATTTCGCCTTCCGGCGTGATACGCAAAATATTTTGGCCACCCGGCCCGCCCGAGACATAAATGTCGCCGTTCGCGCCGACGGAGAGTCCGTCGGTTGTATTCGCGAGGCCGGTTGCAGCCAGGGTCGACACCGATCTGAAGGGGCTGTCGGAAAACTGCACGTAATCGATATAGGTTTCCGAGACGCCAGCGGTCGACGGGCTTGCAATTGCGATGACATCGCCAGCATGCACGGACACCACGAGGCCGGATGTCGCATACGCGCCTGCCGTCGGCCGCAAAGTAAACTTCCCAGCGGGAGTGCCGTTCACTTTCGCCTCCAATGTGCCCGCGGTGTCCGTGCGATAGGCCAGAATCAGCGCCTTGGCATCCAGAGATTCGGCGATCGATATGCCGAGACCGGCGGATCCCACGAAGACTGCTTTACCTTTCGAAGCCGCGGCGTCGCCGATCGTACTCGCGCCACCGATCGGGCTCGCTGCTTCCGCTTCGAC
Organism: Steroidobacter sp.; assembly: GCA_025929585.1. Taxonomy (GTDB): domain Bacteria; phylum Pseudomonadota; class Gammaproteobacteria; order Steroidobacterales; family Steroidobacteraceae; genus Steroidobacter. The sequence goes on from JAICPY010000151.1 coordinate 9,347, forward strand.
GCGACGCGCGTAATTGACGGTCTTTACCGTGAAAGTCCCCGAGACCCCTCCGATGGTCAGCGTTGCCGCGACTTCGCCCGATGACTCGGCCGAGGAGCGGACTCTGATGCGGACCTTCTGATTTTTTTTGATAATGCCGCGGCTACGGCGGTAA
>JAICPY010000229.1 GCA_025929585.1 Steroidobacter sp.
CATCACCTGATCACTTCATCACGCGATCCTGCGCATCAATGGCTCGTCCACTAGTCATCGTCGGCATGTCCGGCGGCGTCGATTCATCCATCGCTGCCTGGCTGTTACTGCAGCAGGGCTATGAGGTCCAAGGGCTCTTCATGAGCAATTGGGATGAAGACGAGGATGGCTATTGCACGTCCGCCCAAGACTTTCAGGACGCGCGGCAAGTCTGCGAGCAGCTAGGCATTCCGCTGCACAAGGTCAGCTTTGCCGGCGAGTATCGCGACCGCGTCTTTCAGTATTTCCTCGACGAGTATCGCGCCGGCCGCACGCCGAATCCCGATGTACTGTGCAATCGCGAGATCAAATTCGGCGTGTGTTTCGACTATGCGCGGCGACTCGGGGCGGACTGGGTGGCGACTGGACACTATGCCCGAGTCGAGCAGGCACCCGCAGTACGTTTGCTCAGAGCTCGCGATGCCTCGAAAGACCAAAGTTATTTTTTACATGCGATGCCCGCACAGGCGCTTGCCCGCGCGCTGTTCCCGATCGGCGAGATGCAAAAAAGCGAAGTTCGTGCGAAAGCACGCGAGCTGGCCCTGCCAGTTTTCGATAAGAAGGACAGCACCGGTATTTGTTTCATCGGCGAGCGTCCCTTCGCGGAATTCTTAGAGCGCTACTTGCCTGCCCAACCTGGAGTCATCCAGTCGACCGAGGGCGTGAAGCTCGGTCAGCATCGTGGGCTCATGTATTACACGCTTGGTCAGCGGCAGGGATTGCAGATCGGCGGACGGAGCGGCGCGACCGAAGAACCCTGGTATGTCGCCGGCAAAGATCTCGCGCGCAACGTGCTTATCGTCGTCCAAGGTCACGATCATCCCGCATTGCTGCGCGATACATTGCAAGCTTCGCAGTTGGCCTGGATTGCAGGTGCTCCGCCTGCGGACAAATTTACCTGCACCGCAAAGATTCGCTACCGGCAAGCGGACCAGCCATGCGATGTGCTGATGCGCGCCGACGGAAGCTGTGAAGTGCGGTTTCATTTAGCGCAACGGGCTGTGACCCCCGGTCAATATGTCGTTTTCTATCAAGATGATGCCTGCCTCGGAGGGGGTGTGATTGAAGTCGGAGAGGATGGAAGGGATAGAGGGTAGCGGATGGCGGATAGTCAGAATTCATGCGACGGCATTCGCCTCTCTGCGATCGCTCATCTTTGATACGCCCCATTCACTGCGCACGAGCACGGAATGAAAGAGTGCGACTCAGCATTACAACTGGGCGCATTACAACTAGGCGCAAGGCCACTGTGAGTATCCCCTATCTCCCGTCGCCTCCTTGGCCGCCCACTCCGCTATAATTGTCCGGCTCTGGCGCGCGGCTTTTCCGCCTCAACGGCGCCAGCGCCTAAATTCCCCTCGGAGGACGCATGAAAGATTCGTTCAAGGCGCGCAGGACGCTCGCCATTGGCAGCAACAACTTTGAAATCTTCAGTCTCGCCGCCCTGAAAGACCGGAACGTCGCACGATTGCCCTTTTCCCTGAAGATTCTGCTCGAGAACCTGCTGCGCTTCGAGGATGGGGTCGACGTCAAGCGCGAGGATATCGATGCGCTGTTGAACTGGGACCCAAAAGCGGCTCCTGCCTACGAAATCTCCTTCACGCCCAGCCGCGTGATCATGCAGGACTTTACCGGCGTGCCCGCCGTCGTGGATTTGGCCGCGATGCGCGAGGCCATGGTGAAACTCGGCGGCAATCCCGACGAAATCAATCCTCTTTCGCCTGCCGAGCTCGTGATCGACCATTCGGTCCAGGTCGATGCCTACGGCAGCCGCGAATCGCTGCTGCAAAACACGGTTATCGAGTTCAAGCGCAATTCGGAGCGCTATGAATTCTTGCGTTGGGGCCAGACCGCGTTTCACAACTTCAAGGTCGTCCCACCGAACACCGGCATCGTGCACCAAGTGAACATCGAGCATCTGGCTCGGGTCGTTTTCGATATGGAAAAAGAAGGCGTGCGCTGGGCGTACCCAGACACGCTGGTGGGCACCGATTCGCACACCACCATGGTCAACGGCCTCGGCGTGCTCGGATGGGGCGTCGGCGGCATCGAAGCCGAAGCAGCCATGCTGGGGCAGCCTGTGACGATGCTGATTCCTCACGTGATCGGCTTCAAGCTCACGGGTGATCTGCCCGCAGGTGCAACGGCAACCGACTTGGTGTTGACGGTTACCGAGATGCTTCGCAAGAAGGGCGTCGTAGATAAGTTCGTGGAATTCTTCGGCGACGGGCTCGCGAATCTACCGCTCGCGGACCGTGCGACGATCGGCAATATGTCGCCCGAGTTCGGCAGCACGTGCGCGATCTTCCCAATCGACAATGAGACGTTGCGCTATCTAGAGCTCACGGGCCGCACGCTTGAGCAGATTGCGCTCGTCAAAGCCTACGCGCAGCACCAAGGTCTGTGGCGCGACAATGGCCAGGCGCCCGCCGACTACACCGATGTGCTCGAGCTCGATCTGAGCACGGTCGAGCCTTCGCTCGCGGGCCCAAAGCGCCCGCAAGATCGTGTCCCGCTTCATACGGCAAAGCACTGCTATCAAACGAATCAAAAGAAGATGGCCGAAGAGCGCACGCAGAAAAATCCAGGTGCGAAGGGTTCGGCTGTCGCAACCGTGCAAGGCAAGTCCTTCGAAGTGAAGGATGGGGCCGTGTTGATCGCCGCGATCACGAGCTGCACGAACACTTCAAACCCCGCCGTGCTGATCGCAGCCGGGCTGCTTGCTCGCAACGCGCGCAAACGCGGTCTGACTGCAAAGCCCTGGGTCAAGACCAGCCTTGCGCCAGGCTCACGCGTCGTTACCGATTATTTGAACAAGGCTGGGCTGAGCGAAGACTTGGAAGCCATCGGCTTCTACACCGTTGGCTATGGCTGCACCACGTGCATTGGCAACTCCGGACCTTTGCTGCCCGAGATCTCGGAAGCTGTTCGCGTCGGCGATGTGATTGCTTGCTCCGTACTTTCCGGCAATCGCAATTTCGAAGGGCGCGTGCATCCGGAAATCAAGATGAACTTCCTCGCCTCTCCGCCACTCGTGGTGGCCTATGCACTCGCAGGTAGCTTGGAAGTTGATCTGACGAAAGAACCTCTGGGCACGGGTAGCGATGGCAAGCCGGTCTATTTGAAGGATGTCTGGCCACCGGCGGTAGAAATCCAAGAGGTCATCGCTCGCTCCGTCGACGCGGCGATGTTCAAGAAGAGCTATTCCGGTGTGTACACCGGCGATGAGAATTGGAATGCCATCAACGTTCCGAGCGGCAAGATTTATGCGTGGAACGAGAAATCGACCTATGTGAAAAATCCGCCGTACTTCGAGGGCATGACGATGAAGCCGGCGGCCGTGTCCGACATTCGCAACGCGCGCGTGCTCGCGCTGTTGGGCGATTCGGTGACGACCGATCACATCTCACCGGCGGGCAACATCTCCAAGACGAGCCCAGCGGCGCAATACTTGATGTCCCTGGGCGTGCAGCCTTTCGATTTCAATTCCTATGGCGCACGTCGCGGTAATCACGAAGTCATGATGCGCGGCACGTTCGCCAATATTCGCCTGCGCAATCAACTTGCACCCGGCACCGAAGGCGGTGTCACGGTGCACGTGCCAAGTGGTGAGCAAATGAGCATTTACGATGCCGCGATGCGCTACAAGCAGGAAGGCACGCCGCTCGTCATTCTCGCAGGCAAGGAATACGGCACCGGCTCCTCGCGCGATTGGGCCGCGAAAGGCACGATGCTGCTCGGCGTGCGCGCCGTCATCGCCGAATCCTTCGAGCGTATTCACCGCTCGAATCTCATCGGCATGGGCGTACTTCCGTTGATGTTCAAGGAAGGCCAGAACGCGCAGTCGCTAGGTCTCACAGGCAAGGAAAGCTTCGAGATCATCGGCCTGAATGCCGGCGCCGCGAAGATGGTTACCGTCGTTGCAACCGCGCCAAACGGCACCCAAACGAAGTTCGAAGTACGCGTGCGCATCGACACACCGAAGGAGCGCGAATACTTCCAGCACGGCGGCATTCTGCATTACGTGCTGAGGCAGTTGGCGTCTTCCAGCAAGGCCGCCTGATGGGGATAGTGACGAGGTGACGGGGTGACGAAGTGACGGGGTCAGAGAGAACGCGACTTTGCTTTGCGACTTCGTCACTCCGTCACTTTCGTCTCACCCAACCATGAGCTTCCCCTCCGGCTTCTCTTCGAGAAGGCGTCAAGCCTTCGATCTCTGACCTCGTCACCTCGTCACCCGTCACTCCGTCACTCGTCACCCTTACTCATGATCCACACCTCCACCCACAACCAAGTTCTTCGTCTGACGCTGGCTCGCGCCGAGAAGAAGAATGCGTTGAACGGCGAGATGTATCGGACGCTCAGCGAGCAACTCTTGCGGGCGGAATCGGATCCTGACATTCACGTGGTGTTGTTCGATGCCGAGGGTGATTCGTTCTGTGCAGGAAACGATTTGAGCGACTTTGCTGCGGTAGCGAGCGGTGCAGTTGAGCCGCAGCCGCAGGTGCGGAATTTTCTCCATGCGCTTGCAGAGGGTACGAAGCCCTATGTAGCAGCCGTTCAAGGTAAAGCTGTCGGCATCGGTGCGACGCTGCTGCTTCATTGCGATTTGGTTTACCTGGCGCAAGA
>JAICPY010000134.1 GCA_025929585.1 Steroidobacter sp.
AGCGCAGGTTGGTCCGCTCCGCACGATCTGCCGCTACTGGATTTGCGCGAGTACACGTGTCTTCCCGGCCTGATCGACATGCATACGCATGTCACCGAGACCTTCGAGGACATGACGGATATGAAGATCTACTTGCAGCGCACGCCGCAGGAGCAGGATGCCCTGTCGAGCAAACAAGCCGGTGACACGCTGCTCGCGGGCTTCACATCGATTCGCAATGTGGGCAACTACGAGGCGTGGCAGGATCGGAAGCTCCGTGACGCGATCGATTCGGGAAAGGTCGTCGGTCCCCGCATGCAAATCGTCGGCTTCTATCTCACGATTCCCAACGGCGGCGGCGATCTCATCATTCCCGACATGCAACCTGAAGACATACCGTCTCGCTTCCACGCTGGCGTCGCCCGCACGCCCGAGGAATTTCGCGAGAAGGCTCAAGAGGCAATCGAGGGTGGCGCCGATGCGTTGAAAGTGATCGCCTCGGGCGCAGTGCTCGCACATGGCGGTGTGCCGGGTTCACCGGAAGTCGATGAGCCTTCACTCAAGGCAATCGCCGAAGTCGCGCATGCGTCGAACAGGAAGCTCGCCGCCCACGCACATGGAGCACTGTCGATCAAGCAAGCGATTCGCGCCGGTGCCGACACGATCGAGCATGCTTCGCTGATCGACGAGGAGGGTATCCAGATGGCGCGAGAGCAGAAAGTTGCGCTCGCCATGGATGTTTATAACGGCACTTACATTGACACCGAAGGCCGCAAACAGAAGTGGCCGGAGGAGTTCTTGCGCAAGAATCTCGAAACCACCGAGGCACAGCGCCAAGCCTTCACAAAGGCGCATGCGGCCGGAGTTCCCATCGTGTATGCGACGGATTCCGGTGTGTACCCACATGGCCTTAACGCGCTTCAGTTCCCGATCATGGTCCAGCGCGGCATGTCGCCGATGGAAGCGATCCAGTCAGCGACGTCGGTCGCGGCACACTACATGGGCTGGGACGATCATGTCGGCACGCTTACGCCGGGACGCTTCGGAGATCTGATTGCGGTGAAGAACGACCCGCTGGAAGACATTGCACGGTTACAGAACGTCGCCGCGGTCGTGAAGGGTGGGCTTGTGTTCAAGATGCCGTCACATTTGAGCGCGAACCAAAGCGCCGACATGTAGCTCTGGCCGCCGATCGCGGAGAAGAGAAGCGCATACGCATCTTCGCTACTCGAGGCTCGCACAGTACATCTACGCTCCGGATGGAGATTAGTTTACTTGCCCGCATCACATGCGCCATAAGTTTGATAGGAGCCGTTGAACGGGTGGCTTCCATGTGTGGTCATGACGGCCGAGTAACGTCCTTGTTTATCCACAGCACCGAATACCGTGGTGACGCTGAGCTCTCCTCGGGAATTGAAAGCGGAAAAGTGCAGCCCTGCGCGTGTTGCGGTGACGAGGACATCGAGAACACCTTCCAGTGAGCCGGTCGCTCCGGCGCTGCCTGTCATACGCGCCGTTCCAGATTCGATGTTGATCGAGTCGTAGCTGATGGGACCGCCTTGATAGGTCAGCTCATACATGGAAACGTCACTTCCCTGTAGGTGAGCGCCGTTGCCAGGATCGAAGCGACACCAGATCGTCATCGAATTCAGCAGCTGTGGCAGCGGACTCTCATCGCCTGCTTCTTTCCCGCTCGTCGTTTGACGATCAGTCGGCATTGCAAGTGCATCGACCGAGTGGTCCGGCGTCAGTACCAAAGGCGCGCTCTCGCGGGGCGAGAATGCCTCAGGCTGCTCGCCGTGAGAACGTGAACTCACCTCCTCGCTCTCCCGCACATGCGATTCAGTAGTCGCGGGTTGTGAAGTTGTCTCGGGCTGATCCGTAACCTCCTGATCCACCGCCGCTGGCGGCATCTCCTTGCGCTGCGAATCAGCATTGTCCGCAGTTGCGGACTCTGTCCTGCGAGCCTGCAATGCTGAGTGCGCGCTCCATCCGAGCGCAGCGCCAATGCAGCCGACGATCAAATAGCTTGCGAAACGCAGACGCATGGAGTCCCTGCCACACTTACCAAGGCGTGGCCAGCATAACAAAGAGTGGCGCATAGACAGGTCCGAGTATTTGCTAGCTGTGCGAGTTTTCAATCATGCCAACCACCGACGCGCGGTGCAGAATCAACGCAGGTTCACCTTCAGGAGCATCGCGTGAGCACTGTTCGCAGCGGCCACTCCGATCTCGATCGTTATGTCGATGCGCTGTACACGGACGGCATCACCGGATTGAAAGGGGCGTTCTCACGCGAATGGGTGGAGCAGATTCGCGAAGACATGATGAGCGCGTTCTGGGACGCAATTCAGCGACCCGGCGGAGCAGTGGGTCGAGGACCACGGCGCTGGTATGTCGAAACCCATCCGCAAGCGTTCCGCGGTTTCGTCGAGCTCGTCACGCATCCGTGGATTGTCGGAATGTGTGCAGCGGTTCTTGGACCGAGTTATGAGATCGTGGAGATCGGCTTCGACGTTCCTTTTCAAGGCGCAGAATACCAGCCATGGCACCGGGATTTTCCTTCGCCACCCGACAGCTACGAAGATCATCGAATCACTTCACTGGCGTTCAATCTCACCGGGGTCGACGTCACGCAGGACATGGGCCCGTTCGAAATTGCCGTGGGAACACACTGGGATGACGGCCGGCAGTGGAAGCATCAGATGTTTCCACCCGATCAACTGTCGCCTCGCTACGAGGAGCGCGCCGTTAGAAAGTTTCCGCAGGCTGGCGATATCAGCTGTCGATCCGCACTCACGATACATCGTGGAACACGGCACCCCTCGCCCATCGCAAGGCCCGTACTCGTGCTTGGGGTGGACGCACCGGGTGCGGGACATGCGGTACTACACGACCTGATGGTCACACCCGATTTCTACGAGAGCCTGCCGCAGTCGGTGCGCGATCACCTGGTGTGCAGGACCGTTGATCAACTCGTTCCTGTCACGCAAAAACACGACATCGAAGGCCTGGTCATGGCGGGCAGGCCCTGATTCGCACGCGTTTTTGCGATCCAATGCGATCGTTTGCGCGATCGCATGGACATCATTATCGCATCGCGTAGTTAAGTGAGTGTCACTGATGAGGATTCGACGGCATGGGGGTATCCGGCATCACTATCTATCTTGATCCGGAATAGCTATTGCGTTTGCCCACGTCCACAGGCCACCCTTAGCAATGGCCTCAGGACTTGCAGCATTACTCGACGACATCTCAGCAATCGCCAAATTGGCCGCCGCCTCTCTGGACGATGTGACCGCAGCGGCCGGGAAGGCCGGTTCGAAGGCGATCGGGGTCGTCGTCGACGATGCCGCCGTGACGCCAGGCTACGCGATGGGCTTCACGCCCGAACGCGAATTGCCCATCGTTTGGAAGATCGCGCTCGGTTCGCTACGTAACAAATTTCTGTTCCTGCTCCCCGGCGCACTGCTGCTCAGCGCCTTCGCACCTTGGGCAGTGACACCGATTCTCATGCTTGGCGGCGCCTATTTGTGTTTCGAAGCCACCGAGAAAATCCTCGAGGCGGTTGCAAGAACCGCGGGCAAGATCGACAAAACTCCACCTGTCTCCGAGCTCGCATTGAGCTCGGAGCAGATGGAAGCGCAGAAGGTCTCCGGCGCCATTCGAACCGACCTCATCCTGTCAGGCGAGATCATGGCGATTGCGCTTGCAACCGTCGCTGATCGCCCGTTCGCAATCCAGGCAGGCGCGCTCGTTATCGTGAGCCTCGTTCTTACGTTCGCGGTGTATGGCGTTGTCGGTTTGATCGTGAAGATGGACGACATCGGCGTGCATCTAGCTCAACGCGAATCCTCAATTGCCAATTCGTTGGGGCGAGGTCTGGTGAAGTCGATGCCTCATCTAATGAAGGGGCTGAGCTTCATCGGCACCGCTGCGATGCTTTGGGTTGGCGGCGGCATTATCGTGCACGGTCTCGAACACTTCGGCTTGAACGCGGTGCCCCATGCTGTCGAAAAGCTCGCGGACATTGCCGAGCATGCTCCCGTGCTCGGCGCAGTCGCTGGATGGTTGACGTTTGCAGCGTGCGCCGCCGTCGTCGGGTTCGTGGTTGGCGGTGTGATTGTCCTCATCGAGCACACGGTAGCCAAGCGCAAGCACTGACCGCCCTCGCATCGGTAGCGTGTTTGTCCGCATTGTTCGTCTGGCGTCGTCACGATTAACTCGTCAATCTACGTGAGTGAAGCAGCGCGAATCGCGTGATGCTCGTTGCACGAAGTGCCCGTCCAGCCAGATTCCGAGACCTCAACCTAAGAGAATGCCATGGCCCGCATGAAAGCCGCTCAGGTTGCAAAGCCCAATGCCCCTCTCGAGCTCGTCGAGCGGGACGTGCCCGAGCCCGAGCCACGGCACGTGCGCATCAAAGTAGAAGCGTGCGGCATCTGTCATAGCGACATGTTTACGGTCGCCGGTGCATTTCCCGGCATTCAGTATCCGCGCGTACCGGGGCACGAGGTGGTAGGCATCATCGACGCTGTTGGGCCGGAGGTACCGGACTGGAAGCTGGGGATGCGTGTTGGCGTAGGCTGGCATGGAGGGCACTGCGGACATTGTGACTCGTGTCGTCGGGGCGACTTCGTTACATGTATTCGCGGACAAGTGCCCGGCATCGCGTATGACGGTGGTTACGCTGAGTACATGATTGCGCCGTTCGAAGCACTCGCTTCTATTCCGGACGATCTGAAATCCGAGGATGCCGCGCCGCTGCTGTGCGCGGGCATCACGACATTCAACGCGCTGCGCCACAGCGGCGCGCGCGCCGGTGATCTTGTCGCGATCCTCGGGATCGGCGGCCTCGGTCACCTTGGGGTGCAATTCGCGACCAAAATGGGATTCAAAACCGTGGCGATCGCACGCGGTGCGGACAAAGGTCCGCTCGCCAAGAAGCTCGGCGCCCACACCTATATAGATAGCACCGCGCAGAATGCCGCCGAAGAGCTCACTAAGCTTGGCGGTGCGAAGGTAATCCTTGCGACTGTCACGGATTCGAAGAGCATGAGCTCCGTGCTCGCTGGACTCGGGATCGATGGAAAACTCGTGGTGGTCGGCGCCAGCGCGGAGCCGATTGAAGTGACACCGCTGTTGCTCATCAGCGGACGACGTTCGATCGCCGGATGGCCGTCAGGCACCGCGCCTGGTTCCGAGGATACGCTGCAATTCAGCGTGCTGACGAATGTCCGCCCAATGATCGAGATCTTTCCGTTAGCGAAGGCGGAAGAGGCATATCAGCGCATGATGAGCGGCAAGGCACGTTTTCGTGTGGTGCTCAAACCGTGAGTAGCGCTTGCATAGCTGACTGATTGAGTGCTTAGCCAAGGCGTTGACAGTGACAGTTGACGGCCAGAGACGGCCCACTTGCTGTCAACCGCCACCATGCCGCTCAACTTAAGCGGCATTGATTCTAGATACGAAACCCAAAGCCGAGAATGGCGCCATAGAGAATGTGCGCGATGAGCGTTGCGAGCGGGGTACGCGAGCCATAATGCAAGGCCAAGAAGCCGGGTGGCTCCAGCCGGCGCTCTCCTGATGGACCATCGTACTCCGAAGCCATGCGCGGATGCATGTATGGCATGAGCGGCAAGAGCACCGTTAGTAACAGAGCGCCATGAATCAGACCGACGACTGCACCTAGTGCGCCGCTCGCTCTACCAAGCACTGCGAAGAATAGGTAATAGAAGAAGGCGAACAGCCAACCTCCGGTGAAGTACAGCACTGTGCCGATGACGTTTGCACTGCGGCGATTCGCTGTGAACGCTGAACCGAGCAGGAATGACATACTCAAGCGCGACCAGCCTAGATTCTGAGTCGCTGCCATGATCGAGACCATCACCGCGGTTGCGATGATGCCCCAGACCAACATGCTAAGCAGCGTCGCGGCTGCCGTCACCATGTCTGCCTCCTTGGCTCTCACTTTGAAGCGCGAGCGCGGCTGTAATGAGCCCAATATGCGTGAATGCCTGCGGAAAATTTCCACGCAATGAACGATCTTGCGCAGAGAACTCCTCGGCGTAGAGGCCAACGTCATTTGCGAAGCTCAGCAACTGCTCGAAGAGCTCCGTTGCTCGCGCTCGTTGTCCCGCGAGGCTCAAGTACTCGATCAACCAGAAGCTGCAAAGCGCAAAGAACCCCTCTTCGCCATCGACACCATCTGCATCGGCATTCGGTGGATAGCGATAGAGCAAAGCGTCAGTACGCAAATGCTTCTCGATGAAGGAGCAGGTGCCGATCATTCGTGGATCGTTAGCAGCCAAATATCCATGTCGCGCGAGAAGCAAGAGACTCGCATCAGGTTGTTTGCCTGCGTAATACGCGACGTAGGTGTTCAGCTGCGTATCGAATCCATTCTTGTCGATGTCTTCTCTGATTCGTTCGCGCTCTCGCACCCACACTTCGACATTCGTGTCGAAAGGAAGAGAGCGATGAATCTGAAGTAGTCGATCCAAGGCAACCCAACACATGACCTTTGAATAGGTGTAATGCCGCGGCGCACTTCGAGCCTCCCAGATGCCCTGGTCCGCTTTGCTCCACAGAGAGCAGACGATGCCGCCCACTCCGGCCAATAGCTTGCGCTCTGTGCTGTCGAGGGCCCCGCCAGCCGCGACGAATGTGGCCGCAGCGCACGCAACCTCTCCATAGATATCCAGCTGCAACTGGGAATGTGCGCCATTGCCGATGCGTACGGGTCCAATGCCATTGTGTCCACGCAGATGGTGCAACTCGCGCTCCGTCAGATTGGTTCTGCCATAGATGTCGTACATGACTTGCAGCCGCGGCTGCGTTTGGGCGGTCGCATGCAACAACCAACCGAGGAATGCGCGGCTCTCTTCTTGAAATCCCAATTGCATGAACGCTTCTAACACCAGAGAGGAATCTCGCAGCCAGCAGTAGCGATAGTCCCAATTACGCTCACCCGTAGCAGCAACGGGGAGCGAAGTGGTTGGGGCAGCGAGCACCGCTCCCGACAAAGAAAACGTCAGCAGCTTCAGGGCCAGACAACTTCGGATCACTTGCTTGACGTAGGGCCCGGAATAAGTGCACTGCGCGCACCAATTCTTCCACCATTCGATGGTGGCATTCAGACGATCCGTCGATTCCTGCCCAAGTGGTAATAGAACCGCGACATCGTTCTCGCATGCACTGAACACGAGCTGTCGCCGTTCCCCTGCTCTCAACTTCACCTCGCCTTCCAATGCTGATTTGCCGACAGGGTTGAGATCGAAATCGGTTTGGAGAAACGCACCGAGCCCATCGCAGTGGCACATCCAACCAAGCCGCCTGCGGTCGACCACACGCGGCAAACGGCGTGCATAGCCGGGCCTGGGTTGATAGGTAATTTTGGCACTGACTTCTCCTTGCGTACACTCGAGCAAGCGAATGAGCTCGTGCTCGGGGCGCAGCACGTGGCGCTGTCGGTCGGATGTTTCGAGCGTGATGAAGTCAGTTACACGCAGTGTGCCGTGCTCGCAGTGAAAAGTCGTTTGCAGCACATTGGTACGATCGAGGTATTCACGTTCGCTCCAGAGAAGGTTCTGTGGCTGTACGGACAGCAAACCTCCACGCTCCGAATCCAGCAGCGCCCCGAAGAAGGAAGGCGAAGAGGGATTCGGTAGGCAAAGCCAATCCACCGACCCATGCTTCGATACGAGCGCGATCGTTCTGCAGTCGCCGATCGCCGCGTAGTCGCTCACGTCCATAGGCGCACTGACGGATGCCCACCTTACGAAGTTCCGGGCAGAGCAACACTCCGGTGCCGAGTAGGCATCCAGGCCGGAACCTCCACGGACTCAAACCCGTCTGGACATAGACCTAAGTTCGCGCCGCGAACTGTCATAGAGGAGATTTCCATGAGCACCCGCGCAAGTATTGCCGGTCATCCGATCCATCCGATGCTCGTGACATTGCCGATAGGTCTGTGGATCTTTTCCATGATCTGCGACTTCGGGTTCATCATCACCGGCGATTCGAGTTGGGCTGTGAGCGCCTATTTCACGCTTGGGGGCGGAATCGTCGGAGCCCTATTGGCCGCCGTACCTGGCCTGATCGATCTGTTGGGATTGAACGATCCGCGCGCGCAGCGCATAGGGATCTATCACATGGTCTTGAATCTGGCGATCGTGGCCGTACAGGCGGCAAATTTCTGGCTGCGCACCACGGACGAAGTCGCTGGCGTGTTGCCGCGAGGAATATCCATTGTGGTTGTCTTGGCTTTGATTGCTTCGGGCTGGCTCGGCGGACATCTAGTGCATGTTCTCGGCGTGACGCAGCCACAAGACGAGACGCAAACGGCTACAGGTCGAGACCGACTGCATCCACGCACGTAAGGCTCGCTTTGGATATTGCCGCGCCTTCTGGATAGCGCTTGGATGGGAGCGTTCGCAGACGCTCCTTGCTACCGGTTGATGCATGAAGACGTCTGTTGCCAAGTTGAGTTAGACAAGAGTGATCTCGCAGAGGCGCAGGGCCCGCAGAGACAGAGATACGGGATCTGATTCTCATCCGTTGCGCGGCCGCGCCGCTGCGAGATTTTCTTGGCCAACTATCACGTTATCGAAGACGTCAGCGCTATGCCTGCGGCGTTGAACGCTGCTGTCGGTACTCGGCGAAGGAGATGATTCGCTGTCCGCCCGTATCCCACAGCAGGCATTTCAGCGCGCTCGGGATATCGCGCATGTTTACGCGAGTCACATCCTCAAACAGCTTCAGATTCTCTTCGTGACAAGCCGCCAGCCGGTAGTTGGGAATCTTTGCCGACAAATGATGAATGTGGTGATAGGCGATGTTCGCGGTGAACCAGTTGAGCCAGCATGGCAAGACCAAGAAACTCGTGCCCTGCATGGCTCCGGCATCGTAGTCCCAGCTCTCGCTATCGCTCGCATAGGCATGCTCGAAATTGTGTTGCACGGTGAACAGCATGATGCCTGCCCCGCCCGCGAGCGACACGCTGATGATGTAGATCGGGAAGAAGAGCGATGCCCCGATCGCCCAACTCATCAAGACCCAACAACCGATCAGTACGAGGTTGTTCCAGAACATGTGCCAGTACTCTGTTCGGCATTTCCAATAGCGCGTCCGGAATGTCTCGGCGTGCTCGCGAAGACTCCTCTCGGGCTGCGCCCATTTTTGCTTGGCAACGTAGATGACGAAATCGACCGTGCCCTTCAACCAAGTGAAGCGCGGGTTGAACAGCAGATAGAAGAAGCCCCCGAACGGCGCTATCGCGATGCTTCGCGTACGTTCATACATGGTCCGCTGCGCGGGCGTCATCGCATCGAACTCCTCCACAGAAGGAGTTGTCAGCGGTCCTCGATACTTTTCCCAGTTGCCGTTATGAGCGTGATGGAAGTCATGATGCTGCGACCACACGTACTGCGGCATGCCTGAGACGACTCCGAAGACGAAGCCGAGCGTTCGATTCATCCAGGCCGAGCCAAACAGACTCCCATGACCACACTCGTGCATGAGCACCAGAACACGCAACGTGAACAGACTCAGCGGCAGGGCGAAGCCGAGCGCGGTCCAATAAGAGAATTCCGAAGTCTCGAGTGCAGCCCACCAGAGCAACCCAATCGCACCTAGTGTCGTAACAACCTGGGTCCAGGCGATCACATTGTCAGCCTTGGCATGGCGCTGGATGATCGCTCGCTTCTGCTGCTTCAAGCGGTGTGTCGCCGACACGAAGACCTCGCTTATTGTTATTGGAATGAGGCGTTTAAGGCCCAGCGACCCGACTGTAACAGGTGCAGGGCAGAAGCGCAGGGTCCAATCTGTGACAGGGATCGTGATTGGAGGACGGATAAGGATCGCAATCTATGGTTTGATCGGTAGTAGGATGCCCACGGCTTCGAGTGCATGGCTCTACCTTCGAGCAGACGCTAGTGCATCTCTGCGATCTGGGCTGCTATGCTCATGCGAACGACGAGGCCGCAGCCGGTCCATGGGGCATTTCGACGTGCGCGTCAGTCCCACCGATGGGCTTCGCGAAATAACAGTCATGAAACGTGGACCACTCATTCCCGGAATGTCGCCGCACCAGATGGGCGTGCTCTTGGCGACTTGCGCGCTGCACGCAATCGGAATTTATTACGTCGCAACTCAAGCCGTTACGGGCCGAGGCTCCCTGTGGAGCACACTGGAGGTCTCTTTTATCCCGATTACGAAGCAACAGCCGCCGCCTCCTCCTATTATTCCGGTGTTACTGACCGACGCGTTCGCGGAACATCTCCTCGTAGACATCCCGGCTCCAACTCTGGAAGTGGCAGTTCAGGCGGAAGCAAGCAACGCCATCCACGCTCCCGTTCCCGACCCGCCTGCCCAGCCCGATCCGGCGGCGCAAGAGGACGAAGGTTATGGTCCGTTGATCAAGCCAAGAGTCATTTCCGGACCTCGCTCGCAGGATCGCTACCCCAGAAGCTCCATTCGTCACAAGGAGTCCGGCCGAACGGTCGTGAAGATTTGCATCTCGTCGACTGGTGCGGTGGATAGCGTAGAAGTCCTGCAGAGCTCTCGCTACCCGCGGCTCGATCGAGCTGCGGTGGACATAGGTTGGGACTACGTATTCGCACCGGCGATGCGAGAGGGTAAGCCTATCCCTGTGTGCCTTCCGTATGGGATTCGGTTTCGTATCAATATTGGCGGTTCGCGAGGTCGCCGCTGAACTCATGCGCAGATAGCGCAACCGGACGAAAGCTTCCTCAGCAGATAGGTTTTTGGTAGAGCACAAGTAGATGAGGAGATGACGATGTCGCGATCGAATCTAGGTAAAGCGCTGTGCGTGGGATTAGTGCTCGGATTGAGCGTGCCTGTTGCGTGGGCGCAGATGGACGCGGCTACCGCTAACGCGAACAGCATCGGTAACGCCGGCGTGAACGACAATGCGTTGCTAGATGTGAATATGCCTTGGATGAATGATCCGGCTTCTGCAGATATCCTTTTTCAAGAGGGCAGCACGATTGCCTCGATACTCGATGCGCTGAAAGAGAAAGGTTTCCATATCCAATACAAAGAGAAACATCTTTCTCCGACGATGACGCTATTGAGCCTGCCCAAGGCCACGAGTATCGACGAGGTTCTGCGCGAGATCCTCGAACCATGGAACCTCTCCGTTTATCGCTCGCCACTCGGCCCGTACATCGTGAAACCAAGCAAGAAAAAAGTATCTCCGGCGCCCAAGGACGAGACGCATGAAACACTGAAGAGCATTGTCAAAGCACCGTGATCGGTGGAGTGATCGACGCGTCGTAATCGAGCGGAGCGATTGAATGCAGGCTAACGCGAGCGCTGCGGCGCTCGCTTCGACACGATGATGTCGATACTTTCGAGCTCGGCATGATAAATCACCTGCGCCTCTCCACGTTCAAGTTGGCGCAGCACCGCCGCCACTTTCTCGTCCAGCGAGACCTCACGTTCTCCGTACTCCGTTCCTTCCCT
>JAICPY010000260.1 GCA_025929585.1 Steroidobacter sp.
GACGCGATTCGTGCCCAACTTCCGGACGACGCGCGGTTCCGCATCATCCACGATCCGGCACAGGCACAAGAGCGCGTATCGACATCGTGGCAAATTATGGGAACGATCTCATTGCGCGAAGCGCTCGGGATGCTCACAGCACAGGGACAGTGGCGCGTTAGAAAGAAGCCACCGAACCTAATCCTCGAGCGAACCTGAGGCGGAGAGGCTCATCGCCGAGCAGCAAGTGGATGGACGCGCTGTCGGCCCCATCCACATTCCTGCTTCGATCAATGATCTATATCGAAACTGCCGCGGCTGACGTAGCGGAAGCTCGTTCGGCTCTGCGCCGATGCTCCACTGCTCGGGCGAGCGTCTCGAGGAGGCTGACGGATGTTTCCCAATCGATGCACGCATCCGTAATGCTTTGCCCGTATGCGAGCGCTCTCCCGGGCTGAAGATCTTGACGTCCAGCTTTCAGATGGCTTTCGACCATCAAGCCGGCAACGCGATCCTCACCCCGAGTGATGCGCTGAGCGATCTCCGTCGCGACGACCGGCTGATTTTCGGGTCGTTTGCTGCTGTTGCCGTGACTCACATCTATCATCAAGCGATTCGGCAGTTTGGCTGCCGTGAGTTGTGCACACACCGCATCGACACTTGCTGCATCGTAGTTGGGTGCCTTGCCGCCGCGAAGAATGACGTGACAGTCCGGATTGCCCTTTGTCGTTGCAATCGCGCTTCGTCCTTGTTTGGTGACGGCGAGAAAATGATGCGGGTGCGAAGCGGCCTGCACTGCGTCGATCGCGATCTTCACATTGCCATCCGTGCCATTCTTGAATCCCACCGGGCAGGACAACCCGGAAGTCAACTCACGATGCACTTGACTTTCGGTCGTACGCGCACCGATCGCGCCCCACGCGACGAACTCGGCAATGTACTGTGGCGTCACCATATCCAAGAACTCACACCCCGCGGGCAGGCCGAGCTCGTTGATGTCTCCGAGCAACTTGCGTGCGACACGCAATCCTTTGTTGATGTTGAAACTGCCGTCGAGATCTGGATCGTTGATCAACCCTTTCCAGCCCACCGTCGTTCGCGGCTTCTCGAAATAAACCCGCATCACGATCTCGAGCTCGCCTCGCAAGCGATCGCGTTGCGCTTTCAGTCGCTGTGCGTATTCGATCGCGGCGAGAGGATCGTGAATCGAGCATGGGCCGATCACAACGATCAAGCGGTCATCTTGTCCGTGAAGAATTCGTTGCAGCGCTCGACGGGTATCATCGACGGTCGCCGACGCTTGATCGCTGCACGCGTACTCACGCGCCAGCTCCTCGGGCGTTGCGAGCTCCTTGATGTCAAGGATGCGTAAGTCGTCGGTCCGGATCGTCATCTATGTGCTCCAGCCTTTTGCCAATCTGGCAGCGGACTTAAAAAAAAACCGCCAGCTTTCGACTGGCGGTTTTTTCGGGTAGTCAGGTTTCGTTTGTTCGAAATCGAGCTCAGCCCGTCCGCCAGTGGCTAGGGAATCCGTAGAAAAAGTAAAACCAATAGCGGTCGGAAAAGAATCGCATGTTTGACTTGATAACACAGACTCCCAAACGAGCGCAATCGCTCGAAGGTACACATATCACAGAAACGGAAATCGTCCCCTACACTGCGCATGATTATCTATGGGACGCAATCGAACGGCCGCCGGGGAGGGATACGCAGCCGAGCTTCCCCCTAGGGTTTGTCGCCTAACCGTCCAGTAGATGTACCGACCGGCTCGGTGATGCACCGTCGAAAGTGGTTCGCCCCCAAGCGTGCAGGCTCGCTACCCGGGCGACACGGCGCGCTCGCGCAATCTCTGCCAATCATCCTCGTCAGGAAACGCCTCGACACTGAATCGGACCGGATTCTCGTCCAGTGGCCGCATGTATGCCTGGCACAGCTCATGTGCTGAAGCCCAAGGCACGAAGAGAGTATCGAATTTTTCTGCGCCTACATTCCTGTTGAACGCCAGAAGGTCGACCTTTGGCAACCATGTCGCGACACCTTGCGTCCAGGTGGCCCATGTCAGAAGTAGCGCAGGATCGCCCTTCGCCGTAGTGAGATCCATCGATGCGACGAATGCATCGATACCGATCTTCTCGCAATAGGCTTGTAGCGCATCCTGCTGATCTCGATACGCAATGTAGGTATCGATTGCCTGCAGCGATTGGAACGATCGAAGGAGCGACGTTGAAACCGCATATTGCTCCAGTCCATTCTCACCTCGAGTCACGATGACCGGAGACAACGGCCAAGGATTGTTCTCTAAAGAATGCCTCGCTTGTGCGAGCAAGGTCTTCACCCCCTCCGTCTCTTCCGTTCCGGTCGCGAGCAGCACGCCCCGGTTGATCGGCATGAACACCGGATTACCTCGAACCTTGCAACTTGCGACGACATCATCTCTAAGCAGGAAGGATTCTTCGTAGCTGACGTCCGAGTCGAGTTGCAGCACGCCCGGCGCCACGGGTCTCCACCGAGGCTTTTGCAGCGAGCGTAGATTCTGCAGCGCCCGCTCGAATGCTTGCTCGGCTGTGACACCCCAGACCTCGAGCTGTTCATCTGCGATAGGCGAGGTCGCCGGGCCGGAATCGTAGGCAATGCGGATCACCATATCACCTTGCCACGGAAGCTCGACGCGTGGCGCGAACGGCTTTGTCTCGCCGCGCGACTGTATTTGCAGTGCAACCGTATCGCGTCGACTGCGCAGCACGGGATAGATGGACTTCTGCGCCATTGACCACAGTTTCGGAACTTCGGTTTCGATACTGATCATGATCGACACGTACTTGCGAATCAGCTCGGATCGAGCGGATGACTTCGCGTTCGTGTATTCCAGAAATACATTGGTGAGCGCCATTCGGCCGTTTCCGTTCGGCGAGTGCAGTTCCTGCGTCTCCGGGCTATAGCGCCAACCCGGCGTTCCCGCTCGCGCGGCACTCGCTATCAGATCCGTTGCGAAACGAGCAAGGGAAGGTTTCGGAAACAGAAAGCCAAGCCAAGACATGATTGGTTGTTCTCTCGATCACGGCGACTGCAAAAGGATAGCCTGCTTGCGCAAGCGACTCATAACGGTCCAGCGGACCGCTCACGATCTTACGAGCTTCCGAAAAACACTAGGTCACGAATAATTGGACAATCGGCCCGGATATTTGTTGGATACTTGATGGGTGTACAGAGTCCATCCAGAGCCCCACCAAGCAACCACCGCATGCTGGAGCGACATCATTTATCGAAGCGGCTTGCACCCTTTGCCACGCGCGAGGGTTGGTCGATTTGCTTCGGCCACATTCGGTTGTACTCGTCCATGTTCATCTGATTGATTTCATCCACGCTCGGCATGCCTTCGATCCGCATCCAGTTCACGA